>NZ_JAGPVV010000264.1 GCF_018066915.1 Roseovarius sp.
CTCTTTGACATGATCGTGAGAAAACCATGACCACGCTTCTCGAAGTCTCGGGCGTTTCTGTCACCTTTGATGGGTTCCGTGCCATCAACAACCTGTCGATTCAGGTGGCAGAGCCAGAGTTGCGCGCTGTGATCGGCCCCAACGGGGCGGGCAAGACAACCTTTATGGACATCGTCACTGGCAAGACACGACCGGATGAGGGCCGGGTGATCTGGGGCGAAAAGAACGTGTCGCTCTTAGGTCTGAGTGAGAGCCAGATTGCGCGGGCAGGCATAGGCCGCAAGTTTCAGAAACCGACGGTCTTTGAGGCGCAGACTGTGCGTGAAAACCTCGCCATGGCACTAAAGGCCAAGCGTGGGCCGTTCGATGTGCTGTTCTATCGCCGCTCCAAGACCGCAACCGCCCGGATTGCCGAACTGGCCGAGGAAATCGGCCTCGCTGATGCGCTGCCGCGACGTGCCGGAGAGTTGAGCCATGGGCAAAAACAATGGCTGGAAATTGGCATGCTCCTGGCTCAGGACCCGCGTCTATTGCTGGTGGACGAGCCTGCCGCCGGGATGACCCCGGCCGAGCGCGAACATACCACCGATATTCTCAAACGCGCGGCGGAAACCCGCGCTGTGGTGGTGATCGAGCATGACATGGAATTCATCCGCCGCCTTGGCTGCAAGGTGACGGTGCTGCACGAAGGCTCGGTTCTGGCCGAAGGCAGTCTGGATCATGTGACCCAGAACCAGCAGGTGATTGATGTCTATCTGGGGAGATGAGCGATGCTGAGCGTCGAGAACCTCACGCTGCATTATGGCGCGTCGCAAATCCTGCATGGCGTCAGCCTGACCGCGCGACCGGGGGCCGTGACGGCGGTGATGGGCACCAACGGGGTGGGCAAGACCAGCCTCCTCAAGGCCATCGCCGGGCGGCATCCCTATTCGGGGGGGCGCATCACGCTGGATGGGGTGGTTCTCGATCACCTCAGCGCAGCGCAGGCGGCGCGGGCGGGCATCGGCTATGTGCCGCAGGGGCGCGAGGTGTTCCCGCTCCTGACCGTGACCGAGAACCTCGAGACCGGATTTGCCTGTCTCCCGAAATCCGAACATCGGATTCCGCCGCGGATCTATGATCTCTTTCCGGTGCTGGAACAGATGAAGGACCGGCGCGGCGGCGATCTTTCGGGCGGACAGCAACAACAATTGGCCATCGCCCGCGCGCTCATCGCGCGCCCGCGCGTCTTGCTCTTGGATGAGCCGACCGAGGGTATCCAGCCCAATATCATCAAGCAGATTGGCGAGGTGATCGGCCTGCTGCGCGACGAGGGGGAAATCGCCATCGTTCTGGTCGAGCAGTATTTCGATTTCGCCTATGGGCTGGCGGATGATCTGGTGGTCTTGAACCGGGGCGAGGTGCGGCTGTCCGAACCGGCGGCGACAGTAGAGCGCGCGCGGCTCTTGCGTGAAGTGTCCATTTGATGGGCGATGTGCGCTAAAAACAGGCAGATGCAAATGGCGTGCGGGTTCGATGCCGGGATGGCACGCGCGGCCACTGGCAGGGGCTGACGCAAGCGGTAGCCTCTGACCTGTCACAACCCGGAATCACCCATGACTGCCTGTCCTGTCCCCTTGCATCAGCGTAGCCACGGCGCGGCCCATGTGGGCCTCTTGCCCGGCCCTGCGGGGGCGCGGCTTGACCGGTTGCATCAGGTTGGATCGGCCAAGGCGTTTGTGCATCCCGGCGCATCTGGGCCAGAGGTGGTGTTTCTCAACACCTCCGGCGGGCTGGCGGGCGGCGATACGCTGGCCTATCGCCTTGATCTGGCGGCGGGATGCCGGGCCACCGCCTCCACGCAAACAGCCGAGCGCGCGTATCGCAGCACGGGCGGGGCTGCGCATGTCAGCGTCCGGCATACGGTCGGGGCGGGCGCGCATCTGGATTGGCTGCCGCAGGAAACCATCCTCTATGACAGCAGTCACCTGCACCGCGAGACGGTGATTGAACTGGCGCAAGATGCCTCGTGCCTCATGCTCGAGGCCATCGTTCTAGGCCGTGCGGCCATGGGCGAGACGCTGGCCGACGTCACCCTGCGCGACACGCGCCGGATCATGCGCTTGGGCCGCCCCCTGCTGATCGAGCCGCTGCATCTGGGCACCGAGGCGTTGACCGCCGGTCCCGCCATTCTGGGCGGGGCGCGGGCCTTTGCCACGCTGGCGCTGGTGGCGCAAGGGGCTGCGGATGCTGTGGAGCGCGCCCGCGCGGAATTGACCGAAGAGGGCGTGACGGGCGGCGCCTCAGGCTTTGACGGCAAGCTGATGATCCGCCTCATGGCCGCCGATGGCTGGCCGCTCAAGCGCCAGATCATGCGCCTTGTCCGCGCCCTGCGCACCGGCCCCTTGCCCCGCGTCTGGCAAATCTAGGAGAGTTACGCGATGAACCTCACCCCGCGTGAAAAGGACAAGCTCTTGATCAGCCTCGCCGCCATGGTGGCGCGCGGGCGGCTGGCGCGGGGCGTCAAGCTCAACCACCCCGAGGCGGTGGCGCTGATCACCGACTACGTGGTTGAGGGCGCGCGCGACGGGCGCACGGTGGCCGATCTGATGGAGGCGGGCGCGCATGTCGTGACCGCCGAGCAATGTATGGAAGGCATCGCACAGATGATCCATGCCGTGCAGGTCGAGGCGACCTTTCCCGATGGCACCAAGCTTGTCACCGTTCACAATCCCATCCGCTGAAAGGACCCGATCATGCGCTATCCCGTTGCCTTTTTCCTGCTCACCCCGACGCTGGCGCTGGCCCATTCCGGCCCGCATCTGCATCCGCATGGGAGTGACGCGCTGTGGCTTGGCGTGGTCGGCGTTCTTGCGGGGGCAGGGGGCTATGTCCTGGCCAAGGTGCGGAAATGATCCCCGGCGAGGTGCTCTGTGCCGAGGGCGAGATCACTCTCAACGCAGACGCGCCCGTGACCGTGCTGATGGTCGCCAATACCGGCGACAGGCCGGTGCAGGTGGGCAGCCATTATCACTTTGCCGAGGCCAATAGCGGGCTTGCGTTCGACCGCACCGCCGCACGCGGGCAGCGCTTGGATATCCCTGCGGGCACCGCCGTCCGTTTCGAGCCGGGGCAAAGCCGCGAGGTGCGGCTGATCCCTTACGGCGGCGCGCGGCGGGTGTTCGGCTTTAATCAACTGGTGATGGGAGACCTCTAGATGCCCTACGCGATCCCCCGCGCTGCCTATGCGGCCATGTATGGCCCTACCACGGGCGACCGGCTGCGCCTTGGCGATACCGACCTCATCATCGAGGTAGAGCGTGATCTGACCACTTACGGCGAAGAGGTGAAATTCGGCGGCGGCAAGGTGATCCGCGATGGCATGGGGCAATCTCAAACCACGCGCGCGGGCGGGGCGATGGATACCGTCATCACCAACGCGCTCATCGTCGATCATCAGGGGATCACCAAGGCAGATGTCGGCCTGAAGGATGGCCTCATTGCCGCAATCGGCAAGGCGGGCAATCCCGACACGCAATCGGGCGTGGATATCATCATCGGACCGGGAACCGAGATCATCGCCGGAGAGGGCCGCATCCTGACCCCCGGCGGGTTTGACGCGCATATCCATTTCATCTGTCCGCAACAGATCGAGGATGCGCTGCATTCCGGCATCACCACCATGCTGGGCGGCGGCACCGGCCCGGCCCATGGCACGCTTGCCACCACCTGCACGCCGGGGGCGTGGCACATCGGGCGGATGCTGCAATCGCTGGATGCCTTTCCGATGAATTTCGGCCTCTCGTCCAAGGGCAACGCGAGCCAACCCGAGGCGCTGATCGAAATGATCCGCGCGGGGGCCTGCGCGATGAAGCTGCACGAGGATTGGGGCACCACGCCCGGTGCGATTGATTGCTGCCTGAGTGTTGCCGATGATATGGATGTGCAGGTGATGATCCACACCGACACGCTGAATGAAAGCGGCTTTGTGGAAAACACGCTTGCCGCCATCAAGGGACGCACGATTCATGCCTTTCACACCGAGGGCGCAGGTGGTGGACACGCGCCAGACATCATGAAGGTGGTAGGGTATGAGCATATCCTGCCCTCCTCGACCAACCCGACCATGCCCTATACCGTCAACACCATCGAAGAGCATCTCGACATGCTGATGGTTTGTCACCACCTCGACAAGGCGATCCCCGAGGATGTGGCCTTTGCCGAGAGCCGTATCCGCCGCGAAACCATCGCCGCCGAGGATATCCTGCACGACATGGGCGCGTTTTCGGTCATGGCCTCGGACAGTCAGGCCATGGGGCGCGTGGGCGAGGTGATCATCCGCACCTGGCAGACCGCCTCGAAAATGCGCAAGCAGCGCGGGCGGCTGGCCGAGGAAACCGGCGACAACGACAATATGCGGGTGAAGCGGTATATCGCCAAATACACCATCAACCCCGCCATCGTCCACGGGATGAGCGCCCATATCGGAAGCGTCACGCCCGGCAAACGCGCCGATCTTGTGCTCTGGGACCCGGCGTTTTTCGGCGCAAAGCCGGAAATGGTGCTGATGGGCGGCTCTATCGTGCTGGCGCAGATGGGTGATCCCAATGCGTCCATTCCCACACCGCAACCGGTCTATTCGCGGCCCATGTTCGGGGCCTATGGGCGGGCGGTCGAACGCTCGGCGGTGCTCTTTGTCAGCGCAGCGGCGCAGGCGGACGGGATCGGCGCTGCACTCGGGCTGGCCAAGGACACCGTGGCCGTCGCCAATACCCGCAAGATCACCAAGCGCGACATGATCCACAACAGCCTGACACCCGAGGTCGAGGTGCATCCCGAAACCTACGAAGTGCGCGCCAATGGCGAATTGCTCACCTGCGAACCGGCCTCTGAACTGCCGCTCGCGCAACGCTATTTCATGTTCTGAAAGCCCAACCATGACCGATCTGCCCACCGCCCGCCGCCTCTTGCATGACGCCCCCGCGCAGATCGCCGATACGGTCGTGCTCGACTATGACGCGCGGCTCATGCGGCGCAAGCGGTTGGTGGGGCGGGGCGGCCTCGCCTTTCTGGTCGATCTGGCGGAGGTGACGAACTTGGACGATCACTGGGGCTTTGCGCTCGACGATGGGCGCGCGGTGGGCGTCGAGGCGGCCCCGGAGGACCTCATTGAGGTGCGCGGCGATCTGGCGCGGCTGGCCTGGCATATCGGCAACCGGCACACGCCCTGTCAGATCGGCGCGGTTCACCTGACGATCCGGCGTGACCATGTGATCGAGGCGATGCTGGCGCATCTGGGGGCGGATCTGACCCCCGTCACCGGTCCCTTCCGTCCCGAAGGCGGGGCCTATGGCAAGGGCCGCACCATGGGGCATGACC
>NZ_JAGPVV010000271.1 GCF_018066915.1 Roseovarius sp.
GAGATCACCCTGCGCGGCGATGTGGCGCTCCTTGGCGCGCGCGATTATGCGACCACGCTGGCGGTGAATTACACCGGCCGGATCGGCAGCAAGGCGGCGGAATTTGGCGCCACGTTCGAGGATATGCCAGCGGGTGACATCGCCGGGCAATCGCCCGCTCTCGCCTGGCTTGGGGCGATGCAGGCACCGATTTCAGGCGCGCTGAGGGCGGCGGTCGATGGCGAGGGGCGTCTGGGCCCGCTCAATGCCACGTTGCAGATTGGTGCAGGCGTGCTGCAGCCCACGCCCGCCACGGCGCCGATCAAGTTCCGCTCGGCGCGCAGCTATTTGACCTATGATCCGATGGTGCAGGAAATCCGCTTTACCGAATTGTCGGTGGATAGCGCCTGGGGGCAGGCGCGGGCCGAGGGCACCGCGCGGCTGGTGGGGATGGAGGCCGGCTGGCCGCGCGAATTGCAGGCGCAGATCCGGGTGAGCGATGTGGTGGCGGACCCGGCCGATCTCTACCCGGAGCCGATCCGATTCGAGCAGGCGCAGGTGGCGCTGCGGCTGAAGCTGCAACCCTTTGTGCTGACCATCGGAGAGTTGACCCTGAGCGATCAGGGTCAATACCTGCGGGCGCGCGGCGAGGCGCGGGGCAGCGAGGCGGGGTGGGATATCGCGCTGGAAGGCGAGATGGACGGGCTGGCCCCGGAGCGGTTGATGGCGCTCTGGCCCCGCGCCGCCAAGGCCAATACGCGCGACTGGATCGCGCAGAACGTGGCCAAGGCCGATCTGCGGGACATTCAGTTTGCCCTGCGCCTCTTGCCCGAACATCGCCCCGAGTTCTACCTTGGGTTTGATTTCGCGGATCTGGAAACGGTTTATGTCCGCGACGTGCCGCCCATGACGGGGGCCTCTGGGCGGGCGTCGCTCTATGACAACCGCTTTGTGATCCATGCCGAGCGTGGGCAGGTGGTGGCCGACGAGGGCGGTGCCATTGACGTGTCGGGCACGAGTTTCATCATTCCCGATGTGCGGATCAAGGAAAGCCCCGCAGAGGCCGTATTGCGGACCCGGAGCACGATCACGGCGGCGCTGTCGCTGCTCGATGCGCCGCCCTTTCGCTTCCTGCAAAAGGCCGGGCAGCCGGTGACAGTGGCGGAGGGGCAGGCCGAATTGGCGGGTCAGTTGACGTTCCTCTTGAAGAAGCGGCTGACCACGGAAGAGGTGGCCTTTGACCTTGGCGGCACGCTGAGCGACGTGCGCAGCGACACGCTCATCAAGGGGCGGGTGCTGGCGGCGGAGCGTCTGACAGTCGAGGCGAGCAACACGAATTTGCAGATTGGCGGCGCAGCGCAGGTCGGGGCGGTGCCGGTGCGCGGCAGTTGGCAGATGGCCATTGGTGGCAATCCGCAGGGCGAGAGCCGGGTGCGCGGGCAGATCGAGCTGTCGCAGCGGTTTCTGGACGAGTTCGGCATCGGCCTGCCACCGGGGAGCCTGTCGGGCGCAGGGCAAGGCGAGATGGAGATCGGCTTTGCCAAGGGGCAAGCGCCGGAATTTGCGCTGACCTCGGATCTGGCGGGAATCGGTCTGCGGCTGCCGCAACTGGATTGGGCGCTGGGGGCGACGCAGCGCGGGCGGCTGGATGTGACGGGCCGCTTGGGGCCGGTGCCCGAGATTACGGCGCTGGGTCTGAGCGGTGCCGGGCTCGAGGCGCGCGGGCGGGTGAGCCTGAACGCGGGCGGCGGGCTGGACCGGGCCGAGTTCAGCCGGGTCACGCTGGGCGGTTGGTTCGATGCGCCGGTGGCATTGGTCGGGCGGGGCGCAGGGGTCGCGCCGCGTGTCGAGGTGACGGGTGGCACGGTCGATCTGCGCCAGACATCGCTCGGCGGTGGCGGCGGGGCCGAAGGCAACAGCGGTGGCGGCGGTGTGCCGGTCGCGCTGCGGCTGGAGCGGTTGCAGATTTCGGAGGGTCTGGCGCTGACCGAGTTCCGCGCCGATCTCGACACGACGGGCGGCACGAGTGGCAATTTCACCGGGCTGTTGAATGGCACCGCGCCAGTTTCGGGGCAGGTGGTGCCGATGGGAGGGCGCAGCGCCTATCGGATCAGGTCGGACGACGCCGGGGGCCTTCTCAAGGCGGCAGGCCTCTTGCGGCAGGCGCGCGAGGGGGCGCTGGAGCTTGTGTTGACGCCCGCGCCGGAACCCGGAAGCTATGACGGGGTGCTCGGGATTGATCAGGTGCGGGTCAAGGAGGCCCCGGCGCTGGCGGCGCTGCTGAATACGGTCAGCGTTGTCGGGCTCTTGGAGCAGTTCTATGGGCAGGGGCTGCATTTTGGCCGGGTCGATGCGCGGTTTCGCCTGACGCCGGATCGGTTGATCCTGCTGGAAGGCAGCGCGGTGGGGGCCTCGGTCGGGATTTCGATGGATGGCTATTACGGTCTTGCCGACAAGCGGATGGACATGCAGGGCGTGGTGTCGCCGGTCTATCTGCTCAACGGGATCGGAGAGGCCTTTACCCGGCCCGGCGAGGGGCTTATCGGGATGAATTACACGCTCACGGGGCTGTCTTCGGACCCGGACGTGTCGGTCAACCCGCTCTCGGCGCTGGCACCGGGCTTTCTGCGCGAGATGTTCCGGCGGCCTGCGCCAACGGTGGGCACAGGGCGTGCGGCCACCTCGGGACAGGTCGAGGACAAGGTCGAGCGTGAGGCGCAGGATATTCACCAAAGACAGGACAGATGAAGCTATCGGATTTCGATTTTGACTTGCCGGAGGCGTTGATTGCCACGCGCCCCGCAAGACCCCGGCGCGCGGCGCGGTTGCTGGTGGCGGAAGGTGATGCGATCACCGATGCGGGGGTGGCTGATCTGGGGCGGTGGTTGCGGCCCGGCGACCGGCTTGTGCTGAATGACACGCGGGTGATCCCCGCGCGGTTGAGCGGTCTCCGCCATCGGTCAGGGGCGCAGGGGGACACGGCGGCCAAGATCGAAGTCACGCTGTTGGAGCCGGGGACGGAGGGCACATGGGGCGCGCTGATCAAGCCGCTGAAGAAGATCAACGAGGGTGAGGAAATCGTGTTTTCCGACCGGCTGTCTGCGGTGCTCGAGGCCAAGGACGAGGGGCAAGGGCGGCTGCGGTTCAACCTCAAGGGCGACGATTTCGATGCGGCGCTGGCCGAGGCGGGGGCGATGCCGCTGCCGCCCTATATCGCCGCGCGCCGTCCGGCGGATGAGCAGGACAAGGTGGATTATCAGACCGTCTGGGCGCGGGCGCCGGGAGCGGTGGCGGCCCCCACGGCCTCGTTGCATTTCGACGAGGCGCTCTTGGCGGAACTGGCGGCGATGGGGGTGGGGTTTACCCATGTCACGCTGCATGTGGGGGCGGGCACGTTTCTGCCGGTCAAGGTCGAGGATGTGACCTCGCACAAGATGCACGCCGAATGGGGTGAGGTGAGTGCCACGGCCGCCGCAGAGATTGCCGCCACGCGCGCGGCGGGGGGGCGGATCATTCCCGTGGGCACCACCGCGCTGCGCCTGATCGAAACGGCGGCGCGGGCCACGGGCGAGATTGCGGCCTGGTCGGGGGATACGGATATCTTCATTTATCCGGGGTTCGAATTCCGCGTGACCGATGCGCTGATGACCAATTTCCACCTGCCGAAATCGACGCTGATGATGCTGGTCTCTGCCCTGATGGGGGCGGATACGATCCGGCGGATTTATGCGCATGCGGTGGCGGAGCGCTATCGCTTTTTCTCTTACGGGGACGCATCGCTGTTGATCCCTGCGGCAAAGCCTGACAGGCGGGGCGCGCAAGGGACAGAGTAAGTCGTCTTTGGGGTGCCTCGTGGTGGTGCATCTGTTAGGCTGATCCCGAAGAACAAGGAGAGCGCGATGTTTCAGGTGCTGTCGGGGGCTTGGGCCCTCTTGCTGGGCATGATGTTGTTGCAGGTCGGCAATGGCATGCAAGGCACGCTTCTGGGGGTGCGCGGCGCGCTCGAAGGGTTTTCGACCTACGAGATGTCGGTGGTCATGTCGTCCTATTTCGTTGGGTTTCTCTTTGGCTCTCGGATGGCGCCGGAGATGATCCGGCGGGTCGGGCATGTACGGGTCTTTGCCGCGCTGGGGTCAATGATTTCGGCGGTGCTGATCCTCTATCCCACCATTACTGAGCCTTGGGCCTGGTCGATTGGCCGGGTGCTGATCGGGTTCTGTTTCTCGGGCGTTTATGTGACGGCCGAAAGCTGGCTGAACAACTCTGCCACCAATGCCACGCGCGGCAAGGCGCTGTCGCTCTACATGATCGTGCAGATGATCGGGATTGTGTCGGCGCAGGGGTTGATGGTGCTGGCGGACCCGTCGGGCTATGTGCTCTTCGTGATCCCGTCGGTTCTGGTGTCGCTGGCCTTTGCGCCCATTCTGCTGTCGGTCAGCCCGACGCCTGCCTTTGGCACGACCAAGCCGCTGTCGCTGCGGCAGATCATGAAAATTTCGCCGCTGGGCTGTGTGGGGATGCTGCTGACGGGCGGCGTCTTTGCCGCGCAATTTGGGATGGCGGCGGTTTACGGTGCCGAAGCGGGGCTGAGTGTCGGGCAAATTTCGGCTTTTGTGGCGTCCTTTTACGTGGCCGCTGTGGTGGCGCAATATCCGCTCGGGTGGCTGTCGGACCGGATGGACCGGCGCAAGCTGATTGCGGCGGTGTCCTTGGGCACCGGCATTGGCGCGGTCATCGGGATGGTGCTGGGGGATAATTTTTGGTTTCTGTTGCTGGCGGCCTTTGTCGTCGGGGGCACGTCGAACCCGCTCTATTCGCTGCTGATTGCCTATACCAACGACTTTCTCGCGCATGAGGATATGGCGGCGGCGGCGGGTGGCATGGTGTTCATCAACGGGCTGGGAGCCATCGCAGGACCGCTGATGGTGGGCTGGATGATGGGGGTGATGGGGCCGGGGGGCTATTTCCTCTATATCGCGGTGCTGATGTTCGCGATGGTGGCCTATGCGATCTATCGGATGACGCAGCGCAAGGCCCCGGCGGTGCGCGAAACCGACCGCTATATGCCGGTGTCGCCGTCTTCTTCGCCCATGGCGGTGGAATTTGCGCAAGAATATGCCATTGAAACCGCGCAAGAGGCGAAAGAGGATTGAAATCTGAAAAATATGTCCCTTCTGTAGCATTATGTTACTGTGGAACGGGGGGAAATCCCGTTACCGTCTTGAAAACGTCATAGGTCAATGAGGAGTTCCCCTATGGTCACACCCGACGACGTGCTGCGTTTCTGGCTGGATGAGGTCGGACCGGCGGGGTGGTACAAGGCGTCCGAGGCGCTGGATGCCGAGGTGCGGGAGCGGTTTCTGGCAGCATGGGAGAATGCCCGCGAGGGGGCGCATGGTCTGTGGCTGACCTATCCCAACGGGATGCTGGCCTATGTGATCCTGTCCGATCAATTCCCGCGCAACATGTTCCGGGACGATGCCCGCGCCTTTGCCACCGATCAACAGGCGCTGGCGGCAGGCAAGGTGGCGATCAATCGCGGCTGGGACATGCGGATTGACGAACCGGCGCGGCAGTTCTTTTACCTGCCCTTGATGCATTCCGAGAACCTCTGCGATCAAGAGCGGTGCGTGCGCCTGATGTGCGAGCGGATGCCCGAGCATGGGGCGCAGAACCTGACGCATGCGCGCGCGCATCGCGAGGTCATCCGCCAGTTTGGCCGCTTTCCCTATCGCAATGCCGCGCTTGAGCGGCGTTCAACCGCGCAGGAGCAGGCATTCGAGGCCGAGGGCGGCTATGGTGGCACCCTGCGGCGGATCATGCAGGCGGCGTGATCCGCGACCAAGTCCTGCGTTCCGAATTGCCGGAAAGACACGCCTGACAAATGTTTGTTCAGTCGGTCAATCATGTCGCGTTGCGAGATGGGGCAAAATAGTTTAATGGCAAACTAAATTTGGAAACGGAGGGCCGCATGGCATCGACTACCTATGACATGATCGTAATCGGGGCGGGTCCGGGGGGCTATGTGGCTGCGATCCGGGGCGCGCAACTGGGCCTGAAGGTCGCTATTGTCGAGCGCGAGCATATGGGGGGCATTTGTCTCAACTGGGGCTGTATCCCGACCAAGGCGATGCTGCGGTCGTCCGAGGTGTTTCACCTGATGCACCGCGCCAAGGAATTCGGGCTCAAGGCCGAGGGCATTGGCTATGATCTCGATGCGGTGGTCAAACGCTC
>NZ_JAGPVV010000276.1 GCF_018066915.1 Roseovarius sp.
AAATAGCTGCGCGCCGAGCGGAACTTGATCGGCGCCGTGGCGGGCGTGGGCTGCAGCACGCCTGCACCAATCTGCAACGTCGCATTTAGCGGGCCCAGACGCCCCTCTCCATCGACCCCAGCCCGGAGCGCCCCCGAAATCGGGGCCTCCAACGCCCCAAGCCAGGCGAGAGCGGGCGATTGCCCGGCGATGTCACCCGCAGGCATATCCTCGAACGTGGCCCCAAATTCCGCCGCCTTGCTGCCGATGCGGCCAGTGTAATTCACCGCCAGCGTGGTCGCATAATCGCGCGCGCCAAGCAGCGCAACATCGCCGCGCAGGGTGATCTCGTCGCCCGCACGCATCAACTCCAGCCGCCCGCCATCCGCGCTCCAGGCACGGCCCGCACGGGCATCCTCATAGCGCAGCGTCAGATTGTCCGCCGTCACGCGGGTCAGCGCGTCCAGTTGCGGCCGGGCAAAGAGCGCATCCATCTGTTCGTTGAAGGTGCCGCCCTGCCCCGTGCCCTCGAACATGATGGCGAATTCGCCCGACGCCAGCCGCCGCAGCCCCAGCCGCGCCCCCGACAGATGCACCGCCTCGGGCTGCACCTCGCCGCGCAAGAGCGGCGCCGGTGCCACCGTCACCGAGAGTGTTCCCAGCGTGACCAGCGTTACACCGTCGAGATTGGCCAGAACCACATCCCGCAACGCCACGCGCGGCACGAGATCCTCGCCCACCACCAGCGACATCTCGCCAAAGCGCAGGGCATAGCCCGGCACGCTCGCATCAATCCGCGCGGCGATCCGCTCCTGCACCCAGTCGGGCGCGCGCAGGCTCGCCCCGATGCTCATCGCCACCCCAAGGCCCAGCACAACCACCAGCACCGCGCAGGAAAAACAGAACTGCATCACATGCCGCAGCACACGCCGCCCCTTGCGGGCGCGTTTCTGGGTCTGGATTGCAGGCTCCGTCGTTTCCGCCGTGCCCTGCTCTTGTGTCGGCTGCGTGCTCATCCTATCCGTTCGGGCGCATGCTGCGCCTCTCTTCTGCCTCGTGGCTTTATTCTGGTCTCTTGCGTCCTAATATGGAATTCACAATTTTCATCCCAGAGGATACCCCATGCCTGATACATCCGAAATGGCCCCCGATTTCACCCTGCCGCGCGCCGGTGGTGATCCTGTTACGCTCTCGGCCTTGCGTCCCGGCGCGGTTGTGCTGTTTTTCTACCCGCGCGACGATACCTCCGGCTGCACCAAAGAGGCGGTCGCCTTTTCCGCCCTCAAGGATCAGTTCGACGCCGCCGGGGTTACAGTGATGGGCATTTCCAAGGACAGCCTTGCCAGTCACGAAAAATTCCAGTCCAAACATGCCCTTACCGTGCCGCTCTTGTCCGACGAACACGCGCAGGTCTGCGAAGACTTTGGCGTCTGGGCGGAAAAGAGCATGTATGGCAAGACATACTTCGGCATCGAGCGTTCGACCTTCCTGATCGACGGCGCGGGGCGCATCGCCCGCGTCTGGCGCAAGGTCAAGGTGCCCGGCCACGCCGAAGAGGTGCTGGACGCGGTCAAGGCGCTGTGAGCGACCTCACCCTGACAGATATGGCCGTCGCGGTGCTCTCGACCAGCGACGGCCGCGCCAAGACGGCCCTCTCGCGCGCCCATGCCGCGACGTGGTTTGCCGCCCGCGCAGCGGGGCGCGACATTCCTTTGGGGCGTGCCCAGCCGCCCCTGCGCCCCGCCCGCCCCGAACAGCCCGCACTCCTCGACCCGCGCGACGTGCCCCGCCGCCGCCCCGGCTCGGTGCAGGGGCGCATCGCGCTTCTGCATGCGGTGGCCCATATCGAGCTCAACGCCGTGGACCTGCACTGGGATATCATCGCGCGCTTTGCCGACACGCCGATGCCGCTTGGATACTACGATGACTGGGTCAAGTCCGCTGATGAGGAATCCAAGCATTTCAACATGATACGCGACTGTCTTGAGGCAATGGGCAGCCATTATGGTGCCCTGCCTGCCCATGCCGGGATGTGGCGCGCCGCCGAAGACACGGCGCAGGATTTCCTTGGCCGCCTCGCCGTCGTGCCCATGGTGCTCGAGGCGCGCGGCCTTGATGTCACCCCCGGCATGATCGAGGTCTTCGAGCGCGCAGGCGAGACCGCCGCCGTCGCCGCCATGCGGGTGATCTACGCCGAAGAGGTGCATCACGTGGCCTATGGCTCCAAATGGTTCCACTTTCTCTGCGGTCGCCATGACATCGACCCCAAGACCGCCTTTCATGATCTCGTCCGCCGCTACTTCCACGGCGCGCTCAAACCGCCCTTCAACGAGGAAAAGCGCGCCGAGGCGGGCATCCCGCCCGACTTTTACTGGCCTCTTACCGAGAGCGGCTCAATCAGGGGTTGAAATTCGGCATATGCTATCGGCGAATTTCCGCCGCTCTGGCGGGAAACAGCCCAGCCCCGCCTGAGGATTGGTCAAAAATCTTGCCCAAAGCCACCCTGCTGGCTAATCACGTTTCATTGCGGCGCCTGAAACCAATCCGGCACCGCAAGGGACGACCGTAGGGGCAACAGGGACATTGAGCGCGTGAGAACAAGACTTGCGATAAAAATTCATACGATCCTTGAAAGATACTTTCCCGAACGCCGGGTCTTTTTGCGATCCGATAACGATACGCGCTTCATCCGTCTGCGCCCCTCAACCCAGCTTTTTGCCTTTCTCGGGGCCTCGGCCATCATCGCCTGGTCGATCATCGCCACCTCCGTCCTCGTGATGGACAACATCGGTGCCGGCAATTTCCGCGAGCAGGCCAAGCGCGATCAGCGCACCTATGAAAACCGCCTCAACGCGCTCTCTTCCGAGCGTGACAAGCGCGCCCAAGAGGCGATTGCCGCACAAGAGCGGTTTTCCTCTGCGCTCGAACAGATTTCGTTGATGCAATCCGAATTGCTGGCCTCCGAAACCCGCCGCCGCGAATTGGAAACTGGGATCGAAGTGATCCAGTCCACCCTCCGCCGCACCATGTCCGAGCGCGAAGAGGCCCGCGAAGAGGCCGAGCAACTGGCCCTCTCGATGCAATCAACGGGCGGCGCGGGCGTTGGGCCCGACGCGGAGTCCGGCACCGATGCCACGGTCAATTTCCTGACCGCAGCCCTCGACGATGCCGCCGAAGAGCGTGACACAACCATTGCCAATGCCCAGGATGCTCTCCTCAAGGCCGAGGAAATGGCCCTGGAACTTGAACTGCTCAAGGATCAGAACGACCAGATCTTCAGCCAACTAGAAGATGCCATGGCCATCTCGGTCGAACCGCTCGACAAGATGTTCCGCGCCGCAGGCCTCAACACCGACAGCCTTCTCCAGACCGTGCGCCGGGGCTATTCCGGTCAGGGCGGCCCGCTCATGCCGCTGTCGTTCTCCACCCGTGGCGATGAGGCCTCGCTTGATGCCGAGCGCGCCAACCGCATCCTTGGCCGTATGGACGAATTGAACCTCTACCGCATTGCCGCGCAAAAGGCGCCCTTTGCCCTGCCCGTCAAGAGCGCGTTCCGCTTCACCTCGGGCTATGGCATGCGCTGGGGCCGGATGCACGAAGGCACCGATTTTGCCGGGGCCCATGGCACGCCGATCTATTCCACCGCCGATGGCGTCGTCACGCACGCAGGCTGGCTCTCGGGCTATGGCCGCCTGATCAAGATCCAGCACGCCTTCGGCATCGAGACCCGCTATGCTCATCTATCGCAAATCCGTGTCAACGTCGGGCAAAGGGTCTCGCGTGGCGAGCGGATTGGTGATATGGGCAACTCTGGACGTTCTACGGGCACACATCTACACTACGAGGTCCGCGTCGGCGACAAGTCCGTCAACCCCATGATATACATCAAGGCTGCAAACAATGTTTTCTAAGAGCAAAATCAACGAACCCGCGCAAAAGCCCGCAGAGGCCAAACCGGCTGCCTCCGAGAACCGGCTCGATTCGGCGCGGCCTGACGCGCTGAATACGGAATTCAAGGCCTCGGCCCCCAAGGCCAAGCCGCCCGCCTCGGTGCTGTCCTCGGACCTGCACGTGACCGGCAACCTCAAGACCACCGGCGATATTCAGGTCGAAGGCTCGATCGAGGGCGACATTCGCGCGCATCTGCTGACCGTTGGTGAAGGCGCCACGATCAAGGGCGAAGTGATTGCCGATGACGTGGTCATCAACGGCCGCATCGTGGGCCGTGTACGTGGCCTCAAGGTGCGCCTGACCTCGACCGCCCGCGTCGAAGGCGACATCATCCACAAGACCATCGCCATCGAGAGCGGCGCGCATTTCGAAGGCTCGGTGCAGCGTCAGGACGATCCCCTGACCGGCAACAAATCGGCCCCCAAGCCCGCAGCGCCCGCCGCCGCAGCCCCCGCCGCGCCGAAACCCGCCGAAGGCTGATCCGGACCAGACATTAAAAAGGCGGCGTGGCCCCGTGCCATCGCCGCCTTTTTCACGTCTGCCGCTCCGCCTCTTACGGCTCGCGCAGCGCCTGCTGACTCTTGTAGAGCGGTTTCAGCAGATATTGCAGCACGGTCTTTTCGCCGGTGTGCAATTCCACCTCGGCCTGCATGCCGGGCCGGATCTCGATCCCCGCCTGCCGGGGCGTCAGCGCGCCCATATCCACCCGCAGCGAGACCTTGTAATGCGGATCGCCATCGGGATCGCGCGCCCGCTCATCCTTGAACGTATCGGCAGAAATGAAATCGACCCGCCCCTTTAGGGTGCCATAGATCGTGTAATCATAAGCCGTGAGCTTGATCGTCGCCTCCTGCCCGCGCCGGATATTGGCGATATTGCGCGGCTCGACCCGCGCCTCGACAAACATCTCCTCATCGAGCGGAATGATCTCCAGAATTTCCTCGCCGGGGCGCACCACGCCGCCGATGGTCGTCACGCTCAGATTGTTGACCACCCCGCGCAACGGGCTCAACAGCACGGTGCGATTGAGCTGATCCTGACTCGCGCGCAGGTTCTGGCGCAGCGTCGCCAATTCCTTCAAGGTCTCGGAATAGGCCTCGGCCCGCTCCAACTCGGCTTGCGTCACGATCTCGTCATAGCGTTTCTCGGCATCCGCATGCGCCTTGCGGGCACGCGTGACCTCGATCAAGGCCACGATCTTTTTCTCGAGCAGCCCTTCCAACAGCCGCTTTTCCTCGGCGGATTGCTGCATCACCCGCTTGGCGCCCTCACTGCTCTTGACGAAATCCTCCTGCCGCGCCCGCAAGAGCGCGCGTTCCGAGGCCACCATTTCCCCCGCCCGCTCCGCCAGCGCCTCGGGCACGACGAAATCGAACTGCCCCGCCAATTCCGCCTCCAGCCGCAATTGCCGCACTTCAAGACCCGCAATCTGATCCTGCAAATCCGCCACTTCCGAATTAAACCGGGTATCATGCAGCCGCGCCAAAACATCGCCACGCGCCACCACATCCCCCTCCTGCACCAGCAATTCCGCCAGAATCCCGCCCTCGAGGTTCTGGATGATCTGCGGCCGCGAGGTGGAAATGAACTCGCCCGGCGCGCGCACGATCTCGTCAATCCAGGCAAAGGCCGCCCAGAGGATAAAGATCCACACGCTCGCCGCACAGAGCCAGACCATCAGGCTCGGACCGCGCAAGCGCCCGTTCAATTCCGCCAGAATGCTTGCGGTGCTGCGCGTGCCGACGTCGCTCATGTCATGCCCCTCCCGGCCCGGTGCCTGCCGCCTGCGCCAGATGCGCCAGCACCTGATCGCGCGGCCCGTCCACCGCCATCCGTCCAGCTTGCAGGATCAGCGTGCGGCTTGTCAGGCTCAGAATTGGCATCCGGTGCGTCGCAATCACCGCCGTGCGCCCCTTGAGCCATGTCTCAAGCCGGCTCACCAGCGTGCGCTCCAGCGTCTGATCCAGCGCCGCCGTCGGCTCGTCCAGCAGACACACCGCCGGGTCCTGCAACCACAGCCGCGCCCATCCGATCGACTGCCGCTGCCCTTGGCTCAGCCCCTGACCGCCGTCAAGGATCTCCAGATCCAGCCCCTTGGGATGACCGCGCACAAACGGCCCCAGCCCGGCAAACTCCAACGCCTGCATCAACCGCGCGTCATCGCGCTCCAGCAAGGTCAGGTTCAGGTTCTCACGCAGGCTGCCGGTAAAGAGCCGCACATCCTGCCCCAGATAGCCGATCATCCGGCGCAAATCGCGCGGCGCGATCTGCCCCATATCGGTACCATCCAGCATCAACCGCCCCCGGCTTGGGGCGTAAAGCCCCGACAAGAGCTTAAGAAAGGTCGATTTCCCCGACCCGTTGGTGCCCAGCACCGCCACCACCTGACCGGGCTGAATGATCAACCCCGGAATATCCAGAACCGGCGCAGCCCCTGTGTCATAGGCAAATTGCACCTCGCGCAGCTCATAGGCCCCGGTCAGGGACGTCCGCCGCAAATAGCTGCGCCCCTCGGCCTCGTCCTGCTCTGCCAGCGCAATCGCATCCAGCCCCGCCAGCGCCGATTTCACATTGCCCCACCGCGCCAGCGTCCCCGATAGCTGCGTGAGCGGCCCGAGCGTGCGGCTGGTCAAAATCCCCACGGCAATGATCGAGCCCACGGTGAACTCGCCCGCAAAGACCAGATAGGCCCCAAGGATCACCGCCACGATATAGGTCGCCTGCTGCACCGCCTGCGCCCAGAAACTCAGCACCGATCCAAGCCGCCGCTGCTCGCTCGACTTGATCGCCTGAAGCGCCGTCAACTCGCCCCAAATCCGGCGAAACCGGTCCTCGGCCCGCTGCGTCTTGAGCGTATCAAGCTCAAATACCGCCTCATGCAACAGCCGCGCGCCCCGCGCGCCCGCACCCTGCATCTCTTGCGTGAGCCGCATCATCCGGCGTTGCAGCAGGAAGCCGGGCAGCACCATGATGATCCCGCCCAAGATGAGAACCCAGACCACATTGCCCGCAATCGACGCCACCAGCGCCAGAAAGACCACGATGAACGGTAAATCCGTCAGCGTGCCGATGGTGGAGGCGGTAAAGAACTCCCGCACCGATCCGAATTCCCGCATCGCCGAAAAGATCTGCGACGGTCCCTTGCTGGCAATTTCCGAGCGCATGCCCAGAATACGATCCATCAGAATACGCTGCACATTGAGTTCGATCTGCCGCCCGGCCCCGTCCATCAACTGCGCCCGCGCGATCTTGAGTGCGGCTTCCATCAGCAGCGCCAGACCCGCGCCCGCCGCCAGCACCCACAGCGTCGCCTCGGATTGATGCGGAATCACCCGGTCATAGACCTGTAGCGCAAAGAGCGCGACCGCCACCGCCAGAATATTGGCGACGAAAGACCCAAGCGCCACCTCCGCGATATGCCGCCGAAACCCGGCAAACTGGCTCCAGAACCAGTGCGGCGCGGCCTCGGGCGCGTCATGCGCGCGGCTCAGGCTCTGCACCGGCGCATCGGCCCGCACCACAAGGCCAGTAAAGAACGGCTCGAACTCGGCGAGGTCCACCTCGGCCCGCTGATCGGCACAGGTCGTGTCATGGATCGTCAAGACGTTGCCCGCCTGCGACAGCACCAGCACGAATTGCCCGCTTGTCATCTGCGCCAGCGCCGGCCACTGATCGGGATGCGGATGCGCCACCGGCTCGACCCGCGCCATCAGCCCCGCCGCCTCCAGCCCATCGGCCAAGGCGCGCGGCTGTGGCTGATCGGCGGGGCCACCGCCTGCCTTGCTCGCGATCATCGCCTCCAGAATATCGCGCTCGACCGCCTCGACCCCCAAGAGCGCGGCATAGGCCACGCCCAACTTGGCCCGCGCCACCGCCCGCTCGCCAAACCGCGCAGCGGCGGGCTGCGGCCCCTTGGACTCGCCCTTGACCTCTGCCGCGCGCGCGTTGGTGGTGATCGTCAGGGCGACGGGGGCCTTGGTCAAATCCGGCTCCCCTCCGCCAGCACACCCAGATGCCGCGCCAGTTGCAGCCGCGCCAGCGCCAACTCGTATTTCAGCGCCAGCGCCCGCGCCTGCCGCTCGGCAAAGGTCTCGTAGACACCGACCACATCCATGACCTCGCGCTGTCCGGCATCATATTGCGCCTGAAAGAGATCAAGATTGGCCTTGGCCGTGTCGCGCAGCGTGCTCGCCTCGCCCACCTGCCGCGACAGGGCACTCAACTGCCCTTCCAGCCGCTGCACCACCCGGTCGCTGTCCTCATCGGCCTGCGCGCGGCGGCGCTTGGCGGCTTCCTTGTCGGCCTCGGCGGCCTTCAACTGCGCCCCGGTGCCCAAACCCAGCAATTGCTCGGAGCGCAGGTTGAGGCCGAAACTCGTGTCGCCATTGCCCACCGTGCCCCCGGCGGTCAACCCCGGCAAGAGGCCCGCGCGCGCCATCACCGCCTCGGCGGTGTCACGCTCGGCCTCGGCCATGGCGCGCAACACATCGAGCGCCGCAACAGACCCCGCCTCCACCGGCACCTCCGACAGGCCCGCAACCCCGCCCAAGGGGCGCGCCGCCATGGCGTTCAACTCCGCCAGTGCCGTGGCCTCGGCCTCTTCTTGCCCGGCCATCACCTCGCGGATTTCCGCCAGACGCGAGCGCAGGATATTGAGGTCGGACATATCCGACACACCGCCCTTGACCCGCTCTGACATGATCCATTCGAACCGGCTCATATCCTCCAGCGTGCGCCGCTCCAGCGCCAGACGCTCGCGCGCCTGCGCCGCATCAAGATAGAGCGACAGCCCTTCAAAAACGCGCTTGTTGACATCCTCGGCCAGCGTCACGGCGGCCACCTCGACATCGGCCTTGGCAAAGTCGCGCTCGGCCTTCTTGCGGCCATTGTCAAACAGCACCTGCTCGACAATCAACTGACTGACCAGATCGCTCAGACTGGTCAGGCTGATATTAGGACCAATCCGCGGCAACCAGTTCTTCGATGCCGCCTCGGCCCGCAACCGCGCGCTCAGCAAATCCGCCTCGGCGCTGCGGCTATAGGCGGCCAGAACCGATCCTGCCACCTGATCAAAGCTGCTGCCCGGCACCAGAACCGACCGGCGCGCCTGCAAATCGCGGATGATTTCCGATTGCGCCGCCTCTTTGGCCCGCGCCTCTTGGTCAGGCCGCAGATCCGGCCCTGCGGCGGCCCGCGATACTTCTGCGTCGCGGTCATCTTCGCGCAAACACCCCGCAAGCGCCAAACAGACCCCCGCAAGCAACACGCCCCTCGTTACAGTCCCCATACATAGTCCTCCGACCTTCCGGCCCTGTCGTTGGAGACGCGCACCCCGGCACGGGCGCGCGTCCCTGTTCGCGATCAGGTGACGATCTGGATATCCTCATCCACAACGACCGTGGCATCATTGCCCAGCGTGTAGATGTCATAGGCCTGACCGTCGATCACCGTGCTGCCTGCGGCCTCGGCCCCGGTCAGCGTGACGCGGTCATCCGTGCCCCCCTGCACCAGAACCGTGTCGCTATTGCCCGAGAGGGCCAGAACCTGCGCTTCTGTCAGGCTCAGTTGCGCCTGATCGCCAAACCGCAGATCAATCGTCTCGATGTCAAAGGCACTCAGATTGGGATTACCGATATTCACGACCGAGGTGCTGGTCTCGTCGAGCACGACATAGGTGCTCGCGGTATTGCCCCCCGCATCGGTGCTCGTCACCACCAGTTGCGAGCCATCCGAGACCGGTGCAATCCGCCCCGCCCCGTCGAGAAAGAAGTAATCCGTCTCGCCGGTGAACTGGTTGGCCTGCTCGCCCAGTGCCAATTCACGCACATTGCCGCCCGCATCGACCTGATGGATGCTCACATCATCGGCGCTCGTTTCCACCGTGGCATTGCGATAGCCGTCTCCCTGCCGGAAATAGCCCACGATCCCCGGTGTCTCGGGTGCGACCATATCCAGCGTCAGGCTGCCGGTGATCTGATGCGTATTGCCCGCCCCGTCGGTCGCGGCCACCACCATCGCAGCCTGCCCGTCCTGCCGGGGAATATCCCCGTTGGGCAGGGTCACGGACCAATTGCCATTGGCATCGACCACCGCCTGATAGGTCCGGCCAAACACCCGCACCTCGGCGCTCGATCCCGGCTCGACCTGCCCCCTCAGGGTCACGCCTGCCGCCGCCTCTGCGATATTGATGATATTGTCCGGCGTCACCGGACCATCTTGGCTCAGTTCATTGACCAGCGTATCAACCCGCACCGTATCGTTGATGAACGCGGTATTGCCCGCACTATCGGTCACATCGACGCGCAAGGCCACGTCCCGCTCGCCGGATGCAATCTCGTTGGGGCCAAAGCGTGCCACCCAATTGCCATTGGCCGCCACCTGCGCCTCGTGCCGCACCCCGTCGATGGTGACAAACACCCGGCTGCCCGGCTCGATCGTGCCCGTGACATTGAACCCATTGGTGGCAATCTCATTGTTGATGACATCGCGCCCATCCGCCCCAATCGCGAGGTTGAGATCGCTGAGGCTGAGGTTGTCCACCTGCGTGTCCACCCGCACCGTCGCCTCGACCTCGGTCGGATTGCCCGCCGCATCGACCGTGCGCGCGCTCACCTCGGGCACATGCGTGCCGCGCGTGATCTCGGCGCTTTCATAGCGGCTCTGCCACCGGCCCGTGCCATCGGCCTGCACCGTATGCTCGACCCCGTCGAGGCTGACGATCACTCTGGCCCCGGCATCCGCCGTGCCCGTGACCAGAACCCCGGCATCCGCCTCGGCCCCGTTGATGACGCCATCGCCGCCAATCGCTCTTGCGTTCAACGTCAAGAGACCGGCCTCGGTATCCACACTCACCGCTTCGCGCAATTCGCTGACGTTGCCCGCTGCATCCGTGGCCACCGCCACCACATCGCCGGTATAGGTGCCGCTGGCAATCTGCGCGCCGGTAAAGTTCGCCGTCCAGCGGCCATCCGCCGCCACCACCGCATCGACGACCGCCGTGCCAAATGTCAGACGCACCGTCGAGCCCGGCTCGACCGTTCCGCTCATGGCAAAGCCGCCGCCTTGCTCTGCCGCGTTGATCACACCATCGGCCCCGCCGGGCGTGCCCGTCATGCCGAAATCGCGCACTTCCGTGTCGACGCG
>NZ_JAGPVV010000285.1 GCF_018066915.1 Roseovarius sp.
CCCGCAGGATACCTCAAGGATCGGGACGGGCGTCCCGCCCGAGGCTCAGCGCGCGGAGCTGGGCAATTCTCCGGATCAGCACGCGGTGATGCCCCGGCTTGTGGATTTAACCGCACCTCCCGCCGCTGATCCCTCGCAGCCCCTTGCGCAAGACGTGTCGCATGGCCCTCTGGCTGGGTTGGGCCACGGTCAAAGAGATGAGGCAAGCGCAGAAGCGCGATTGGGGCCAAGGCGGCAACCCGCGGCGCAGGCCCACCAGCCCGTCACACACGCGGCCGGAGAGGCGGGGCTCGGCCCCGACGTGGCACCGCGCATCCGCCCACAAGCCGTCTTGGCCGGTCCAAATCAAGCGGGCTTTGCCGGGTATCCCGACCTTGCCTTTCAGGATGCGCTGCAACCTGATGCCAAAACCGTGGTTCTTCGTCAGGCGGGATCGGGGCCGGGGCTATCGGGACCTGCGCAGATGAGCACCGGGTATCCGCCAGCGCCCCCTCTGGCGGTGCCTTGGGCGGCGGCCCCTGACCTTGGGCCGCGTGATGCGCGCGCACCCGAAAACCTCTCTGCAGAGCCCATCGAGATTGGGCTCGCGGACGACGCGGGAACGCAAGGCCTGGCCGAACGTTCTGACTGGCGCGTTGCGCTCTTGTCGGGTCCGAATGGGCCGGGTCAAGCACTTGCGACCCTCGCACGCACGGACCTGCCACAGGCGCTTGCCCAGCAGATTACGGCGGCGATACAGGCGCGGGATGCGGGTAAATCCACCATTGACCTCAGGCTTGCCCCCGAGGAATTGGGCCGCGTGCGCCTCCGCCTTACGAGCCATGAGGGTGTCATGACGGTCACTCTCGTGGCAGAGCGCCCGGAAACGCTCGATCTCATGCGGCGGCACGTGGATGCACTTGCTCGGGGAATGCTGGATGTTGGGTATCAAGAGGCGCGCTTCTCCTTTGCCGGGCAGGATCAGCGCGAGAGTGCGGCCAGAACGAAAACGCAAGGTGCCGCACCGCGCGAAGAGCACGGGCTCGCCCTGATCCCGGCCTCAGCCGGCAGTCCGACCTTACTCTCGCCTGCGCTGGCGGGCGGGCGCATCAATGTTCTGATCTAGAGGAAATCCTATGGATGTGACGACGATTTCACCGGTCTCTTCTCTGGAGCGCACAGAGGCGAATAGTCCTCCGCCGGACACCGCTGCTGCGCGCCCGGCGACCGGTTTCAGCTCTGATTTTGAGACCTTTCTCAAGATGCTCACGACCCAGCTCCGCAACCAGGACCCGCTCAATCCGATAGAATCCTCGGATTTCGCCGTGCAACTGGCGACCTTCTCGACGGTCGAGCAACAGGTCCGGACCAACGATTTGCTCACGGACCTCGGTGCGCGGATTGGGGCGCAGGGGCTGTCGCAAGTGTCCGGATGGATCGGGATGGAGGCGCTGGCAAGCGGCCCCGTCGCTTTTTCCGGCCAACCGATTTCCCTGATCGCCACGGTCGAAGATCAGGCGGATGCCGCCGAAATCGTCGCAACCGACGCCCGCGGCATCGTCGTGAACCGCCAACCGATCCCGGCGCGCTCTGGCGAGGTGTTCTGGGCCGGGCTCGATTCGGCGGGGGTGCCGCTCGCTCAGGGGGACTATACGCTCTCGGTGCATTCCCTCGCGCAGGAAGAGACCCTCGCGCGTCATTCCGCCAGCTTTTATCGTCAAATTGCAGAAGCACAGTTCGAGGCGGGCGAAACCGTTCTGATCCTCGAGAATGGCGAGCGGATCGCCCCGGCGCAGGTTCTGGGCCTCCGCCCGGCACCGCAGTAGGACCGCGTGATACGGATCATCCCCCGACCATGGCGCGGTCCGATGATGCCATTTCTGCGGCAGGGTTGGAACGCCTGTGCGACGTCAGTCAGCGAGTGCTTGCGCCGATTGGGGCAGCAGATAGGGCACATCCGCAGAGGGCGGTGTGCTGATCCTCAGAGCACAGCCATAAACCGCCGAGAGTGTGGCAGAGGTCAGCACCTCTTGCGGCCTGCCCGCCCCGGCAATCCGGCCGCTTTGCATAACCACGACATGATCGGCGAACATTGCGGTCAGGTTCAGATCATGCATCACCGCGACCACACCGCCCCCCGCCTGCGCAAAGTCGCGGGCGGTTTGCATGACGCTCAGCTGTTGGCCGATATCGAGGCTCGATACCGGTTCGTCCAGAAAGAGCCAGTTTGCCCCGGCGCTCCCCATAGGCTCCCAGACCTGGGCGAGAACCCGCGCCAATTGGACCCGCTGCTGCTCGCCGCCCGAGAGGTCCTGATAGAAGCGATTGGTCAGATGCGCCAACCCCACGCGGGCCAGCGCGCGGTCCGGAATATCGGCGCGGGCCGCATATTGTCCTGCGCCATGCCCGATCCGCACCAGTTCGATCACCGTGAAGGGAAAGGCGATCCGCGTGGCCTGCGGCAACACCCCGCGCCGCGCGGCAAGGGCAGTGGCCGTGCGCGGATGCACCTCCAATGGGCCAAGCCGCACCCGGCCTGCGGCGGCGGTCTCGCCGGTCAAAACCCGCAAGAGCGATGTCTTGCCAGAACCGTTCGGGCCCACAATGGCCGTGATCTCGCCCGCTCGGGCACAAAGGCTCACATCGCGCAGGATAGCCTTGCCCCCGATGGCGAGCGTGATCGCTTGCGCGCAGAGCATCAGAAATCCCCCATCGGGCGCTGCCGTAGCAAGATCCAGAGAAAGACAGGCGCGCCAAGGACGGCGGTGACAATCCCGATAGGCAGTTCCGCCGGGGCGATGATCACCCGGCTGACGATATCCGCACCAAGCAGCAGGCTAGCCCCCAACAGGGCCGCATTGAGGAGGAGGGGGCCGTGGTCTGGCCCGGTCGCCATCCGAAGCAGATGCGGCACCACGATGCCGATGAACCCGATCCCGCCCGAGACCGCGACCGCGCCGCCAGTGGCCGCTGCCACAGCGAGAATGGCCAGCGTCTTGACCCGCTGCACAGGGATTCCCAGATGCAGCGCCGTTGCTTCGCCAAAGGCCAAGCCATTGAGACCGCGCCCAAGCGCCATCGCCCCGGCCATCGCCAGAAACAGGATTGGCGCGGCGGTGGCCACCTTGGCCCATGTCGCCCCGGCGAGCGAGCCAAGCCCCCAGAATGTCAGATCCCGCAACTGCTGATCGTCCGCCGCATAGACCATGAGGCCCGATACCGCGCCGGCCAAGGCCCCGAGTGCGATCCCCGCCAGCAGCATGGTTGCCACCGACGTGCGCCCGCCGCGCGTGGCGACGCCGTAGAGCAGAAGCACCGAGGCCCAACCGCCGAAAAACGCCGCAACCGGAACCAGAAAGGGCCCCAGACTGTCGCGCAGCGCGATGGGCAAGAGGCCGCCCAACACAATCGCCGTGACCGCCCCAAGACCGGCCCCGGCGCTGACCCCCACGATACCCGGATCGGCCAGCGGATTGCGAAAGAGCCCCTGCATCACCGTGCCCGAAACCGCCAGCGCCGCGCCCACCAGCACCCCCAAGAGCACGCGGGGCAGGCGCACCTCCCAGAGAATGATGCCCTGCACGGGCGTATCCGCTGCCCCGGCGCCAATCACCGACCAAAGAGACACGCCCGAAGCCCCCGTTTCGAGGCTGATGGCGCAAGTCAGGACCAGACAGAGGCCCAGCCAAAGATGCGCTCGGCGCGCTCGCGCCCGGCGATCCTGGCGATGGCCATGGGGCAGAGCATCAGCTTGGGTCACGGTCATCGTGCGCGGCCCTCGCGGTGCCATAAAGTGCCCTGTTCAGATCCAGCGCCGCCCCGGCTGTGCGCGGCCCAAACCCCAAGAGGTAAAGCCCGTTCATCCGCACAATAGAGTCGTGGGCCCCCGCCGGGGTGGTGCGGATCGCGGGCAGGCCAAAGAGCTGTTCGTCGAGAATGGCATGATCCCCCGTCCGGTCCATCATCAGGATCACGTCCGGTGCGGCCTCTGCCACGGCCTCGTCTGTCATCTGCTTGTAGCCGTCAAACCCCGTGACCGCGTTGATGCCCCCTGCCATTTCGATGATCGCGGCCGCCTGCGTGTCGCGTCCGGACGCAAGGATGCGCCCGCCTTGCAGGCTGAGGATGAAGAGGACACGCTTGCGCGCGGCCTCTGGCACCTCAGATGTGCGCGCTGCGGCGGTGTCGAGTGCGGCGCGCGTCTCTGTCGCCAAGGCTTCGGCGCGGTCGGGCACGCCCAGTGCCGCGCCGACGGCGGTGATCTTGGCCAAAATGCCGTCTGCGCTTTGCGCCTCGGGGATGCTGACAAAGGTCACGCCCGATTGCGCGAGAACCTCAATCGTGTCGGGCGGGCCAGCCCCCTCGATGGCGAGGATGAGGGAGGGCGCGACCGAGAGCACGCCTTCCGGGCTGAGCGCGCGGGCATAGCCCACGTCGGGCAGTTCCGTCACCTTGGGCGGAAAAGTCGAGGTGGTATCGCGCGCCACCAGCCGATGTTCCTGCCCCAAGGCATGCACGATCTCAGTCACCGATCCGCCGATGGAGAGCACACGGTCTGCCTCTTGCGCAAGGCTCGCCCCGGCCAGAGCCAAGAGCGCGACTTGTGCCAAGAGCACCCGGCGCGTCAGGGTAATCCCGCTCATGTCAGCGCCTCCGCGTCCGCCTCTTGCAGCCCCGGCAGGGCCTCGACGATCTGGCCAAAGGCGGCGCGGTTGTCGCGCCCCTCCTTGCCCAACCCAAAGATCTGAAAGATCAGCGACCCTTGGGCGTCGAACGCTTCGACTGAAATCGCGGCACCGCGCTGGGTGGGCTTATCCACAGCCCAGACTTCGGCCACATGATCCAGCCGCAGATGCAGGTTGAACCGCTTGTCCATCACGTTCTGCCACGGCCCCATGGGTTTGAGCGTGACAATCGGGCCCGAGTGGATCTGGATACAGCCCCGATTGCCGACAAAAATCATCACCTCAGTGCCTGTCTGTGCCAGTTGGGTCAGCAGCGTATTGACCACCTCGGTCGCCAGTGCGCGCACAAACGGCGCGCCCGCGATGCGGTAGGCCCCCAGCCGGTTCATCCGCAGTTTGGACGTGAGGCGCAGGAATTGATGCGTATCGGTCATGCGCCGCCATTCCTCGCGCAGCACGTCGATTTTTTCGGGATTGGATTTCGCGGCCTCGGGGGGCTTGCGTGGATCAACCGTCAGGGTCTCGGACTGTTCCGGCAGGGCCAGCGAGAGGCGCAGCGCCTCCCAAGCGGTCAAGGACGAAGTATCGCGCAGGAAAATCTTGTGCACCGCGTCGCCTGCGGCATCGAACACTTGCAGGCTGCGTTTGGGGCCGGCGTCTGTCTCGGTCTCGACCATGAAGGCATGCTGCCAATGGCTTGGAAACATCCTGAGGTCGATCTCTTCGGTCAGTACCATCGCCGCGTGTTGCCCGGTGTGATAATTGTCATACCGCCCCACTTTTTCATGCACGCAGCTCTCGTTGCGGGTGAGGGCCATCACCTCGCCCAGCCGTTGAGCAGCCCCAATCACCTGATCGGGATGGGCGGCGATTGCCGTCACGCCGCGCCCGACATGGGCGGCGACAAGCTGGGCCTCGCTGAGGCCAAGGCGGTCCGCCTGATCGCGGCTGCGCATCTTGGGGTTTTCGGCCTGAAAGGCACGGATTGCGTCGGGGGTAAGGGGAGCGGGGTCTGTCATGCCGGCCTCATGTCTGGATGGATGGGCTGGCTGCATCGCGCCTCAGGCGCGGACGTGGCTCTGAAATACGATCCCTCAAATGCGGATCGCAATCTTGACTCTTTTACTCATAAAAGAATATGGAACGCAAGACCGATCCGGAAAAGATCGTTCAGCCACTGAAACCAAAAGAAAAAACCGTGCCAGCCTTTCGCAAGCACAACGGTGTGACAGCCATTGTCAATGAAACGAAAGGGACACGTGATGACATCGCGCACGCGCTGCATATTACTGACGACAACCTGCCTTTGCATCGGGCTCGGCCATGGCTCTGCCGGTCTGGCACAGGAAATTCCCGGTCAAGAGGGATTTCTTGGCACTCTCACGCTGGGGGAGAGTAAGCGGGCGGTGCAGACCGAAACCGCCACCCCCACAACCGTGATCGACGAGGAGGAAATCCGCGACCGTCAGGCCGGCTCTGTGGCCGAATTGTTGGTGACGGTGCCGTCTGTGGCTCTGCTCAACGGCGATACCGCGCAGGGGTCTGGCATCTCGATCCGGGGCTTTGGCTCGAATGACACCTTCGGCACGGATCAAAAGGTGTTGATTCAGGTCGATGGCGCCACGCGCGGGTCCGAGGAACTTTACCGCATTGGCACGCAGCTTTTCACCGATCCGTTCCTCTTCAAGGAGGTCGAGGTGATCCGGGGCACGGTCGGGTCGTTTGAATATGGCTCTGGCGTAGTGGGGGGGGTGGTACGGCTCGAAACCATCGACCCCGAGGATGTGACCGAGGGCGAGACCGGCTTTGGCCTGCGTCAGACGCTGGAATTCCAGACCAACGGCAATGGCGTGACCTCTTCGACCATCGGCGCCTGGCAACCGACCGAAAATTTCGGCGTGCTCTTCAACTATGTCAGCCGCAGGCTCGGCTTTCCCGAGGATGGCAATGGCACTGTCATCAACCCGCTCAGGGCGCGGATCGACGATCCCTCGATGTTGATCAAGGCCAAGTATCGCTTTGGCGAGGACAAGGCCCATTCCATCGAAGCCAGCTATCAGGACACCCAAAGCTCGCAATTCGACGTGCCGTTCGACAGCTTTGGCAACCTTACCTTTTTCGGCAATGTCGACCGCGAGGTCGAGAGCCAGACGAGCATCCTCAAATACAACTTCAACCCGCTCAACGATCTGGTCGATCTGACGCTGCAATATTCGCATGTGGACGAATCGATCCTTCAGAATGCGGTGTCCTGTCCCGGTAGCCCGCCCGCCCCGATCACCATTTGCTCTGCTTTGCTCGATGCGGACCACGATTACGAGACAACCACGCTCACGCTCAAGAACACCGCGCTCTTTGACACCGGCGCGCTCAGTCACGATCTGACCATGGGCCTCGAATACATCAACCGCGCGCGCGTCAACGCCTTTGCCGCGCCGGGGGGTGAGGACAATCGCTGGGCGATCTTTGCAGTGGACGACATCGACATCGGCCGCTCTTGGACCGTGACACCCGCGATCCGCTACGAGACATCCGAGGTCGAGGGCGATACCGCCCCCAACGATGGGCGCTTTTCCGAGGATGCGCTGATGGGTGGTCTGTCGCTGCGCTATGCGTTCAACAACGGTTTCGCCCTGTTCGGCAGCGCGGCCTATACCGAGGTCTTGCCGATCATCGACGATCTGGAATTCCCCATCCGCATCGGTCGGAGCGAGAAATCCCGCACCTACGAGCTTGGCTTTTCCTATGATCGTCGCGATCTCTTGCGCGACAACGATACCCTCGCACTCAAGGTCACGTATTTCGACAGCGAGCTTTGGGATGTGAATTCCTTTGTCGATACCACACCCGCACAGACCCTGCTGGATGAAATCCAGACCCAAGGGCTGGAGTTCGAGGCGTCTTATGCGATGGAAAACGGCTTTTACGTCGATCTCAACGCCACCATTTCCGATGGCGAGGAGGTGGATGCCTTGGGCGGCGTCCGCGATTGGCGCAACCTTGCTGCCAACAGCCTGCGCGCGACTGTGGGCAAGGTGTTTGACGACACCTATGATCTGAGTTGGGAGGTTGTCAGCGCCGAGTCCATCACCGTCAACGGAGTGCGGGATGCGGGCTATACGGTCCATAACCTGCGCGCCACCATCGCCCCCAAGCGGGGGGTCTGGGAAGGGACCGAATTCCGCGTCGGCATCGAAAACCTGCTCGACGAACAATACATGCCCAATTTGGCGACACGTCCTGCGGTGGGGCGCAATTTCAAACTCACGCTCGCCAAGACGTTCTGAGGCAGCTTAGGGGGGCGGCAGGCACGCGGTGTCCCCCATGGCCGTCGCCCTGATTTTGCGGAATACCGAGGGTGCTTCTGACTTTGCAGGAGGGGCAGGCGTGGCAGCAAAGTAGCCTTCAATGCGGACCATCTCCGAATGGTCCGCCCCTCACTCCAATGGGAAATGCGTCAAAATGCCGGGATTGCCAGGATTGACGGGCACCAGTCCTTGATCTTGCGCTCATTCACGGCAAGGTTACGACAGAGCGCTTTGCCGCACCAAGGACCCGCATGACCCCCTTTCGCTTTCTTCATACCTCGGACCTGCATCTTGGCCGCGCTTTTGGCGGTTATCCCGAGGGTATTCGCCACCGCCTGCGCGAGGCGCGACATGGGGCGATTGCCCGGCTGGCTGGCGCGGCGCGCGGTGGTGGGGCAGGGGTGGTGCTCCTTGCAGGTGACACATTTGATGCCGAAACCCCGGCGCCCGACACGCTGCGGCAGGCGCTCAGCGCAATGGGCGAGGAACGCGATCTGACTTGGGTTTTGCTGCCCGGCAATCATGACAGCCTTGCCGCCTCGGAACTCTGGCGGCGCACCCTTCAGGATGCTCCCACCAACCTGCGTGTTGTCACCTCTGACGCGCCGGTTGCCCTTGACGACCACCACTGGCTCTTGCCTGCGCCCTGCACACAGCGCCGACCGGGGCGCGATCTGACCGAAGCAATGTCAGCCCCCACGCCGCAAGGGGCGCGGCGCATCGGGCTGGGGCATGGGGCGATCACCGATTTCTCGGGCGAAGAGGGCGCGCTAGGCATCATCCCGCCCGACCGTGCCGTACGCTCCGGTCTCGACTATCTCGCCCTTGGCGATTGGCATGGGCAGATGCAAGTGACGCCAAACACATGGTATTCCGGCACGCCGGAACCGGACGGGTTCAAACATGACGCACCGGGGGCGGCCCTGATGGTGACGCTTGCGGGCAGCGCAGAGGTGACGCCGGTCGAAACCGCGCAATTCCGCTGGCGCCGTCCAACTCTCGACCTCTTGCCGGGCGAGGATGTGACCGCGCGCCTTGCCGCTGCCCTCCCACAGAGCCGCGCGCGCGATCATCTGCTGCGCTTGACCGTGACCGGGCGCCTTCCCTTGGCCGACCGCGCGGCGCTCGAGGCGGGTCTGGCGGCGCGCGCTCCGGATTTCGGCTGGTTCGCGGCGGACCTGTCCGCTCTGGCCATCGAGGCGCTGCCAGAGGACCTTGACCAGATCGACCGCGCGGGCGCGTTGCGTCAGGCCGCCGAGGTGCTGCTCGCCGAGGCGGGGGATACCACGCTCTCGCAATCCGACCGCGATACGGCGTCAGCGGCGCTCGCGCGTCTCTATGCTCTGAGTCAGGAGGTGCGGGCGTGAGGCTCCGGGTCATCGAACTCACCAACGTCCGCCGTTTCGCGGGCCAGCGCGCGCGCCTTGGCCAGATCGGCGACGGCATCACCGTGCTCTCTCAGCCCAACGAATTCGGCAAATCGACATTCTTCGACGCGCTGCATGCGCTCTTTTTCGAGCGTCACAACAGCCGCAACGCCGCCATCAAAGCGCTGCAACCGCATGCCGGGGGCGCGCCCGAGGTGGCCGCCGAAGTGGATCTTGCAGAGGGACGCTTTCGCATTGCAAAGCGGTGGCTGAACCGCCCACAGGCGCAGGTGCAGGACGCCACAGGCCGCCTGATCGCTCAGGCGGATGAGGCCGAGGCCTGGATTGACCGGCTGATGGGCGGCGGCCTTGCTGGCCCCTATGGCCTCCTGTGGGTGCGACAGGGGCTGATGGGGTTGGAGCCTGACGGCAGCAGCACGGATGACAAGCGCGAGCGCGAGCGCGGGTTGAGTGCGCGGCGGGATCTCTTGTCCTCTGTCGCGGGCGAGATCGACATGATGACCGGCGGGCGACGCATGGATACGGTCATCGACCGCGTGACCGACGCGCTGACGCGGCTGGCGACCAGCACTGGACGCCCCAAGGCCGGGGGTGAATGGGCGCGGGCGGTCGAAGAGGCCGGGACGCTTGCCGCCGAAGAGGCCGAACTGCGTCCCCGTGCGGATCGCCTCTCAGTCGATCTCATCCGCCGGGCCGAGGTGCAGCGCAGCCTTGCGCGCCTGACTGATCCCACCGACAACGCCGCGCGCGCGCAGACCCTCGCTCAGGCCGAGGCGGCGCATCAGGCAGCGCAGGCGCATCAGGCCGAGGTCGCAAAGGCCGAAACCGCCCTGCGCCTTGCCCGGCTCGATGCCGAGCATTTGCAGCGCGATGTGCAGGCAGCAGAAACACGCGCCGCCCGTCTCGGAGAGGCGCGCGCGGCTCTGACCAAGGCCCAAGAGGCTGCCACCAATGCCCGCGCCCGCGCCGCCGACCTGACCGAGCGCGACCGTGCCGCCACCGAGAGCGCCGAGGCCCTCGCCGTCAAGACACGCGATCTGCGCAACCGCCTGCAACAAGCCACGCGCGCTCAAGCGGCACATGCGGCCCGGATCAAGGCGGATGATCTTCAGCGCCGTCTTGACCGCGCCACCGAGCTTCAGGCCATGTTGGACAAGATGCAGGCCGCCCGCGCCCGCATCCGCGTCACGGCCAAGCTGCTCGACGCCGCTGACAAGGCCCAGAGCGCGCTTGATCTGGCGCGGGCGCGCGCCGAGGCGCAGGCCGTGACGATCGAGGCGCATCCCGATGGTCCCGCCGCCCTACGCGACGGTCAACCGCTGCCCGCAGGCCCTGTGCCAATCCTTGCGGAGACCGAGATCACCTTGCCCGGCTTTGGCAGGTTGCACATCAGCCCCGGCCACGCGCGCGGCGCAGACAGCGCCGCCGAAATGACGCGCGCAGATCAGGATCTCGCGCGCCTTCTGGCAGAGGCGCAGGTTGATACTCTCACCACCGCCCGTAGCCAATGGGCCGAGGCGCAGCGACTGGACGCAGAGGCCAAGGAGGGTGCCGCCCTGCGCGCCGAGGTGGCCCCCGAGGGGCTCGAGCCTCTGCGCGCGGCCTTGGCACAGGCACGGGCCGAGGTGGCAGACGCCCCGCAAGAGGCCGAGGATGCCGCGTCCCTAACCGAGGCACTTGCCGCCGCCGAGGCCGACGAACAGACCGCCCGCGCCACCGCAAAAGCGGCGCATGATCTGGCCGTGGCCGCAGGTGAAACCCGCGCCGCCGCCGAGGCCAATCGCAGCAGCGCTGAGCGGCAATTTGAAGCCGCCCTGTCCGAGGCCGGGGACCCGGATGCCCTGGCCGCCCATATCGCCGACCTCCGGGCCCGCCAGCCCACGCTTGCCAGCGCCTGTGTCGGGGCCGAAGAGGCGTTGGGCGGCCTGCGCGCCACGGCACCGGACCTCACCACCACCGAGGCCCGCTTGACCCGCGCCCGAGGGGCAGTCGAGCAAGCGGCGCGCGATCTTGCCAAGGCGCGCGAGGACCTTGCCAGTCTCAACGCCACGATTGCGGCACTTGCCGAGGAAGGGATCGAAGAGCGGCTTGCCAGCCTTGCCGAGGCCCGCGCCGAAGCCGAGGCCCGCGCCGCCCGCTACGAGGCCGAGGTGCGCGCCCTGACCCGCCTGCGCCGCGCGCTGGACGAGGCGCGAACCCTCGCCCGTGACGCCTATTTCGGCCCGGTCCTGCGCGAGTTGCAGCCGCTGCTGTCGATCCTCTATCCGGGGGCGCAGCTCACCATTGACGACACAAGCCTCTTGCCAGCGACCCTGACCCGCAATGGTCAGGCGGAATCGCTCGACATCCTGTCGGGCGGCACCCGCGAACAGGTGGCAATCCTGACACGGCTGGCCTTTGCCCGGCTCTTCGCGGCCTCGGGGCGGCCCGTGCCGGTCATCCTTGACGATGCCCTTGTCCATTCCGACGATGACCGCATCGAAGCCATGTTCGATGCTCTGCATCGCACCGCTCGGGATCAGCAAATCCTTGTCCTCACCTGCAGACAACGCGCCTTCGCCGCCTTGGGCGGAACGCGCGCTGAGGTCACGATAGACGCGAACTGAACGCGGCCTCAGCATACCTCCAGACGCAATCAGCCGCCGGAGCCCTGTCGCAGAACCCGGATGGGGGACACGGTCAGGATCTGGTCAATCAAAGGGGACGTATCCTCGCCAAAGCGACCAGCACTGTTTAGCCCGGCTCCGATCAGTTGCACGACATCCGGTGATCCGGCAAATGCCG
>NZ_JAGPVV010000303.1 GCF_018066915.1 Roseovarius sp.
AGGCCGCTCTTGCAGCGCCTCTTCCACCCATTTCATCACCGGCACGTCAACCCCGACCTCGCGCGCATAGGATTCCTGTTTCGCAGCGGTCACGAGATCCTGATAATCAGAGCAGTCATTCTCGAGCTTTTCAACGCAGGCGTCGACGGGCATGTCGTCGAGAAAGCTCTTCAATATCCGCATGTCGTGATAGTCGGTCAGGGGACCGGACAATGTGCCCCCGCCTGGACGGCGCAGGTAACGAAGCTGCGGAAAGACGCCCCCATAGTAGACCGACGGAAAACTCGCGTAGTGTTTTTCCGGAAATCGCTCTTTGATCGCGTCCGAAGATATCGGACCGAACCCTTGGCCAATGGGCTGATGCACGATCATGTCCGCCTGAGACAGCAAGTCGAACACGGAGTCCGTCTTGGCCGCTGGAATCGTATGCACAGGCGGACAGCGAATGATCTCGACGTCCGGCGACATGACGCCCAAAGTGGACGCCAGTGGATTTGACTGGCAATTGGCGAAGACAAGCAGCCGCGTTGCCATCAGCCCGTCACTCCATGCTCATTGGCACATCGTGCCCATGCACCTTCAAGAGGGCATGACGCCGGGCGGTCTTCAAGTCTTCGGCCACCATCTCGGCGCACATTTCCTGCACGGTGATCTCGGGCACCCAGCCCAGTTTTTCCTTGGCCTTGGTGGGATCGCCCAGCAGGGTCTCGACCTCGGCGGGGCGGAAATAGCGCGGGTCGATGCGCATGAGCACCTGCCCCGGTGTCACGGCGGGGGCCATGTCGCCGGTCACGGCCGTGACAGTGGCAATCTCGTCGACGCCCGTGCCGGTGAACGCGAGCGTGATGCCCAATTCGCGCGCCGACCAGGTGATGAACTCGCGCACCGAATATTGCACGCCGGTGGCGATGACGAAATCGTCGGGCGCCTCTTGTTGCAGCATCATCCACTGCATGCGGACGTAATCCTTGGCATGGCCCCAGTCGCGCAAGCTGTCGATATTGCCCATGTAGAGGCAATCCTCGAGCCCCTGCGCGATATTGGCCAGCCCGCGCGTGATCTTGCGGGTCACGAAGGTCTCGCCGCGCCGGGGGCTCTCGTGGTTGAAGAGGATGCCGTTGCAGGCGTAGATGCCGTAAGCCTCGCGGTAATTGACCGTGATCCAGTAGGCATACATCTTGGCCACCGCATAGGGGCTGCGGGGGTGAAAGGGGGTTGTCTCGCGCTGCGGGATTTCCTGCACGAGGCCATAAAGCTCGGAGGTGGAGGCCTGATAGAAGCGGGTCTTGTTCTCGAGCCCCAGAAAGCGGATCGCCTCGAGCAGGCGCAGCGTGCCGATGGCATCGACATCGGCGGTATATTCGGGGGCCTCAAAGCTGACGGCGACATGGGATTGCGCGCCAAGGTTATAGACCTCGTCGGGCTGCACTTCGCTGAGGATGCGGGTGAGGTTCGAGCTATCGGTCAGGTCGCCGTAATGCAGCTTGAAATTCTGCCGCCCGCCATGCGGGTCCTGATAGATGTGATCGACCCGCTGGGTGTTGAAGAGCGAGGCGCGGCGCTTGATGCCATGCACCTCATAGCCCTTTTCGAGCAGAAACTCCGCAAGGTAAGAGCCATCCTGCCCCGTCACCCCGGTGATGAGCGCTTTCTTCATTCCGTCAACTCTCCGTTATTCCGTAGAACCATCCCGCCAAACCGCCGGGCGTTACAACACAGGGGGCGAACCATCGCAAGCGCGCCCCTCATGCGCGTGTCTTCTTGCGCGCGAAGGCGATACATTTCTCGAGATGCGTGCTGAGCCTGCGATCAGGGAAAGAACCATCCAGCGTGCGCGCCACGAGGTCCTGGACCGCCACGTCGGTTTCGATCAGGCGCAGGGCATCTGCGGGCGCGCAAAGAAGCTGTGCCGCGAGCGAAATCGCCTGAACCGGCGCAGGTCCGCGCAGGTCCGCAGGTGCGGTGCTCTGCGGGGCCGCAAGACCGAGGCCTGCCACCTCGGCCACGCTCTTGATCAGCGCCGTCCAGGAATGGGTGCCGCGATAGTCGCTGCGCACCCGTGCGATGCCGGGCAGAAACTCGGCATAGCGCTGCGCCACGCCGCGCACCGCCGTGGCCAGGGAAACCGGGTCGGGATCGGCACAAAGGCCGATATGCCCAGCCTCGACGATATCCGAGAGCCAGGTGTTCTTGAGCACGACCACCGGCTTGCCCAGAAGAAAGGCATCGACCAGAATACCCGAGGTGCGCCGACGAAACGCGTCCGAGAGATAGGGGATCACGACGATATCCGCCGTGCGGATCATGTCGATGAATTCATCGTCCGAGAGATCATCATCGAGAATTTCGACCTTGGTCCCCACCTCTGCGATCAGATGCTGCAACGCGCGCTCGAGGTCTTTGCCCGACGCATGATCGAGGCGCGCGCGCAGCCCAAGCGTGAGGTCCGCCGACCCGGCCAGCAATTCGCAGGCCCCCGTCGCCAGAGCAAAGCCCTTTTCCTTGCGCGTGCCACCGGGAAACACAACCCGTAGCGGCTTGCCCGGTCTTGGCTTGGGCATGTCATCGAGATGATGCACGGCCGCATCGCCAAAGGTCGTGCTTGGGTGGGGCAAGACCGGCAGAGTGACTGACCAATCCGCACTGAACTCATCGGCAATCTGCGGGGTGGAATGCATGAGAGAGACCTGCGGCGACCGCTCCAGCCGCTTGATCACACGATACCACTGAGATTTGTAGGCCGGGGTGTTCTGATCAAAGTTATAGGACCAGAACAGGTTGATCACCGCCCGGAAGCGTGGTCGCGTCATCAAGAGATGCTCGACCGTCTCGGCAACCTCGATGCTGCCGATATACATGAAAACGCAGATGGCCCCCACTGGATAGCGCGCCTCGAGCGCGGTAAAGGCCTCGTCCAGCTCTTTGGCGAATTGGAGCACATTGGCGTTGATCGTGTTTGGCCACTTGTTGCCAACGGTCCAACTGTTGATCGTGAAAACCGGCAGAACCAGCCCGGCGTTGGCCGGAAAGAACTTGGGATCAAGTTCCTTGCGGCAGATGAGCGCGAACTCGGTGCCGAGATCATGGCAGCCCTCGGCCACGCGCTTGTCATAGGCCAGAAAATGACCCCAATCGTCCTTGGCGTCCGGGTCGATCATGGCAAAAACCGCGATGTCGGACATAGAGCCAGACGGCTCGGGCGTGCGCGCCTCGCGCATGCGGAGCGCGGGGATCATCGAGGGTGTTACAGTTTCAATCACCCGTCCGGCCGCTTCGAGCGCGGTCAGCACCTCTTCGACGTCGCGGCAGTGGTCGGTGTAGTAGTCGTTGTAATCAATCGCAAAAAACGCCGGATGCGCCGCCTGTATCTCGGACATCTTGTCGTTGAATTGCGCCTTCTTGTCATGGGACCAGAAAAAGCTGTCATCGGTCAGATTGCGCCCGTCACACCCCACGATCTCGATCTTGCGCGCGATGGTGGCGGCAATCGGCAAGAGCGCCAGTGTCAGCACGTTCGGATAGGGCTTGAGATAGAAGGTATCCGCCAGATCGCTTGGCGGCGTGCCGTCCTTGTTGAATGGCACACCGATAATGCGCGGTCGCAGGTCGGCGGGCAGGAAGGTGTCATAAATCGCGAAGTCGCGCATCGGACAAATGAACCACGCCCCGGTTTCGCGCAGGGCCTCGACCAACTCATCGCGAAAGGCCCCCGCGTAGCCAGAGCAGCCAGCATGATAGAGCGGATCGGCCGCCGTGATGATACGCGGGCGCGTTGCGGCGATGATTTCGCGGTTCTTGACGATGGAATTGGAAATGACGCACAGGCCATCGCTAAAGTCGTGCCCCTCGACAAAGTCGCTGAGCGTTGGGCCACTCCCAAACACATAGGCTTTTTCGTGCTGACCGATGTCGGCCACCATCGCGCGCATGCGTGCATGGTTCATCGCAAGCATGGCCTCGCGGTCAGAATACCGGTTGAGCCCCGCCCAGAGATAGAAAGACCCCTCCATGCGCGTCCGCAGCGGATCGACCCGATAGAGCCCCTGCTTTGCGCCCAAGGTCTTGATCGCCGATTTTACCGCGTCGGGGGCATTGATCTCGGCTGTCTCGTCCCAGATCAGCAAGATATCCCGCGCGGGATCAGCCTCGGCAATCGTGGCCGCGAAATCCTCGTGGTCCAGCAAGTGGATCTTGGCCTTGACCGCCGCGAGATCACCGGCAACCAGAGGATCAAGCTGTGGCGCGAGTTTCGCTGCATCTACGAGGGACCGGCGGCTTGTGAAATGGATGCTGTCAATCTTGGTCAAGTAAGGTTTGAAATACCAAGCCAGCCGACACACGATGTTGTCGACATCGTCCGGTGTGATCAAGGCTGGGTAAAGAAAGATTTTAGACATTGGTTCTCACGGTGCTTTCGCTGGGCTTGGGCTGTGACAATCTGATGGCAACAGAAAATGGACTCGTCTTAAAAAAAGCCGCTCAGCCGCTCGAGGGCGGTGTGGCTGGCGCGGATGACAGCATCGACAGTGTTTGATCCGTTGTGCGAGCCAAAGATGCAGCGCTCCATGCTGCGCAGGGGGCTGTCCATCGGCAGCGGCTCGATCTCGAACACATCCAAGGCCGCAGAATGAACATGGCCCGATTGCAGGGCCGAAATGAGCGCCGCCTCGTCGATCAACGGTCCACGCGCCACGTTGACGATGCGCACGCCTGGCATGCAGCGCGCCAGCACATCGGCGTTGAGCATGTGGAAATTGTGCTTGTTGAGCGCGCAGGTGAAGACAAGGAAATCGCAGTCCCCTACCCGGTCCGGCCATGCCGCACGCTCGAGCCCGGCAATCCCTGCGTTGCCGTCAACGCCCGGATCATAGGCAATCGCCTTGAGCCCGAGGGCCTGTAGCCGCGTGACCGTATTGCGCCCGATGTCGCCCAATCCGATCACGCCCACGGTGCGCCCTGCGAGGCTGATGCCCGCCGGTTTCGGCCATCCGCCTGCGCGCACCCCCCGGTCAATCAGGAACAGTTGACGCGCGAGGCCGATCACCAGCCCCGTGGCCACATCGGCCACCTCTGCCCCGAACATCTGCGGCGTGTTGATGATGGGAATTCCCAGATCCTTGCAGGCGTCGAAATCCACGTTATCGACACCGATGCCCCATTTCACCGCTGCCCGCAGGCGCCCGGCGCGGCCGGCCGAGAAAACCTGCCGCGTGGCGGGATCGTCGCCGATGATCCAGCCATCATAGCCCGGCAAGAGGTCCATGAGTTCCGCTTCGGTCATGACTTGCGTCACCTTGGCCGGATGCAGGCGCAGGCCCTTTTCTGCTGCGGGCTCCATGAAAAGGTCGATTTGACCCAGCATGGGGGGGCAGGTTACTAGCACGTCTTTCATGGTATCACGCCGTCTTTTGGTGTTGCAGTTGCAGACTGGCCACCGCCTCGGCCAAGGCCCAGTCTTCGGGAGTGTCGATATCGACCGCTTCCATCTTGTTCATCTCGTGCAGGATCGGCTTGCGCCCGATCCGTGCATTGGTCGAGGCAAAGCTATCCCGCGAGAAGATGAAAAGGTTTGAGTTCTCTTCGAACCACGGCTCGAGATCCTGTGTCTGGACCAGATTGTCCGGATCATGATTCACCGGGCTGGCATCGGCGCGGTAAAAGCGCGTCTGGATCTTGTTGACCGTAAAGAGCGAATCCGCCGTGCCATCCGCAACCCCCGCCCGGTAGGCCCTAAGAGCGGCGCGGATGGTTTCCGGCCGCAGCATCGGGTTGGTCGTATGGGTCATCAGATAGGTCTCCGCTTCTACGGCGGCGATGTCATCGGCCAGAATGAGATTCATCGAGACCGTATCGCCGCACAACTCTGGCTTGCGATCCCGGATTCGCACGCGGTCAGACTCTACCAGCCCATTCTCTGCAAGAATGTGACGGGCATCAGTATTGATGACCACCTCATCAATTTCATCAAGCGCCAGAAGAGAATCCAGTATCCACGCAAAGAGCGGTTTGCCGTGCAGAGGACGGAAATTCTTGCCCTTAACTCTTTGACTGTTGGCTTTCATGGGGAGGAGTGCGACGCAGCGGCCTGAGCCAGTCATCTTGTGCGGCCTTTTCATTGACTTGTGGAAAGAAGAAACGTTCCTTGGCATGTTGCGACAACAGCCGGTGTTCGTGATTACCCTTGTAGGACCCGACATACTGGTTCCAGCGATACCGCAGCATATCCATGCGGCTGGTCGAGCGGATGTTGTTGAGCGCGGCCGCCCGCCAATCGCCCATCACGCTGCGGATCACATAGTGCAGCACGTCGAGGCGCGACAAATGCACCTCTGGCATGATCGAGCGCAGCGCCAGCGCCTCGCGCTCGAACCGCCGACGGACCTGTGCCCAGCTTTCCTGATGGTGATGGAAGACAGGTGCCTCGGCCACATAGGCGATCTTGTGGCCTGCACTGACCAGTCGCTTGGCCAGTTCCATATCCTCAAGCCCGGTCAGGGCCTCGTCGAACGGATGCTTCTGCCATGCGCTGCGCAAGAGCGCCGAATTGGCATTGTTGCAAAAGAACCCCTCCTGCGGCACCGCCGAGAGATCCGGGAAATATTTGGCAAAGATGCGACGCTCGCTGTAATTGCTGTCGTCATCCCCGATCTGGCGTCCGTAGCTATAGCAGGCCACCCCGTCGATCAGCGGCTGGCAGAGCGTTTGCAGCCAGGTCGCATCGACCGGCACGCAATGGCCGGAGATGAACACAAGGATATCGCCCGTCGCGTGATCGCATCCCCGGTTCAACGACCGCCCAAAGGAGAATTCGGACTTCTTGATCGTGGTGATCCGGCAGCCGTGCCGCTCGGCAATCTCGAGCGTTCCATCCGTCGAGCCAGAGTCGATCAGGACCACCTCTATCCCGAGACCATCTGTCACCTGCGCTTCGATCATCACAAGGAGATCGTCGAGGTGCTGCGCTTCGTTCAATGTTCTAATCACAATGCTTGCAAGCATCAAAACCATCCTATGCAAGTTACTAGAGCACACAGCACTTAAGGACGCCGGCACAATTTAAAAAAATAGGCGAGAGACGAACACCAACCAGAGCAAAACTTTCGATACCTGCCGACCTCTACCGAACCGGCGCTGATATGTCTACCCGGAGCACAGGGGCCAACGGTCGGAATCCGCGGAAATCCGCGCGGGAGTGCTCAAAAATGAGGCAAAATTCCAGCTTGCATCCTTGGCTGAGCACGTTAGCAACAAAGTCCTGATCCGACAAAATCAAGGTGACCTGCGCGATGTCCGATGCCTGCTATCCTGAGTTGAACGGTCGCTCTGTGTTCATAACCGGCGGTGGCTCTGGAATCGGGGCCGCCCTGACCGAGGCCTTTGTCGCGCAAGGGGCACGGGTCGCCTTTGTGCAACGCTCTGATGCCACAGCCTTTTGTGACGCCATCGCCGACCGTCATGGGGTCCGGCCCCTCTATCTGCCCTGTGACATCACGAATCGCGCGGCGCTGCATGGCGCGCTAAAGGCCGCGCAAGAGGCCCATGGGCCGGTGCAGGTTCTGGTCAACAATGCCGCGAATGATCAGCGTCACCGCACCGAGGATCTGGATGAGGCGGGCTGGAATGCCAACCTCGCTGTTAATCTTTCTGCCTATTTCTTTGCCATCCAAGGCGTCGTCGGTCAGATGCGGGCCGCAGGGGGCGGTTCGATCATCAATTTCTCGTCGATCAGCTATATGATGGGCAATGCGGGCTATCCCGCCTATGTGACGTCAAATGCCGGGATCACCGGCATGACCCGCGCGCTTGCGCGCGAGTTCGGTCCCGACCGTATCCGGGTCAATGCGTTGGTGCCCGGCTGGGTGATGACGGAGCGCCAACGCGCACTTTGGGCCACGCCCACCGACCTTGCGGCGCATCTGGACAAGCAATGCCTGAAAGAACACCTCGTTCCAGAGGATATCAGCGGCGGCACGCTGTTCCTCGCCTCCGACGCAAGCCGGATGATGACCGGTCAGGCGCTGGTCATCGACGGCGGCGTGGTTGTGACGGGATGAGCGGACAGATGCTTGATCTGCCCCATGCTCAGGTTATGGACCGGCGCCTCTGCGACTTGGGCGAAGGGGCGTTCTGGCATCCAAAGCGAAACCAGTTTTTCTGGTTCGATATCACCGGGCGGCGTCTCTTGTCGCGCGACGACACCGGGGAGCAGGTTTGGCATTTTGATACGTCAGTCTCTGCGGCGGGCTGGATTGATGCCGACACGCTCTTGATTGCGGCCAGCCACCATCTGTTGCGTTTCGAGATTGCTTCGGGGGCCACAACCGCGATTGCACCGCTCGACTGCGCGGCGGGGCGGTTGCGCCCGAATGACGGGCGCGCCGATCCTTGGGGGGGATTCTGGATCGGCACCATGGGCCACAAGGCCGAGGCCGAGGCAGGGGCAATCTGGCGCTATTACCGGGGCGAGATGCGGTGCCTCTTCGACAAGATCACCATTCCAAACGCCATCTGCTTTGACGCCGCGGCAGGCTTTGCCTGTTTCACCGACACGCCGGGGCGGATTGTCTATCGACAGCGGCTTGATCCCAGCCACGGATGGCGCAAGGGAGAGCCCGAGCCATGGCTTGACCTGCGCGCAGAGGCGCGCAATCCCGACGGGGCGGTGATGGATGCCGACGGGCGGTTCTGGCTGGCGGAATGGGGGGCAAGCCGCGTCGCGGTCTATGATCCCGAGGCGCGGTATCTGGGCGCGGTTTGCGTGCCAGCACCGCACGCCTCTTGCCCGGCATTTGGGGGCCACGATCTATCCGTGCTGCACATCACGACCGCCAGACAAGGGATGGATGCAAACGCCCTGACCGGGGCACCGGAGGCGGGTATGACCTTTGCCGTGGATCTGGACGCGCTTGGCTATCGTGGCCAAGCCGAACATCAGGTTATTCTCTAGTCCCGTGATTGGGCGGCAAGCCGAAAACCGTGCGGTAATCGGCCTTTTCAAAGACGGGACAGGCCCCGTCCAGAGTTGCATCGACGATCTGCCGCCCTGCCGCCTCATAAACCTCTCGCGCAACCGTGTAAGAGGCCTCTGAGCGCGCAAGGTCGGGATTGTCCCACACCTGCCCCCGAAAATACTCGGGGCTGAAGTGATTGGGGTCTGGCCCCTCCATCACATGCGCCTCGTGCGGGGCGCCGTGATAGGTGAACCGGTGATCCATGCCGATGATCACAACCTTGGAAAACCCCATGTAATAGGCAATCTGGAGGGCGGCATGGGTCACGGTGCCGCCCTCACGCAGCCCTTTGCAGATGTCGGTCGAGAATGTGACGGGTGGGGACAGGATCGGCACATGAAAGGTGCGCGGCCCCTCCTCGAGATGCCCGGCGGCGCGCGCGCCGATAAAGCGGATGGCGGGCAAGGCCGCGATGGCATCGCGCGCCTGCTCGACCACCTTGGGATTGACCGCCACCAGATAGGTCGGCTCGAACCCGAACTGTTCGAGGCCGAGATGGATCTTGTTCAGCCCGATCACCGTATGCTGGCGCAGAAACCGCAGATCCATGCGGTTGAGCGAGGGGCCATTGCAGACAATCACACAGCTTTCGCCTTGGTGGAGGTTATGGAATTGGCCCAACCCGGATTGGCGCGTAGCCCCGGTCGACCGGCGCGCACCGCCAAGAAGCCCAAGTTTCCTGCGCACTGTCTTTCGCAAATCCAAATTCAGTCCTCAATCTGCCAAGGCATACCCGTCGGTTAGGCGGGTCTCATCCGGTTCATAGTTATTCAGGCCGCGCGCCTGGTCAAACTTGATCCGCGTGGGGTGATTTTGCCCATCATGTCCCGACACCTTAAAGGTTTCAGGCGTCATAGCCCAGACGCGCGCATAACTGTTCATAGTCCTGCCCCCCGCGTTGCGCGGCAATGTCGGCGGGAACCTCGCGGCGCGGGCGTTCGGCGATCTGTCTGCCCTTGCGGCCACTATCCCCTGAGAGGCGGATGATCGAAAACAACTCGAGGGCAGAGGCGTGGAAGGGCAGCGCCAAGGAGTGGCAAATCTGCGCGAGGACGCGTTCGGGGGCCGCCACAAAGTCTTCGTATTTGACAATCTCCAGATCCGCGTGGCGATCCAGAAACTCAACGTAGCGCTGACAGTAGGTTGCCAGCGTGGGCGGCGAAAAATGCAGCCATCCGTTCGCATGCAAGGACAGGAAGCTGTCCAAGGGATGCCGCATGGTGACAAGCGACAACAGGGGATGACGCCCTTCGGCCAAAATCTCGTGGAGGCTTTGGCGATTTTTCGGATCAATCTGAGTGCAGAAATGTGAATGTGCGTGGTCGCGAATGACGAGACTTTGCCCTCTGGGGGCCAAACCCGCGACAATGGTCTGCGTTGCCTCGCGAAACCCGGCGGTGATCACGGCCGGATTGATCGGACGCCGGGACAAAAGCAAGGCCCCGAAAAGATCGGTCGGCGCGAATTTCGGATCACGCAGGTTGGCAGGCAAATGAATTTCGCTGAGCGGGTCAATCTCGTTCAAGAGCACCACGCCGGGCAAGGCCGCGATGCATTTCGCAATCAAGGTCCCACCGGAACAGGCAAAATGATGCAAGGTCCGGATCGGCTCGGGCCCCGCAAAGGAGCGGCACATCGCTTCGCACTGATCGAGAAGGCTTGGAAAACTGTCGGTGACAGGTAGGGGCGGCACCGAGGCTTTGTAGGCTTGCAGCATGTCGAGCGCCGCCTCGATCTCGACGGCGATCGTCCGCGCATTGGTCGCTGACGTCATGCACCCCGCCCTTGCGCTGCCTTTGTTTTCTGTTTTTTCCCCGAACTGCGCCGCCGGGGGGACTCAAGCTCTGGCTTGGATGCCGATGTCAGGCTTTCCTGAGCACTCGGTGGCAGGTGCCGCAGATACTCGGCGGCCAGCGACAGTTTTGACGTGAGCTTGCCCAGCAATTCCTCTTGTCTCTGACGCTGAGTCTCGCTCTGCTCAAGACGTCCGCGCAAGGCCTCGAGGTCAACCTGTAGCATCGCCTGAAACCGGGTCTGAAAATCCAGCGTGGACATGGCTTCGTCGCGCTTTTGCTCGGCAGAGTGCCGCTGTTTGGCCAGATCCGCAACTGTCGCCTCAAGATCCGAGACCTTGTCGGTAGCGGCCTTGATCGCCGCGTCGCGCTCGGCCAGTGCCTTGGTCTTTGCCTCCGTGGCGGCCCGCGCTTCGGTCAGCAGAGCCTCGAGACCCTCTGCACGCTCCTGCGCGGCCTTGAGTGCGGCATCGCGTTCCGCGAGGGTCTTGGCCTTGGCCTCGGTTGCGAGCCTCTCCTCGGCCAGAACAGTCTCCAGCCCCGCCGCGCGATCCTGCGCCGACTTGAGCGCCACGTCGCGCTCGGCCAGCGCCCTTGATTTCGTCTCTGTCGCTGCCCGCGCCTCGGTCAGCACCGCTTGCAGCCCCTCGGACCGCCCCTTTTCCGCCTTGAGCGCCGCGTCACGCTCTGCCAGTGCCTTGGTCTTGGCGTCGGTCGCGGCACGCGCCTCGGACAAGGCAGCCTCGACGCCTTCGGCCCGCTCCTTGGCCGCTTTCAGCGCTGCATCGCGGTCCGCCAGTGTCCTTGATGTCGCCTCTGTCGCAGCCCGCGCCTCGGTCAGCGCCGCCTCAAGCCCCGCCGCACGTTCCTGCGCCGCCTTGAGCGCCGCGTCGCGCTCGGCCAGCGCCTTGGTCTTGGCATCGGTCGCGGCCCGCGCCTCGGACAAGGCAGCCTCGACACCCTCGGCCCGTTCCTTGGCCGCTTTCAACGCTGCATCCCGTTCCGCAAGCGCCCTTGATTTCGTCTCTGTCGCCGCTCGCGCCTCGGTCAGCACCGCTTGCAGCCCCTCGGACCGCCCCTTTTCCGCCTTGAGCGCCGCGTCGCGTTCGGCCAGTGCCTTGGTCTTGGCGTCGGTCGCGGCACGCGCCTCGGACAAGGCGGTCTCCAGCATCTCTGCCCGTTCCTTGGCCGCTTTGAGCGCGGATTGCGTTTCGGACAGCGTGGCTTCACCCGCCACAATGGTCTTGGTCAGCGCATCAATGCGGGCTTTGGCCTCGGACAAGGCGCGGGCATTGTGATCTGCTGCAAGGTGCAGAACGGTCCAATCCGCGTCCGCGTTATCCCGCTCCGTGACAGCAAACCCTTCGTGAACCAGCCACGCCTCCAATTCGGCCCGGGGTGCTGCGCCGTTGTAGACCGCGTCTTCCGGCGCGAGAATTTCGAGCTGATCTATCTGGTCCAACACGCCGTCGGCCTTGCAGGCTGTCAAAAAGACCATCTCGTTACCGGGCGTCTCGACGATGACGGACAGCGGTCTGGCCACGTCGCCGATCATGGCAAAGAGGTCTGCCGGCGTGATCACGGGAACGATCTGACGGTCCTTGCGGATCAATCCCGGAAAGAGTTCGTGCAGGTCTGGCGTAGGCTCTTGCAGGCTGTTCAAACGCGAGAAATTCCAGAGAGACAGCTCTGCATCGCCCGCCTCTGTGCCAAGCGCCGCCTGCACCACCTGCACATTCGGTGCGGTTGCAGCTTTCTGGCTGAGCCGCGCGGCTGCGGCGCGTTCCGCCTCGACCAGCACGATCTTGTCCGGGCCACCCGACTGCCACTCTGCAAGACGTTTGCCCGCCCCTGCCCCGACATGAAGGATCGTGCGTGCTTTGGTCTTGATCACAGGTTGCTCACTCATGCCAGTTTCGCCCAGACACTCTTGTTTTGTCTTGATCTCGCACGCGAAATCGCTTGGTAGGTGCGCGATAGTATGGTGATCCCCACGCGTGATTCAACATATCTTTATCTCGCCAATCGCGTGTGCCAATGCCGCCCCCGTCAGAGCGTCATGGGCGATAGGTCCGCAGGGCGAAGCGGGGCAGGCACGCGCGCAAAACCAACGGGACCGTATGGTCACGACCCAACGTGGAACGGGCTTACTTGGACACCAAGCGCTTGACGCCCCGCAACGGGGCCGTGACGCGCCAGGATGTGGATTCGTAGACCATGGCCAGCAAGGTGGTCAGATCCTCGACATCCCGCACGAGTTTGGCGTTCTGCGCCTCCAGATCGTTGCGCGCGGTTGCCATATCCCCGAGGTCTTGGACGGATTTGGCCAACGCCTGGTCCTTGTCGCGCAGCGCCGCGCGGTGCCGGGTCTCGAGCGCGGTTTGTGCCGCTCTCAGACGCTCGATCTCTTGGGTCAGACGGCGCAACTGCTCTTGCAGGGATGTGCGCTCTTTACCCACCTTCTGGAACTCTTTGTCCTGAATCTGCACCTGTTCGCGGAACAGGTCCATTTCCTCTTGATCGCAATCATGCGCCAGTCTTTGCGCGGTCAAGGCGGTTTCCACGTCACTCAGCCGCTGCATCTCGCCGGTGAGGAGCATCACCTGACTTTGCAAGAGGCCACGCTCTTCGCTGCTCTCTGCCGCCTCTTCGACCTGAAATCCGACCTGCGCCGCCATCAGCGCCAGATCATCCTGCTGCGAGCGAAGCGCGGCAAAGGCCGCCGCCGCCGCGCCAAGATTTGACAGCACAACGCCCTCGGTCAGGGGGGAAACCCCGCTGGCGCGCAGCTCTTCGAGAAGCTCTCGCAGGCTGTCGATCTGCGGCACAGCAAGGCGCGCCACCGTCAGAGACAGCGCCGCTGGGGAGTTCGCCTCGGACGAGGGTTGCAAGAGATCCTTTGGCAGGTCGAGCCGCTTGCTCAGGACATCCCAAACGGGGTCGGTGTCTGGCGCGGTCAGCATATCCGCGTCAATCAGCGTGAGCTTGCGACGGTTTTTGCGCACAAGCGCCAGCACGTCCTCGGCCCGCTCTCGCCATCCCTCAATTGCCTGAGCAATATCGGTGCCCTCTTTGATGGCGGTGGCAAGACAATTGGCCGGATCGCTCCACACCACGGCACAGGGCGATTTTGCGGCGGCAAGCGCCTTTGCAATTGCCTCTTTGCGCAGGGGGGCCACCTCGAAACCGGCTGCGTTGAGCGCGGCTTGGACGGGGGGTGCCACGTCCTCGGTCACGAACGCCAAGGCGTGTGACACCTGTTTTTCCGTGACCTTGGGAGCAGGTTTTGGAGCGGACGCAGCCTTGGACCGCGGCGCACGCGGCGCAGCCTTCACACGTGGGCTGCCCCGTTTTGTGCTGGTCTTCATCAATACGTCCGCCCGCTGTTCATAGTGGAAATCTGCGTCTCACTGTCTGCTACCAGCTACCCGGCCTTTGTATCAAGCCTGTTTGGCACCATGCCGCCCTCGTGCCGCCCGACACCGCACCGCGCCTTGCCACACTCTTCTTGTCATCCGCGCGCGTAAATATCCTCGTAGCGGATGATGTCATCCTCGCCCAGATAGGTCCCTGTCTGCACCTCGATCAGCACCATGGGCACCTTGCCCGGATTTTCCATCCGGTGCACAGCGCCAAGGGGAATATAAACCGATTGGTTTTCGGACACGAGCTTGACCTCCGCGTCCACTGTCACCTTGGCGGTGCCTTCCACCACGATCCAATGCTCGGAGCGGTGGTGATGGCTCTGCAGGCTGAGCGCGGCACCCGGATGAACATGAATACGCTTGACCTGAAACCGCTCGCCGATCACCAGACTCTCGAACCAGCCCCAAGGGCGATGATCCTTGGGAAAGCTCTCGGCCTGCTTGCGCCCCTTGGCCTTGAGGGCTGCCACCGCTTGTTTGACGTCCTGCGCCCGGCTGACATGCGCCACCAGAACGGCGTCGGGCATGGCCACCGTGATGATATTCTCAAGCCCGATCCCCACAACCTCGAGCCCGGCATCCTCGGACCGCAAAAGCGTGTTGTCGCAATCAATCGCGGTGGCATGCCCAGAGGTCGCAACGCCGCGCGCATCCGGTCCGGTTTCGCGCCAGACCGCATCCCATCCCCCCAGATCCGACCATCCGGCAGCAAAGGGAATAACGGTGAGGTTGCTCGCCTTTTCCATCACGGCATAGTCGATGGAAATATCCTCGGCCCCATTCCACGCCTCGGGGTCGAGCCGGTAAAAGCCGAGATCAGGCTTGGTTTTCTGGACCGCTGCTTCGACCGGGGCCAGCAATTGCGGCGCATGGGCGCGGAACGCGTCGAGCATGGTTGACGCCTTGAAGAGGAAAATCCCGGCGTTCCAGAGATATGTGCCCTCGGCCAGCATCGCCGCTGCGGCCTGCGCATTCGGCTTTTCGACGAACCGTTTGAGGCCGATGGGACGCGGTGCCAGATCGGCGGGCACGCCATCAAGTTCCAGATACCCATAGCCGGTTTCGGCATGGGTGGGTTTGATCCCGAAGGTCACGAGTTGCCCTGCCTGCGCTGGCCCCACACCGGCCGCGACGGCCTGACGAAATGCCTCGGGATCGGGCACCACGTGATCAGAGGGCGCCACGAGCATCAGCGCCTCGGGGTCTTGCCGCGCCTGCCAGAGGGCTGCCGCGAGAACCGCAGGGGCCGTATTGCGCCCCGACGGCTCGATCAGCACCGCGCCCGGAGTGATCCCGATATCGTCCAGTTGCTCGCCCACGATAAACCGGAAATCGGCATTGGTCAGCACCATGGGGGCGGTGAACTGCGGCCCCGAGAGGCGCTGCGCCGAGGCTTGGAACAGTGTCACATCCCCCAAAAGCGCCACAAATTGTTTCGGATATGATTTGCGCGACAACGGCCAGAGCCGCGTCCCGGAGCCACCACAAAGGAGAACCGGAGTAATCATCTGATATCCTTTTCAATCCCGACTGAAATCAGTCGAGGTATCCCCAATCCGGCGCGTTGTATCAAGGCGAAACTTGGCCCAAGGCGCTGTCGCGGGAAATGGAAAGAGGCCGGGTTTTGCAAAATGCCTTTTGCGCCGCGTTATGTGCCGATATTCTCGGCACAGGCGAAATCTGCGCCGTTCAGCAAACAGGAAGCAGGGGGCGAACCCCGACCCCGGCGGCTGCCCGCCATCACAAGGCGCGAAACCGCGCCTCTTGCCGTGCGGTCCAGCGCACGGTCAGATCAAAGCCGTCCTCGGTCTGAGTCTCGGATTCGACCAGCTCTTTCTCAAAGAGCCACGCGCGCTTGCGCCCCTCGGCAAAGCGCAGGTGCAGATCCGTCAGGTGGGTCACATCCGAGAGCCTGTCGCCGATGGCCGCGACCAGATCGCTCAGCCCCTGCCCCGAAATGGCAGAAATCGCCACGACATTCTCTTGCCGTGCCGCTTGGGTCACGGCGGCGGCGCGGGCATCCTCGGGCAAACGGTCGATCTTGTTCCAGATTTCGATCTGTGGCGTCTTGTTGGTCACGCCCAGACTCTCGAGGATGGTCGCCACATCGCGCGCCTGCGAAACGGTTTCGGGATGCGAGATATCCCGCACATGGCAAATGAGGTCCGCCGACAGCACCTCTTCCAGTGTCGCACGAAACGCCGCGACCAGTTCGGTCGGCAGATCGCTGATAAAGCCCACGGTGTCGGACAGGATCACCTCTGGTCCACCTTCGGGCAGGTTGACGCGGCGCATGGTCGGGTCGAGCGTGGCAAAGAGCATGTCCTTGGCCATCACATCCGCGCCGGTCAGGCGATTGAAGAGCGTGGATTTGCCCGCGTTGGTATAGCCGACCAGCGCCACCACCGGAAACGGCACCTTGGCGCGGGCGGCGCGGTGCAGGGTGCGGGTCTTGGCCACCTTTTCCAATTGGCGGCGCAGGCGCACAAGCTGATCGTCAATCGCGCGGCGGTCCGCCTCGATCTGAGTCTCACCGGGGCCACCCACGAACCCGAGCCCGCCGCGCTGCCGCTCAAGGTGGGTCCATGCGCGCACAAGGCGGGTGCGCTGATAGCTGAGCGCCGCCATTTCCACCTGCAACACGCCTTCGCGCGTCGCGGCACGATCGCTGAAAATTTCGAGGATCAGCCCGGTGCGATCCAAGAGCTTGACGCCCCACGCCTTTTCAAGATTGCGCTGCTGCACGGGCGTGACCGGCCCGTCCACCAGAACCAGCTCGACCTCGGCCGCCTCCATCGCTTGATGCAGCTCTTCCAGCTTGCCCTTGCCAAAGAGCCTTCCTGCGTCCGGCTTGCGCAGGCGCACCAGATCGGAGCCGACCACCTCGATATCGGGCAGAGCATGAGCGAGCGCCACCGCCTCTTCCAAGGCGAGCGCAGGATCACGGGCGCGGTTGGCACCGTCGATTTCTGGGTGGATGACCCAAGCCCGGGTTATCGGGCGATCATGGTCCATCAATTGGCTTCGTCACCATCGTAGAGGTTGACAGGCTGCGACGGCATGATGGTTGACACCGCGTGCTTGTACACCAACTGCGATTGCCCATCCCGACGCAGCAGGATGCAGAAATTGTCGAACCAAGTGATCACGCCCTGCAACTTGACCCCGTTGATCAGAAAGACCGTCACAGGAATCTTGGTCTTGCGGACCTGATTGAGAAATGCGTCCTGTAAATTTTGTCGATCAGAAGCCATGCGTCTTCCTGCCTTTTTTTATTGCGCGCACCGCGAACCGGCGCGAGGGGTCTTGCATACAGGTCAGAGTATGTCTTGCCCGTGCAAGACTTTCCAGCCCAAAAATAAAATCGTTCCAATCTGCGGCAGGGATAACAAAGAGGCCCTAATCCCGCCAGATCGACGGGTTGAGCAGGGCGATCAGCGCCAGTGTTTCCAGCCGGCCAAGCACCATGGCCATGGCGTAGATCATCTTGGCCGCGTCGCTCAGTTCCAGCAGGCGAATGGGCGTATCGCTCGCGGTCAGGATCAGTGGTCCGGTGGTCGACAGGCCGGAAATCGCCAGAATCAGCGCGGAGTCGAAGCCCTGCCCGGCAATCGCCAAAAGGCCGGTGACAAAGGTCAGGGACATGGCAAAGAGCATGAAGAAGATCCAGGCGATAAAGGCCCCTTGACGACGGATGCGGCGACCAAGCCCCGTTGCGCGCCCCACCGACGAGGGATGCACCAAACGCTCGGATTCGCGCCGGGCATGCAGATAGAGCGCATAGACCCGCAAAAGCTTGACCCCGCCTGCGGTGGTGGCGACCCCGCCGCCCACCAGCGACAGACCCAAGAGGATCAGACCCGGCGTGCCGAGACCCGACCAATCGCGCGCCTCTTGCCAGTCCGCGCTCTCGAATCCGGTGGTCGAGAGGAACGACAGCACGGTAAACACCGCCCCCCAGAGCGCCCGGAGCGCCAGCCGCCAATCGTCGGAATCCTGAACCCCCAAGGTGGCGATCCAGTGCCGCAGAAAAAGGACGAGTGGCACCCCAACCAGCAGCATCACCCCCAGCCGGAATTCGGGGTCGCTACGCAAGCCGGGGCGCACCGAGGTGATCGTGTCCGACGAAAACGTGAGCCGCGACAGTGCGAAGAAGAAAAACAGGAACACCGCGAATTCCCCGGCAAAGCCCGAAGCGCCGTTCTGCAACCCGCCAATCGAGGAAATACCGCTTGTGGCCATGGTCGACATCGCGTGCACGGCAGCGACAAAGGCCCGCTCGCCGCCGATCAAGAGGCAGATCCAGAGCGCGCCCGTGAGGCCAATGTAGACCGGGGCGAGCACCCGCGTCGATTGTGCCAGTCGCTTGGCCGGTGTCGCCCGCTCGAACCGACCGAGAACCGTCTCGTCCTGCCCCGGCTCGCCGCGCGCTGTCACCTCGAAACCGCCAAGAT
>NZ_JAGPVV010000308.1 GCF_018066915.1 Roseovarius sp.
GCTATGACCTGCGCCACCTGATGATCGGGGCGGAAGGCACGCTTGGGATCATCACGGCGGCGGTGCTCAAGCTCTTTCCGCGCCCGAGGGCCTATGCCACGGCGATGGTCGCGGTGCCCTCGGTGGGGGCGGCGCTGCGGCTGCTGCATCGCTTGCAGGATGAGACGGGCGGCGCGGTGGAGGCGTTTGAATATATGCCGCGTTCGTTTCTGGCGGCACTGTTGCAGCGGTTTCCGCAGATGCGACCGCCGTTTGAAAAACCCTATGATGTCAATGTCTTGGTCGAGCTCGGGGCGCGGGCGCCACGGGATGTGACGCCGGATGCCACAGGCGCTGTGCCGATCTCTGTCCATCTCGAGGCGGTTCTGGCGGGGTTCTACGAAGAGGGGCTGATTCTCGATGCCGTCGTGGCGCAGAGTGAGGCGCAGCGGGCGGAAATCTGGGCGCGGCGCGAAGCCTCGGCGCAGATTCTGCGGGTGCGCAGGCCGGTGGTCGAGAATGACATCGCGGTGGCGACAGACCAGATGGAAGAGCTGATCGCACGCATTCAAAGTGTCAGCCAAGCGATTGATTCAGATATAGAAAACACTGGTGTCGCTCATCTCGGGGATGGCAATCTGCACTATGTGGGCTGGCCCTCGCGGGATGATCCAGCGCTGTGTCGGGCGGTGCAAGAGGCGGTGGAGCGCGAAGTTATCGCTCTTGGCGGGAGTTTTTCGGCGGAACATGGCATCGGGCTGTCGAAACTGCCGGCGATGGCGGCGCACAAGGACCCCGCCGCCCTTGCGATGATGCGCGCGATCAAGGCGGCGGTGGACCCGAACGGCATCATGAACCCCGGAAAGCTAATTCCTGATCAATAACTTAGCTGCGCCAGTCAAAGAACCCTTCGCCCGCCTGTGCCAGCAGTTTGGCGGCCATGGCACGGCCCAATTCGGCCCCATCCTCGATCGGGGCGGATTGGTCGTCTGTCAGGCTCTCGCTGCCGTCGGGGCGCAGGATTTCGCCGCGCAGACGCAAGGTATTGCCGTGCAACTCAGCCAGACCGGCAATCGGAGTCTCGCAGGAGCCATCGAGAGCGGCAAGGAAAGCGCGTTCAGAAACAAGGCGTTGGCCGGTTTCCTTGTGGTGAATTGCAGCCAGCATATCGGCGGCGCGATGGTCGTCGGCGCGGCGTTCGATGCCGATGGCCCCTTGGGCCACGGCGGGCAGCATCACGTCTGGCTCAATCGCGCAGGTGGCCACCTCGGATCGACCCAGACGGTTGAGACCGGCCATGGCAAGAAAGGTGCAAGCGGCGACGCCGTCGGCCAATTTCTTCAATCTTGTCTGGACGTTACCGCGAAACTCGACAACCTCGAGATGCGGGTAGGCGACCAGAACCTGCGCCTTGCGCCGCAAGGAGGAGGTGCCGACAAGGGAGCCCGCAGGCAAATCGGCCAATGAGGCGACGGTGGGCGACACAAACGCATCCCGCACATCCTCTCGGGGCAGATAGGTGTCGAGCAGCAGGCCCTCGGGTTGCAGGACGGGCATGTCCTTCATCGAGTGGACGGCGATGTCGATGTCGCCGGTCAAAAGCGCCTGTTCGATCTCGCGCGTAAAGAGACCCTTGCCGCCGATCTCCTTCAAAGGGCGGTCGATGATCTGATCACCGGTTGTCTTTATGACAACGATTTCAAAGGCTTCTTCGGGCAAATCAAAGGCCGCACCGAGGCGCGCGCGCGTCTCATTGGCCTGAGCAAGCGCCAAGGGCGATCCGCGGGTGCCGATCTTGAGCGGGTGGGACGGGGTGGGCAAATCACGTGTCATGGCGCAGGTTTAGACGTGACAAAGCGACGTGGCAAGCGCCTGACGCTTGACATCTTGAAGTGTCAAGGCGACCACAGGCAAAACGGAGGACACGATGCCCGCGCAAAAGACCATTCTGAGAGCCCTCGCCGGGGAAACCCTGCCCACGCCACCCATCTGGATGATGCGGCAGGCGGGGCGCTATCTGCCGGAATACCGGGCCACGCGAGAAGAGGCGGGCGATTTCCTTTCCTTGTGCTATAACAGTGACTTGGCGACCGAAGTTACATTACAGCCGATCCGCAGATACGGGTTTGATGCGGCGATTCTCTTTGCTGATATCCTGCTCTTGCCACAGGCGCTTGGGGCGGATTTGTGGTTTGTGACGGGGGAAGGGCCACGGCTCTCGACGATTACGGATCGGGCGGGGTTGGAAAAACTCAAACCCGTGGACGAGATTCACGAAACGTTAAATCCTGTCTATCAGACGGTGCGCAACTTGGCCGGGGCGCTGCCCAAGGAGACGACGCTGATTGGATTCGCGGGCGCGCCCTGGACGGTGGCGACCTATATGATCGCCGGGCGCGGCACCCCGGATCAGGGGCCGGCGCATGCGCTCAAGGCTGAAAACAAAGAGGTTTTCGAGGGGATCATCGAGGTTCTGACGGCGGGCACGATCGAGTATCTCTCGGCGCAGATCGCGGCCGGGGCTGAGGTGATCAAGCTCTTTGACAGCTGGGCCGGATCGCTGAAAGGTGACGATTTCGAAAAGTATGCGGTCGCCCCCGCGAAGCGGATCATTGCTGAGTTGAAAGCGCGGCATCCGGGGATTCCGATCATCGCATTCCCCCGAGAAGCGGGCGACAAGTATATGGGATTCCACGCGAAAACCGGCGCGGATTGTGTCGCGGTCGATGATTCGGTGAGCGCCCAATGGGCGGCGGAGCATGTCCAGAAGGATGGCTGCGTTCAGGGAAATCTCAAGTCTTCCCATATGGTTACGGGGGGTGAGGCGCTGGTGCGCGAGACCCGCAAGATTGTCGAGGCGTTCCAGAATGGCCCGCATATTTTCAACCTTGGCCATGGCATCACGCCCGATGCGGACCCTGACAATGTGCAGGTGATGATTGACGCGGTGCGGGGCGGCTGACCTTACAAAACGTAAGGTTTGTCAGGGGATTTTGTAAGGTCGCGGGCGGCGTGCCGGATTTTTCCGGCGCGTCAACGTGATCTTAACCTTTGATCGGCAGGCTGGCGGCATGTTGCAGCAAAGGAGCGCGCCATGCCCATGCCCCATCCCCCGCCCATCGCCCGCGTCAAAAGCGACCAGGAGCGATGTCGTGGCTGAGCGCGCCAAGGCGGAAGGCGAGTCACAGTCTGGCGGGTGGAGGACACCCGATGAACAGACATTACCGCGACACCCGCAAGATTGATCCAAGCCGGGGCAGCACGCTGGGCGATGGCACGCCCAATGATGCCGACCGGGTGGAGATCGGACCCACGCAACTGGCTTACGGCGAGTGGGCTGAGGCGGGGCTCGATCTGCCGGACCTGCCCGCGATGCGCGCCTTTCGCTGGGAGCGGTTGACGGCGGCGATTGGGACGCGGGATTATGCGGGGCTGTTGCTGTTTGACCCGCTCAATATCCGCTATGCGACCGACAGCACGAATATGCAGCTCTGGAATACGCATAACCCGTTTCGTGCCGTGCTGCTCTGTGCCGATGGCTATATGGTGATCTGGGACTACAAGAATTCGCCATTTCTGTCGCGGTTCAACCCGCTGGTGCGCGAGGCGCGGTCGGGCGCGGATCTGTTCTATTTCGACCGAGGCGACAAGGTCGATGTGGCCGCTGATGTCTTTGCCCGCGATGTGGCCGCGCTCTTGGCCGAGCATTGCCCCGGCAATCGGCGGCTGGCGGTGGACAAGGTGATGCTGCACGGGCTGCGCGCGTTGGAGGCGCAGGGGCTGGAAATCATGGAGGGCGAGGAGGTCACGGAAAAGACCCGCGCGATCAAGGGGCCGGATGAGATCAAGGCGATGCGCTGTGCCAGCCACGCCTGCGAGGCGGCGGTGGCCGAGATGGAGCGGTTTGCGCGCAGGAACGTGCCCGGCGGCGGGGTGAGCGAGGATGATATCTGGGCGGTGCTGCATGCCGAGAATATCCGGCGCGGCGGCGAGTGGATCGAGACGCGGCTCTTGGCCAGTGGGCCGCGCACGAATCCGTGGTTTCAGGAATGTGGGCCGCGCATTGTGCAGCAAAACGAGATCGTGGCCTTTGATACCGATCTGATCGGCAGTTACGGCATCTGCGTCGATATCAGCCGGACCTGGTGGATTGGGGATGCGCGCCCGCGCCCCGATATGGTGGCAGCGATGCAGCATGCGCAGGAGCATATTCAGGCGAATATGGCGCTCCTTCGCCCCGGTGTGACGATCCCCGAGTTGATCGCGGGCTGTCATCGGCTGGAGAAGAAGTATCATGCGCAGAAATACGGCTGCATGATGCATGGCGTGGGGCTCTGTGATGAATGGCCGCTTGTTGCCTATGCCGACAAGGCGGTGGCGGGGGCCTTTGATTATGCGCTGGAGCCGGGGATGGTGCTCTGTGTCGAGGCGTTGGTGAGCGAGGTGGGCAATGATTTCTCGATCAAGCTCGAGGATCAGGTTCTCATCACCGAGGATGGCTATGAGAACCTGACGCGCTATCCGTTCGATGCGGCGTTGATGGGGGCCGCTTAGGGCGCGTTGCGCCCCACCGAGAACACACCCGTTCCGGGTTTGACCCAAGACTTAGCCGAGGCGTGGAGGCCCCGGCGCGGGGGCCGGGCAGTGTGACCCCGATCAGACGCAATGTGGTCTAACGAGGCTGACCCGTGCCTGTCCAATGCGAGCGCATGACATTGCCGTGCCAGTCCTCGAGGGCCGGGGGCTGGGTGGTGCTGTTTGCAGGGGGCGGGGCAGGCGCCAGAGCCGCGACGGTCAAGGCCGCGAGCAGGAGGGCGGCGATGGGAGCGAATGGCGGCACCTTTGGGGCCGGGGCATTCGCGCTGTGGCAGAGGTCTTGGGGCATGGTCCGATCCTTTCGGTTTTGGAATGGACCAGAGATAGGCGCTGCGTATGAATTCCGAAAACGAATTTATGTGAGGTTTTTAATCACGTACTGTGATGTGGCTGTGCGGCGCTCTGCGGTCTGGTCGGGGCTGTGTCGAGCGTCGGGTCGTGCAGGCAGGCGCGGTCGCGCCCGGTGCCTTTGGCGCGGTAGAGCGCGCGGTCGGCGCGCTTGAGGCTTGCATCAAGCGTGTCACCGGGCAGGAGGGCGGCGACGCCGAAACTGGCGGTGAGGGGCACGGGGCCTGTCACGGGACCTGTGTCGAGAAAGACCGGGCTTTGCCGGATGCGGCGGGCGAGGCGGTTGGCAGCGCGGAGACCATCGGCCATTGTGGTCCCCGGCATCAGGATCACGAATTCCTCACCGCCCAGACGCGCGACGAGATCGCTGTTGCGGCAATTGCCGCGCAGGAGGCCCGCAAAATGGCGCAGGGCGAGATCGCCCGCGGCATGGCCGTGGCGGTCATTGAAGACCTTGAAATGGTCAATATCGGCGAGAATCACAGCGCAGGGGCGCGCGCTGTCGCCCGGCACGCTGGCGCAGAGGCTCGCGCGACTGCGCACACCGGTGAGCGGATCGTGGTGCAGCGCCTCTTCGAGCGCGCGGGCGTGTCGCTGGCTGGCCGCGAGGCGCTGGCCCATGGCATAGGAGAGGGGGGCCGCGATCATCAGCGCAGGAAGCGCGCCGGGCAGCAGGGCAACGCCGCGCAAGAGGGCATCGGCCACCAGAACGCCGAGGCAGATCATCGCCGCAAAGCGCCGGACATCGCCCGCTGTCTCGATCTGCCAGTGCATCTCGTGCCCTCCTCTGCGCGTCCGAGGATCAGGCGCGCCGGTTAAGGAAGGGTTGGGGCGGGACGGCGGAATGGCCGGGATTTTAGGCGAATTGCCACGAAGCCTCACCTTCGCGTGACATGGGGTGGGTCGGGGTGGCGATCTTTGCTGCGGCTGCATAGTCTGGGGACAGAGCAACGCTGAGGATGTGACATGCCCACCGAACGCCTGACGTTTCCCGGCCATGGCGGCCATGACCTAGTGGCGCGGCTGGACCTGCCGGAGGGGCCGCATCTGGCGACGGCGCTCTTTGCGCATTGCTTTACCTGTTCCAAGGATATTCCCGCCGCGCGGCGGATCGCGGCGCGCTTGGCGGGGGCGGGCATTGCGGTGTTGCGCTTTGATTTCACGGGGTTGGGGCATTCGGGGGGCGAGTTCGAGAACACGTCCTTTACGTCGAATGTCGAGGATCTGGAGTGGGCGGCGGCGGCGCTGGCCGCGCGCGGCATGGCACCGGGGCTGCTGATCGGGCATAGCCTGGGTGGGGCGGCGGTGCTGGCGGCGGCGGGGCAGATCAAGAGCGTGCGGGCGGTAGTGACCATCGGCGCGCCCTATGATCCGGGCCATGTGACACAGAATTTCGGGGATGCCTTGGCGCGAATCGAGGCGGAAGGCGTGGCCGAGGTGCGATTGGGGGGGCGCGATATCCGGATCGGGCGCGGCTTTGTCGAGGATGTGCGCGCCGAGGTGTTGGGCCCCAAGATCGCGGGTTTGCACAAGGCGCTTCTGATCTTGCACGCGCCGCGCGATGCGGTGGTGGGAATCGAGAATGCCGCGGAGATATTCAAGGCGGCGAAACACCCCAAGAGTTTTGTCACGCTCGATGGGGCGGATCACCTGATCAGTGGCGCCGAGGATGCCGAATATGCGGCGCAGGTGATCGCCGCCTGGGCGCCGCGCTATCTGGACATGCGGGTGCCTGCGCCGCCGCCCGGTGCGCCCGAAGGCGTGGTGCGGGTGAGCGAGGCCGATGCGGACGGGTTCCTGCAGGATGTGAACGCAGGCCCCGCGCATCATGTGCTGGCGGATGAGCCGGTGGCCTATGGCGGCACCGATCGCGGCATGTCGCCTTATGGGTTTCTGGCGGCGGGGCTGGGGGCCTGCACCTCGATGACGATCCGGATGTATGCGCGGCGCAAGGGCTGGCCGCTGGCGCATGTGAGCGTCGATGTGTGCCACGACAAGGTGCATGCGCAGGATGCCGATGCGCGGGGCGAGGCCAAGGTGGATGTGTTCACGCGGGTGATCCGGCTGGAGGGGGATCTGAGCGCCGCGCAGCGCGAGAAGCTGCGCGAAATTGCGGACAAATGCCCGGTGCATCGGACGCTGGAGAAATCCTCGCGCGTGGAGACACGGGTGGTGGAGGGGGGGTGAGCCGCGCGGCACACGCCCCCGAGCAAGTGGGTTCTGGCGCAGAAGGTTTGCCCCCTGCGCCAGCGCGCCTCAATCCCTGAGCAGTTCGTTGATGCCGGTCTTGGAGCGGGTCTGCGCGTCCACCCGCTTGACGATCACCGCGCAATAGAGGTTGATGCCGCCCTTTGACGGCATCGAGCCTGCGACGACGACCGAATAGGGCGGCACCTCGCCATACATGACTTCGCCGGTCTCGCGGTCCACGATCTTGGTGGATTTCCCGATGAAAACCCCCATCCCCAGAACCGAGCCCTCGCGCACGATACAGCCCTCGACCACCTCGGAGCGCGCGCCGATGAAGCAATTGTCCTCGATGATCGTCGGTCCGGCCTGCATCGGTTCCAGCACGCCGCCGATGCCCACACCGCCCGAGAGATGCACATTCTTGCCGATCTGCGCGCATGATCCCACCGTGGCCCAGGTATCCACCATCGTGCCGCTGTCCACATAGGCCCCGAGATTGACAAAGGACGGCATCAAGACCACGCCCGGCGCGATATAGGCCGATTTGCGCACGACGCAGTTGGGCACCGCGCGAAAGCCAGCCGCGCGCCATTCGGCATCGCCCCAGCCCTTGAACTTGCTGTCCACCTTGTCCCACCAGCCCGCGCCCTGCGGCCCGCCGGCATGGATTTCCATATCCTTGATGCGAAAGCCCAACAGGACCGCCTTTTTGGCCCATTGGTTGACATGCCATTGGCCATCCGCCTGCCGTTCGGCCACCCGCAAGCTACCGCTGTCAAGGGCTGCCAGCGTGGCCTCGATGGCGTCGCGGGTCTCGCCCCCGGTGGTAGAGGTGATCGTCTCGCGCGCCTCCCAGGCGGCTTCGATTGCGGTTTCCAATGCGGCGTTCGACATGGGCGTCTCCTCGGGTTTCCATCGCGTGTCCCCCTCGCCTATAGGGCCAAGCGCGGGCAGGATCAATGCGACCGCGCCGCCCGAAACCGCTCATCCGCCCCGGATCAATTCGTCCTCATCCTCGGAGGCCGAAAGGCCCAAGGCATCCAGCCCGTTTTCCAGATGATCCGACAGATGCGGCGTGCCTAGCAGGTAATCAGCGCAGGGCGTGGTCGCCTCTTCATAGGCGGTGCGCTTGGCCTCTTCGAGTTCCTCGGCCTCGAAACTGCCGCGCCCGATCCACATCACAGCCACCAGGCTTGCCTGTTCCTCTTCGCTCAGCCGGTCGATGAAGGCGCGCAATTCGCCCTCGGCGCGTTCCAATTCACGCGCCATCAGCACCACCTGTGCGATTTTATGAACTGTGATGTCCAGCATGGCCCCGTCCTCCTGTCGCCCCTAGTCTAGCACAGGAATGACGGGCGCACAGCCACCCGTCCTTGATCTTACGCAAAGAGCCGGTAATAGGCCCAATCCGGTAAAAACCGTGACAGGCGAAAGACATAGCTGAAAAGGCGCGGGAAATGTCGCTGAAATGCTGCCTCGTCGCACATCAATTCGAACATCTCTTGAGCTGCGGCCTCGGGCGTCATGATGAAGGGCATGCGAAACTGGTTCTTGTCCGTCAGCCGCGTCTTGATGAAGCCGGGGTTGGCCAGTTGCACCCGCACGCCGGTGCGCCAGAGATCGGCGCGCATCGATTCGGCCAAGGACATGGTCGCCGCCTTGGACGCGGCATAGCCAATCGCCCCCGGCAAGCCGCGAAAGCCCGAGAGCGAGCCGGTCAGCACCACATGGCCCGCGTCCCGCGCCACCATATCGGGGAGGACCGCGCCAATCACCCGCACCGCGCCGGTGAAATTCACATCCGCCATGGCGACCGCGTGTTCGGGGTTCCACTCGGTCGCGGGCATCGGCCAGTAAACCCCTGCGAGCCACACCAGCCCGTCGATTTGCCCCACCGCGCGCGCGGCCTCGGCCACGCTCTCGGCGTCCTGCACATCCATGGGCACGGCCTGGCCGCGCCCCGGCAGGCTGGCGACAACCTCGTCCAGCCGCGCGGCACTCCGGGCCGACACGATCACCTCGGCCCCGGCTGCGCTGATCTTGTGCGCCAGTGCTGCGCCCAGCCCCTCGCTCGCGCCCACCAGCCAATAGCGTTTGCCGCGCCAGTCCATCATGCCTCGACCCGCCGCATCACCGCCACCAGTTCCGCCACCTTGATTCCGAACTTGCGGAATTGGCTGCGATTGACGACCACGCCATTGGGCGCCAGATACATCCAGTCGGTGACGCTCAGCACATGGCCCCCGGCCTCTTTCGGCAGGCGGATGCGATAGCAGAGCCGGGCGGCTGCGCCCATCTGCTGCCCTGTGCCGGTGCCCACCAGATCCGCGGCCTCGGCCCGGATTGATCCATCATTGCCCAACTCAAGCTGCCATTCGCGGTCCTGCGCATTGCCGCTGTCATAGTCGAAATGCTCGCGCATCACGCCGCGATTGCCCTGCCAACTGGCCTCGAAATCGCCGGTAAAGCGCGACGCGACGCGCCCCAGAGGGCCGTAAATCACCCCTTCGCATTTGATCGCGCCGTTCAGATGTTCGCGCAGATCGAATTGCGGTCCTTGTTTTGCATAATCCTCGGGCACCTGCGCGTCAAAGCCCGCGAACCGCTCTTTCAGCAGCACCAGCGCCAGCATCGCGAGCGCCCCAAGCAGGGTCCATCCCATAGCCTCCATCAGATCAGCTCCTTTCCTCAATCGGTGTTCGGGCCAAGAGCGCAATGGCCAAGAGTTTCAAACCACAGGGCAGGGCCCCGTAAAGCAGGCTGAGCAGGGTCAGCGCCGCCGCGTCATTGTTCTGCCCTGCTGCAAATCCGCCTGCCTCGAGCAGCGGCAAGAGCGCCACCGCCGCCAGCGCCAACGTGAATTTCGACACGAAAGACCAGAGGCCAAAGCCCTCTGCCGCCCCCGGTGAGACCTGCACCATCCGGCGCGCGAAGAGTGCAGGCAGGAGTGTCATATCTGCGCCCATCGCCGCCCCGGAGGCCACGCAGATCACGCCAAAGGCCCAGAGATCGCCCGCCCCGAGCAGGACCGCCCCGGCAAAGGCCGCAATCGACAGGACCATGCCTGCCAAGAGCATCCGTTTCGCGCCAAACCGCTCGGCCAAGGCGCCCCAGACCGGGGCTGCTGCCGCCGCCGAGAGGAAGAAGAGCAAGAGAAACGGGCCTTCCCATCCGGGGGCCTGCAACCGGCTTTCGACGAAGAAGAGAAAGAGTGTCGAACTCACTGCCACAGGGGCGGCATTGACCATGGCGACCATCAAGAGCCGCCGTGTGACCGCATCGCGCAGCACCGGGCCAAAGCCTGTGCCGGGCACGCCGCCGCAATCCTGCCATTGCCCGAGCATGGCCAGCACCGCCAGCCCCGACAAAATCGCAAAGCCAAGGGCAAAGCCGCCAAAGCCGCCCAAGACCACCGGCGCCACCGCCGCCGCACAAATCCCCAAGAGCGCGCCGGTTTCCCGCCACAGCGCCATCCGCAGATGGCCCTGACCCGGCAGCGCCGCCGCCGTGGCCACGCCTTGTGCGTAAAAGCAGATGGTGAGGTAGCTGAAGGCCGAAAACACCAGCACCAGCATGGCCGCAAACCACCAGAGCGGCGCAATGGGAGGGGCCATGGCAAAGAGCCCCAGCATCGCCGCGGCCATCACCGCCACCGCAATCCAGACGCTCAGTGCGCGATGTGCGCGCAGCCGCTCGGCCAGACGACCGAGTGCCGGGTCCTGCACCACATCAATCAGCCGCAGGGCAAAGAGTACCGCGCCAAGCGCGCCCAAAGACACGCCATACTCATCCACATAGAATTTGGGCGCGTGGATATAGAGCGGCAGCCCTGCCGCCGCCAAGAGCGCGCCAAAGAGCGCATAGCCCGGCAGGCGCGGCGCGCTCTGCGCCACGGTCCCGGTCAATACCGCGCTCACCGGCTTACCTCGTCGGCGGGAGGTGCCGGGCGGCTGTGAAACCGCGCGCCCTTCCACCAGAGCTTGAGCGCCTGCCAGTGAATGAGACCCAGCACCCGCCGCGACCCGAAGGGCCGCCGCAGCATGGCACGCAGCAGCCCGCCCGTGGTCAAGGGCTTGCGTGCGCCCACCAGCGTGGCGATGACGCCGCCATAGCCGCCGGTGAAATCAATCCAGATGCCGATCCGATCCTCGCGCAGATCAAAGCGGAATTCATAGGCGCCCTCGATTTTCAGAAAGGGCGAGACATGAAAGAGCTTGCGCGCGTGGATTTTATCCTCGGCCGTGATCGGCCCCATGTCGTCGCGGTGGCAGAGATAGGAATGGCGATCCCCGTAGGTATTGCTGACCTCGGCGATGATCACCGGCACCTGACCGGCTGCATCGCGGCAAATCCAGAAACTGACCGGGTTGAACACATGCCCCAGAATGCGCGGCTGCGCCAAAAGTTCGATCCGCGCAGGCGGGGCGATCTGACGTTCGGCCAGAACCGCGCGCACCCACGCCGCACCGCGCCCCTCTTTCGGCGCGCCGCCATGATCCCGGTCCCAGACCGAGGCCAGACCCCGCCGGTTGCGCCCAAAAAGACGCGGTGCGGCAACCTCCGCCTCGGCATCCAGCAGCACGTAATCAATGCCGTAGCGAAAGGCGTTCTCGATCCCGCCCTTGCGCCCATGCCAGGTGTGGCCTGCGATATGATCGACCCGGCTCACGCCGCTGCCACAGCCTGCGGTGCCTTGGCGCAGAGTGCCTCGGCCACTTCGAGCCCGCTTGAGAGCCCGTCTTCGTGGAACCCGTGCCGCATCCAGGCTCCGCAGAACCATGTATTGCGCCGCCCGTTCCCGGCGCGCACGCGGGATTGTGCCGCCACCGCCTCCAGATCGTAGACCGGATGGCGCAACGTGACCTGATCATAGATCAACTCTTGGCGAATGGGCCGCGTTGTATTGAGCGTGACGAAATGCGGATCATCTTCGGGGATCGGTTGCAGGCTGTTCATCCAATAGGTCAGATCAATCTGGCCCACCCGCTTGACGCGGGCCTCGGTATAGTTCCAAGACGACCAGACCGCCCGACGGCGCGGCATCACGCTCGTGTCGGCATGCAGGATGATATCATTGGGCTGATAGGCAATCGCGCCCACGTTGCGGCGCTCGGTCTCATCGGCGTCGGCCAGCATCCGCAGCGCATCATCGCTATGGGCGGCAATCACCACCTCGTCGAACCGCTCCCAGTCGCCGCCGTGGGTGCGCACCTCGACACCCTCGGCCAGACGCCGAATCCCTGCCACAGGCGCAGCCAGCCGGATCTCGGCCCCTTTGGCGCGCAAGGCATGCTCCAACCGGCTGACATAGGCCACCGATCCTCCGACGACCGTATACCACTGATGCTGCTCGCTATAGCCCAAGAGCCCATGCTGCTTGAAGAAGGTCACCAGCGCCTGCGCCGGAAAGTCGAGCACCTGCTCGACCGGCATCGACCAGATCGCGCCGGAAAAGGGGGTGAGGTAATAGTCGCGGAATGCGCGGCCCAGCTTCATCTTGGCAATCAACCCGCGCATGGTCAGCCCCGGTTCGCGGCAGGCGTCGAGCGCCCCGGCGTTGAAGCGGAAAATATCGCGCAGCATCGCCCAATGCGCCGGGTTCGCCAGATTGCGCCGCTGCGCGAAATAGGCGCCGGACCCCTGAAGCCCGTATTCCAGCGCGCCACCCCGGAAGGAGGCCCCGAAACTCATGGTGCTGGGGGCCACCGGCACCGCCAGCCGTTCGAAGAGCGCGCTCAGATGGGGGTAGGTGGCATAGTTGAAGACGATAAAGCCGGTATCGACCGGCTGATCCCCGCGCTTGCCCGCGGTGATCGTGCGCGCATGCCCGCCAAGCCGCGCCTCGGATTCAAAGAGCACCACATGGTGTTTGTCCGCCAGACGCTCTGCCGCCCCCATGCCCGTAATACCGGCGCCGATCACGGCGATTGTCTTGCGCGCCGTGGCGCTGGTCTCGAAGGGCATGGGGCGTGTCACCTGTTCTTTCGTACATATCACTGTTTACGGCCCGGCATCGCAAACGGATTAGATTGTTTTGCGTTGGCCCTGCGGGTTTTTTTCAAGTGTCGGTGATCCACCATGGCGTGCTTCGCGTAATCCGTCCATGTTGAATGATGCCACCCTCCTCTGTGACCCAGCCCCCTCGCCGGTGCCTGTCGCCCGTGCTATGAGGCGCGTGACAATGGCAAAACGGGCGGGACCGGCACAGGTGACAACGGCACGAGAGACTGAAAATACCGATTGGGTGGCTTGTATCGCGGCCATTCGCGATCATGGGGACGAGGCGGCCTTTGCCCGGCTCTTTGCCCATTTCGCCCCAAGGGTGAAGGCGTTTCTGATGCGCTCTGGCGCGGATGCCAACTTGGCCGAGGAATGCACCCAAGAGGTCATGTCAACCCTTTGGCAAAAGGCGCATCTCTTTGATCCGACCCGTGCCTCTGCCGCCACCTGGATTTTCACCATCGCGCGTAACCGCAAGATCGACGCGCTGCGCAAGCAAAGACGACCCGAACCCGAGGATTTGCCCTGGGGCCAAGACCCGGAACCCGACCAGGCCGACGTGCTCGCCCTGCAAGAGGAAAGTGACCAACTGGGGCGCGCCATCGCCGCCCTGCCCGCGAAACAGAGGGAGTTGATCGAAAAGGCCTATTTCCGCGATCTCAGCCATTCCGAGATTGCGGCCGATACTGGCCTGCCGCTGGGCACGATCAAATCCCGTATCAGACTGGCGCTCGACCGTTTGCGCCACGCAATGAAGTAAAGTGCAAGCCATGACCAGAAACCAGATCACCCATCACCTGACCGACGCGCTCTTGATGGCCTATTCCGCGGGCAGCCTGCCCGAAGCCTTCAACCTCACGGTGGCCACCCATGTGTCGATGTGCGACGACTGTCGCGCGCGACTGGCGGCCTTTGATACCGTGGGCGGGGCGCTGATCGACAGCGCCGACACCGCCGAACTGGCGCAAGACAGTCTTGCCGCCACGATGGCCCGAATTCGTGCGGGCAAAAGCACGCCCGAGGCACCGGCCCCGCGCCGAGGCGTGCTTCCTGCGCCGTTGCGCGATTATATCGGCGGCGATCTTGAGGCGGTGCGGTGGCGGCCCGTGGGCATGGGGGTGAAACAGGCGATCCTGCCCACCTCTCGCGCGGCGACGGCCCGGCTGCTCTATATCCCGGCGGGCGCTGCGGTGCCGGACCACGGCCATCGCGGCACCGAACTGACGCTGGTGTTGCAAGGGGCGTTTTGCGATCAGGTTGCGCGGTTTGGCCCCGGCGACATCGAGGTTGCCAATGAGGATCTCAATCACACGCCCGTGGCGGAAATCGGGGCTGATTGCATCTGTCTTGCTGCCACCGACGCGCCGCTGCGCTTTCGTGCGCTCATGCCGCGCATCGCGCAACCGTTCCTGCGGATCTGAGCGCTCCCCGCTCAGCGCTTGCCCCTGTCTTCGTGTTCTCCAGCCACGGGGCAGGGGCGGCAAGAGGGGCGCGCGGGTTGATTTGCCTGTCTCGAAAGGGGCGTCCGGCAGAATTGTTAAAACAAACTGTCCAAAATGAAAGACCCCGCCGGTTCGGCGGGGTTTTTCAGTCTTCAGCCAAAGGCTGATCGCGGCTCAGCCCTGACGGGCTTTGAAACGCGGCTGGGTCTTGTTGATCACGTAGACGCGGCCTTTGCGGCGCACGACGCGGCAATCCCGATGCCGGTTCTTGAGCGAGCGGAGCGAATTACGAACCTTCATGGTCGTCTCCTCGGTTGTCGCGGCGCGGGCCAGCGCCTGGGGTTGCGGGCGTCCCGGTGCCGGGACAGTGAATTCATGGTGGGCGATACAAGGTTCGAACTTGTGACCCCTTCGATGTCAACGAAGTGCTCTACCACTGAGCTAATCGCCCATGAATGCCAGCCGATCGCCTGCCCCAAAAAGAGGGGCGCGGAAATCCGCGCCGGTTCGCTGGTCTATAAAAGGAGTCGGAGAGGGGATCAAGGGCTTTTAGAACACCAATTTCAGTCTATTATCGTGAGAGAAAGGAACACGCATGCCCAAGGTCGCCTATCACCTCACGCATCCCGAACGGCGGACCACGGCGGTGGTGTTCGCCTCGCCCCATAGTGGCCGGGATTATCCGTGGACGTTTCTGCGGCGCACCACGCTGAATGAACATTCGGTGCGCTCGTCCGAGGATGCGTTTGTCGATCAGTTGTTCGAGAGCGCGCCACTTCACGGCGCGCCGTTGATCAAGGCGGGGGCACCGCGGGCCTATGTCGATCTCAACCGCAGCGCGGATGAGTTGGACCCGGCCTTGATCGAGGGGGTGTCGCGGCAGGGGCATAATCCGCGCGTGGCCTCGGGCCTTGGGGTCATTCCGCGCGTGGTGGCGAACGGGCAGGCGATCTATGCGGGCAAGCTGAGCATGGCCGAGGCCGAGCACCGGATCGAAAGCTATTGGCGGCCCTATCACACGGCGCTGCAAGGGCAGTTGGATCAGGCGCATCTGATGTTCGGACAGTCGATCCTGATTGATTGCCATTCGATGCCGCATGAGGCGATGGACGCGGTGGCGCGGCGGGGTGTGCGGCGGCCCGAGATCGTGCTGGGCGACCGGTTCGGGGCGGCGGCGGATGGGGCGATTGTGGACCGGATCGAGGCGGCCTTTGCGCGCGCGGGTCTGGTGGTCACGCGCAACACGCCCTTTGCCGGGGCCTATATCACGCAGGCTTACGGTCGCCCTGGGCGCGCGCGCCATGCGGTGCAGGTGGAGATTGATCGCGCGCTCTACATGAATGAGCGGCTCATTCGGCCCAATGGCAATTTCGAGGCGTTCCGCAGGTTGCTCTCGGGGGTGATCCGCGACATTGCCGAGATCGGGCGCGCCGAGGCGCTGCCACTGGCGGCGGAGTAGTGGGCAGGTTTTATAGCTGAGCCGCGCGGTGCCCGCCCGGTGGGGCGGTCGGGCGCAGCGCGGCGGTGCCTGCGGCACCTTGATTCCGCGCCTTGGTGATTGGGGCATAGCTCAAAACATGATCGAGCCTCTCGCGCCCAATCCCTATCGCAACGCCCGCCCTTTGACGATTGCATCTGGCCCGAATTTGGCGCGGATGGCGTCGGTGGCGCGTTCTGCGCCGGCGCGGCGGGTGGCCTGAGGATCGAGCAGATCGCCGGAGCGGTCGGCGGCGGTCTCGGGCACAAGGTCTGACAGGCCCACGCCGATGAGCCGGTAGGCGGCCCCTTGCGGCACCTGATCCAAGAGCGCGCGGGCGCTGCGATAGAGCGTGTCGGCCAGTTGCGTGGCGTCGCGCAAGGCGTGGCGGCGCGTGAGCAGCGTGTGATCGGCGCGCTTGAGCTTGAGCGTGACCACGCGGCCTGCGAGGGCGCGGGCCTTGGCGCGGTCGGCCACTTTTTCCGCGAGCCGCCAGATATGGCCGTCGAGCAACTCGCGGTCGCGCGTGTCCTCGTAGAACGTGGTCTCGTTCGAGATGGATTTCACGGGCGCATTGGCCGAGACGCGGCGGCGGTCCTGTCCGCGCGCCAGATGCCAGAGCCGGTCGCCCATCGCGCCAAAGCGCGCATTGAGATCGCGGCGGTCCCAACGCAAGAGATCGGCAAAGCTGCGGATGCCCGCATCATTCAGCGCCTTGAGGGTGGATTGGCCCACGCCCCAAATGAGGCTGACGGGGCGGTCGCGCAGGAAATCGGCGGTCTCGGCCATGCCGATCACCGCAAAGCCGTGCGGTTTGTCGAGGTCCGAGGCGATCTTGGCCAGAAACTTGTTATGGCTGAGGCCGATGGAGCCGGTCAGGCCCAACTCGTCGCGCATCCGCTTGATGAGGCGCGCGAGCATCACGGCGGGCGGGGCGCCATGCAGGCGCGCGGTGCCGGTGAGATCGAGAAACGCCTCGTCAAGCGAGAGCGGTTCCACGTCGGGCGTGAGATCGAGCATCATGGCGCGGATGGCGCGCGAGGCCTCGGCATAGACCTGCATGCGGGGTTTGATCACCACCGCCTCGGGGCAGAGTTTGAGCGCCTGAAACATCGGCATGGCAGAGCGCACGCCCTTGATGCGGGCGATATAGCAGGCGGTCGAGACCACGCCGCGCCGCCCGCCACCGATGATGAGCGGCTTGTCGGCAAGCTCGGGATTGTCGCGTTTCTCGACAGAGGCGTAGAAGGCATCGCAATCCATATGGGCGATGGAGAGGTCAAAGAGTTCGGGATGGGACAAGATGCGGGGGCTGCCGCAGGCGGGGCAGCGGCGGGCAGTGTCGAATCGGGTCAGGCAATCGCGACAGAGGCTGGGCATGATGGGGGAGTGTAGGGGGTGGGTGCAGGGGGGCGCAAGTTGGGGTGATGTTGGGCTGTAACCCGCGCGAATAGCACCGAAGGTGCCGCGCGGATCGCTGGGCCGTCCGTCGCACCGAAGGCGCGCCACTTTATCTCGGGACGCTTTTGGCGTGACGGCCTAGCGATTATGAGAGGGAGCGCCTCACTGAGAGGTCACGCGGACTTTGCTGGGATAAAGTGGCAGCCACATCTGTTGCATCGCTAGTCCCCGGCCCAGCGACCGCGCGGCATACCGCAAAGGAAAGAGCCCGGACGCGGGGCATCCGGGCTCTTTATACAACGGCGTGGTTCCCTCAGAGCAGGGATTTGACCTTGGCTGCCACCGCTTCGGCGGTGATGCCGAATTCCTTGTAGAGCGTCGGCGCGGGGGCGGAGGCCCCGAAATCGTGCATGCCGACAAAGCCGCCCTTTTCGCGGCGGCCGCGCTCGCCGTAGAGCCAGCGGTCCCAGCCAAAGCGGATGGCCGCCTCGATGGCGACGCGCACCGGGCCTGCGGGCAGGACGCGTTTGCGGTAGCTGTCGTCTTGCTCTTCAAAGAGTTCCCAGCAGGGCATGGACACCACACGCGTGCCGATGCCTTCGGCCTGCAGAAGATCGCGGGCCTTCATGGCAATCTCGACCTCGGAGCCTGTGGCCATCAGGATCGCCTGACGCTTGCCTTCTGAGTCTGCCAGCACATAGGCGCCTTGGGCGGTCAGGTTCTTGGCCTTATGCTCGCGCCGCAAGGTGGGCAGGCTCTGGCGGGTGAGCGACAGGACCGAGGGCGTTTCCTTGGAGGTCAGCGCCAGTTCCCAGGCCTCGGCGGTCTCGACCGTATCGCAGGGGCGGAAAACCCAGGTGTTGGGCGTGGCGCGGCTGATGGCCAGATGCTCGATGGGCTGGTGGGTCGGGCCATCCTCGCCCAGACCGATGCTGTCATGGGTCATCACGAACACGGTCGGGATTTTCATGAGGGCGGCCAGACGCATGGCAGGGCGGGCGTAATCGGTAAAGCACATGAAGGTGCCGCCATAGGGGCGGATGCCGCCATGCAGCGCCATGCCGTTCATCGCGGCGGCCATGCCATGTTCGCGGATGCCCCAATGGATATAGCGGCCCTTGCGGTTGTCCACGTCAAAGACGGTCATATCGCCCGAGCGGGTGTTGTTCGAGCCCGACAGATCGGCAGAGCCGCCAACGGTTTCTTGCAGGATCGGATTGACGACCTCGAGCACCATTTCGGAGGATTGGCGGGTGGCCACTTTGGGGGCCTCGGCGCTGATCTGCTTTTTCAGGGCGCGGATGCGCGC
>NZ_JAGPVV010000328.1 GCF_018066915.1 Roseovarius sp.
CTCATGCACAATCCGTTATCGATCTCGATGCTCCAGACCGTATTGGTCGACTGACCAGTAGCGTTCTCGACTTTGCAAGACCCCAACCCGAGCAAAGCGACGGTGTCGCACGCTCTGAGGTCGTCCCTCTTGATTCACCACGCCTGTCTCCGCCGCGGGCCCCATCGGGCCGCCCTGCGATCGAGACCATGATCCTTGATGTGGGGTCGGTCTACGCGGAGCACCCGGCCCTGCGCAGGGCCGGGATGTCCACTCGCGAGTGGCTCGCATTGTTTCGCGCCAACATCGCTATTGAAAGCGCATTTGATCCAGGCGCGCGGTCGCATGTCGGCGCAATCGGGCTTGGGCAGTTGATGCCGGACACTGCACGCGTGCTTGGCGTCGATCCGCATGATCCTGAGCAAAACCTGCATGGATCCGCCCGCTACTTGCTGACACAACTTGATCGTTTCGGCACGCCGCAACTTGCGCTCGCGGCCTATAACGCCGGCCCCGAAGCCGTGGCGCGCCATGGCGGGATTCCCCCCTACCGCGAAACCCAAGGCCATGTTCGCAAGGTCATGGCCGTCTATGCCCAATCCATCGGAGACCAGATATGAAACGCATCGACTATACCCGGGCGGCATTGGCCGCGTTGCTGATGTTGGCTGCGGCCCCGGCGCTCGCACAAGACCTTAGCCCGGTCTCTGACATGATCGACAACATCATCGACGCGGTGACGGGGCCGATCGGTCGTGGCCTCGGTGTGCTCGCTCTCGTGGGATCGGGTGTCATGATGTTTTTCGGGCGCCTCAACTGGCCGATCTTCGTCGCCGTGTTTGTAGGCGTGGTGCTGATCTTTTCGGCCGAGACCATCATCGACGGCTTTGCGGCTCCTTGATCTGACAGGCCGCAGAGACCTCCATGCGCGACACACCACTCTTTCTGGGGCTGACCAAGCCGCCACGGATATTCGGTCTCCCGATTGGATATTTCGTGGCGCTGGTCTTCGCATCCGTGATCCCTTTCATTCTGGTTGACGACATGCGGTTCCTGCTGGTGTTCCTCGCGGGCTACCCACCGCTTTGGCTGGTCGCAGACCGCAATCCACATCTGTTTCAGATTTTGAACGTGGTGATGTCGCGCACACCGCGAACGAGTGTGCGATCCGGTGATGGGGGCGATCTCTATGTCGCGTGAGTTTCGGGGGTTGATTGCCAGCAGCGCTGTTCGGGATGCACTTGGGGACAAGGTTTTGAAAGCCGAGCGTCTCGGGCGGCACCTACCTTACATTGCTGCGGTGCGAGACAATGTCATCCTGACGCGGCAGGGTGATCTGATGGCGTCGGTCACGCTTGGCGGGATCGACAGCTTCACCAGCGATGACACCCGGATCGATGAGATCAGTGAAGGCTTTGCCCGGATCGTCAGTCAGTTGGGCGAGCGCTTCGGTTTCCACATCAACAAGGTATCACGCCCGGACGTCGCGGACCTTGCTGCGCCTGACGGTATGCCCTTTGCAAATGCGGTAGACGCGGCGTGGCAGAGAAGCCTGCGCGCGCGTGACCTGAAAGCCCGCACCTTGATGCTGACAGTGTTGATGCGTCCGTCGATGCCGCAGGCATTCTCGAAGGTTCTGGGCGCCCTTGGCGGCGGCCGCGATTTCCAGAAAGACATCGATACGAGAATTGTTGCCCTGGAAGAGGCCATGACCCTGCTCATGGCGATGTATTCCGATGCAGGTGCAGCGCGCCTGACAGTCTCGAGCGGGGACTGGCTTGCAGTGTTGGCCGCGGTTCACGGACAGAGCTACGGCAAGATCATCGCGGCCCCCGGGCAACTGTTGGCTGACACGATGAGCAATTTCGACGTCAGCTTTCAAGGCAAAACCATGCGGCTGGAAAGCGGCGACAGCGCACGATACGGCGCGATTTTCGGGATAAAATCCTATCCCAGTCGCACCTGGCCAACCATGCTTGATGCGTTGGAACTGCCCTATGACATCACGATCACCAACTCTTTCACGCCGCGGCGCGCCAATGAGATGGTTGAGCGCATTCAACGCACCTTTCGTCAGCGGGGTGCCTCCGAAGATGCTGGTGTCAGCCTGACAGAGCAATTGATCGAAGCCGCCGACGCCGTGGCATCCGGCCGGTCGACCTTTGGGACACACCATGCATCCGTGCAGGTCTTCTGTGACAGCGCCGAGGAACTGGAACAGGCAGCTTCCGAGATCTGGCGGGCGGGGCAAGAGACCGGTGCCGTTCTGGTAAGGGAATCCTGGGCCGCAAAGGCGCTTTATTTTGCGCAAGCGCCCGGAAACTGGGCCTACCGGATCCGTGACGGGATCGTTTCGTCGCACAATTTCGCGGAACTGGCGGCGTTTCACAAGACACGGCCGGGTCGCGGACCCGAGGCCAGCCCATGGGGCAAGACGATCACGGCCTTCCCGACCGTGACCTCCAGCCTCTACCGGTTCAACTTTCACGAAGCCGGGCGCCGGACCGATGAGCCAAGCGTCGGGCACACGCTTGTTCTGGGCCGCACCGGGTCCGGCAAGACACTCGGCACGGCTTTTCTCATGGCGCAGGCCCGCAGAGTGGGTGCGCGGGTCATCGTTTTCGACAAGGATCAGGGGTTGGAGATGGCGATCCGCGCTTTGGGTGGCAGCTACAGCGAAATCAAGGTGGGCCAGCCCACCGGCTTTAACCCGATGACCACGGAGACCGATGCGCGGGGGGCCGCCTGGCTGACAGATTGGCTCGGCGACATTCTGGCCCGTCACCGTCCATTTGAGACGGTCCAGACCGCAGCACTGAACGAGGCGGTTCGTCAGATCGCCGCCGCGGAGCCAGGCCTCAGAACCTTCGACGGTTTGGCAAGTCTCGTGGCCTCTACCGATGATGATGGCGACCTGGTGTCCCGCGTACGGGAATGGACAGAAGTCGGCCGGTACGGTTGGCTTTTCTCAAGGCCCAGTGCCCAGTCGATTGCCATTGGCGAGGATGTCCTTGGTCTCGATATGACCGAACTTCTAGACCAGGACGCAGAAC
>NZ_JAGPVV010000329.1 GCF_018066915.1 Roseovarius sp.
CTTCTGCGAAATAGGTGGATTTGCCGCCGCCCGTGCGCCGCGCCTCGGCAATCAGCCGCGCGCCGGTGGCCTGCCCCAGATAATTGACCGTCAGCGACAGGGTGAGCGCCATCTGCTGCTGCTCCGGGTCGCCGGTGTAGCACCCGGCAAAACCCATGGCGGTATCGAGCATGGTGGCGTGGATGCCGCCATGGGGCAGACCCTGACGGTTCATCAGGTAGGGCTCCAGCGGCAGTTCCAGTCGGGCAAAGTCTTTGGACCAGGCAATGAGGCGATAGCCGAGATGGGTCTGCAGCGCCGAGGGCGGTTCGAGGAGGTTTGGGTCGATGTCCTGGGTCATGTCTTGTCCTTGGTCGCGATAAGGCCCGCGCGGGCGAAGTCGGGCACATACTCCCCGAGGCGCAGGCCGCGTGCGGGGTCAGAGGCATTGCCATCCAGCGCACGTTTCTTGACGCCTTGCAGGATGGCCGCCATGCGGAAATAGCTGAAGGCGATGTAGAAATGGAACCCCTCGATCGGCGCAATCCCGCGCCGGTCGCAATAGCGGGCGATAAACTCCGCATCTGACCAGAGACCAAGTGCTGCGCGGTCCACACCCGCAAGGCCGCGCCCCTCTGTGGTGGCGGGCATCGACCATTGCATGATCACGGCGGCAAGGTCGGCGTAGGGGTGGCCGAGCGTGGATAGCTCCCAATCCAGCACGGCGACGCAGGCGGTGCCATGGGGTTCAAAGAGCAGATTGTCGAGCCGGTAGTCGCCATGCACCAGCGTGCGTTGCCCGTCATCGTCGGGAATATGCGCATCGAGCCACGCCATTAGGGCAATCATGTCGGGCAGATCATCGGTGGCGGTGGCGGTATATTGCGCGCACCAGCGATCCACCTGACGGCGGTAGTAATTGCCGGTGGGGCCATAGTCCGTGAGGCCGGTTTGCACCAGGTCAATGTCATGGATGGCGGCCAGAACGCGGTTCATCTCGTCGATGATGGCGTGGCGTTCGGGCGGCGTGAGGCCGGGCATCGCGGGGGCGTCAAAGGTGCGGCCCTTGACCTCGTCCATGATGTAAAAGGGCGTGCCGATGACACGCTCATCCTCGCACAAAAGGTGCATCCGGGCGACCGGGACCGCCGTATTCTCAAGCGCGCGCTGCACGCGGAATTCCCGCTCGACCGCATGGGCGGATTTCAAGAGCACGCCGGGCGGTTTGCGGCGCAGGACGTAACTGCGCGTGGGAGTCATCAAGCGGTAGGTGGGGTTGGATTGCCCGCCGCTGAATTTCTGCGCGGTAAGCGGCCCCGCAAAGCCCGGAAGATGCGCGGCAAGCCATGCCGCGACGGCGTCTGTATCAAGCCCGCTCATGCGCTGTCCCCGCGCAGGTCGGGGTGGATGTAGTCGGCGAACTGGTCGCGTAGTGTCATTTTCGAGACTTTGCCGGTGGCGGTCAGCGGCAGCGCCTCGACCCAGAGCAGATCGTCGGGCAATTGCCATTTGGCAAAATGGGTTTCCATATGGGCGCAGATCTCTGACAGTGCGGGGCGGTCTTGGCCTGCGGCCACGGCCACCAAGACGGGGCGTTCATCCCATTTCGGATGCGGCACGGCGATCACGGCGCAGGCGGCGATGCCGGGATGCGAGAGGGCAGCGTTTTCCAGATCAATCGAGCTGATCCATTCGCCACCTGATTTCACCAGATCCTTGGAGCGGTCGCGGATCGTGAGCCGCCCCTCGGGGCCGACCGAGGCGACATCGCCCGTGCCAAACCAACCCTCGCTATCCATCGCGGCGCGGGTGGCTTCTGGATTCTCGAAATAGCCACTGATGACGGTATTGCCGCGAATGAATAGCTCGCCCGCCGCCTGCCCGTCATGCGGCAGGCGTTTGCCCGCGTCATCCACGATCTTGTACTCCACCCCAAAGAGGCGACGCCCGGCGCAGCATTTGGCGGCGATGCGTTCGGCCAGCGGTGCCGCTTGCAGCGCGGGGGACAGCACGCCGTAAGCGCCGATAGGGCTGGTTTCGGTCATGCCCCAAGCCTGCGAGACCACGACGCCGCGTGTCTCATAGGCCTCGATCATCACGCGCGGCATGGCAGAGCCACCAACCACCAGATCGGCAAAACCTGTGGGGATGCGCCCCTGTGCCTTGATTTCCGCCAGCAACCCCGCCCATACCGTGGGCACACCCCAGGCGGAATAGACCCACTCGGCGTCCATCAGACGAAATAGACTGGTCCCGTCAAGGTTTGGCCCCGGCATCACCAGCGTCATGCCGGTGAGTGGGGCGACATAGGGCAGCCCCCAGGCGTTGACGTGAAAGAGCGGCACCACAGGCAGCACGCGGCCCCCTGCGCGAAAGCTGGAGGTCTGGCAGAGCGGCACTTGCAGCGCATGCAAGAGCGTGGAGCGGTGGGTATAGAGCGCGCCCTTGGGGTTGCCAGTCGTGCCGGAGGTGTAGCACAGACCGGCGGCGGTCTCCTCAGCGAATGTGGGCCAGTCAAACTCGGTCGGCTGCGCCGCCAGCAAATCCTCGTAGCAGAGCGCGTCAAAGGTGCAGTCGGGCATATGCGCGCGGTCGGTCAGGATGACAAAACGCAGGCTTGGCGGCAGATCAGGCAAGAGCGTCTCGATCAGCGGCACGAAGGTGAGATCGAGGAACAAAAGCCGGTCGCCCGCATGTCCGATGATATAGAGCAATTGCTCGCGCGAGAGGCGCGGGTTGAGGGTATGGCACACCGCGCCGATGCCCGAAATCCCGTAATAAAGTTCGAAATGCCGGTGGCCGTTCCACGCCAGCGTGCCGATCCGGTCCCCCGGTTCCAGTCCAAGTGCCGTGAGCGCCTGTGCCAGTTGCGCCGCCCGCGCCAGCGTTTGCGGATAGGTCTGGCTGTGCAGATCGCCCTCGACCCGCGCCGACACGATGCCTTCGGTGGCATGCGCCTCGGCGGCGTGCAACAGGATGTCGATG
>NZ_JAGPVV010000341.1 GCF_018066915.1 Roseovarius sp.
TCGGTGCCGGTCGCGCCCAAACAGAGGTCGGCGGCCACGGCGCTGGCCGACCCACCAGACGAGCCACCGGGCGTCAGCGCCGCCGCGTCATTGCCGCGCCGCCACGGGTTCACGGCATTGCCATAGCACGAGGTTTCGTTGCTTGAACCCATGGCAAATTCGTCCATGTTGAGCTTGCCCAGCATCACCGCGCCCGCATCAAAGAGGTTCTGCGTCACGGTCGATTCGTATTCCGGCTTGAAGCCTTGCAGGATGCGGCTGGCGGCCTGAGAGGGCACGCCCTTGGTGCAAAAGAGGTCCTTGATGCCCAAAGGAATCCCGCACATCGCGGGCGCATCGCCCTTGGCAATCCGCGCATCCGCCGCCTGCGCCTGCGCGCGCGCAATCTCGGGCGTGTGATGCACAAAGGCGTTGAGCGCCCCGGCCCCTTCTACCGCCGCAAGACAGGCCTCGGTCAACTCAAGGCTCGTCACATCCCCCTTGCGCAGCGCATCGCGCGCCTCGGCAATCGTCATCCGGTTGAGATCGGTCATCATTCCACCACCTTCGGCACGGCAAAGAAGCCCTCGCGCGCATCGGGCGCATTGGACAGCACCGCCGCCTGCTGATTGCCATCGCTCACCACATCCTCGCGCCGCTTGAGGCGCATGGGCGTGACGCTCGTCATCGGCTCCACCCCCGACACATCGACCTCGTTCAACTGCTCGATAAACCCGAGAATAGTGTTGAATTCATTGGCCAGCGCCGGCAGCGCCTCTTCGCGCACCGCGATCCGTGCCAGCTTGGCCACCTTGGCGGCGGTTTCGAGATCAATCGACATGAGCCTCTCCCATGATCCGTTTGGCTTGCGTTTAGCGCCGGGGCCGCGCGGGCGCAAGCGGATCGCGGCGGCGCATCCGCCCCTTTCCTTGGCCGACATGCTTGCTAAGGTATAGGCAACATGAAACCCAAGCGGAGACACCAATGCACATCACATGGCTCGGCCACAGCTCTTTCCGGATCGAAATCGGCGGACAGGTTCTGCTCCTCGACCCCTGGCTCAACGGCAACCCGATGCTGCCCGAGGACCAACACGGCCCCGCCACCCAAGGGGCCACCCATATCCTGCTCACCCACGCGCATTTCGACCATGTCGCCGACGTGCTGCCCTTGGCCAAACGCCTCGGCGTGCCGGTCGTAGGGCAATACGACCTCATGTCCCATTGGGAGGCCAAGGAGAGCATCCAGACCGTCGGCTTCAACAAGGGCGGCACGGTCGATCTGGGCGGGGTGCAGGTGACGATGGTCCATGCCACCCATTCCACCTCGATCGCGACCGACGCCGGGCCGCAGGTCACAGGCAGCGAATGTGGCTATATGATCGCAGGCGAGGGGCATGTGATCTATGTCTCGGGCGATACCGATGTGATGGCCGATATGGGCGTCTTCAACGCGCTCCATGCGCCCGACATCGGGATTCTCTGCGCGGGCGGGCATTTCACCATGGACATGCGCCGCGCCGCCTATGCGGCCAAGACCTTCTTTGACTTCAAGACGGTGATCCCCTGCCACTACCGGACCTTCCCGATCCTCGAGCAATCCGCCAAAGCCTTGGCGGCGGCCCTGCCGGGGGTCGATGTGATCGAACCGCAGGTGATGCAGCCGATCACGCTCTGAGCGCACGGCCCCTTCTCCGACGGGGTGGGGGCGCACCCCTGCCCCTTTCACTGTTCCAAAAATACTCAAATTCCCGGCCTGCCACCCAAGCCCCACTCAGCGTTTGGCGCGCCGCCAGCCTGCGGCGCGGGCCTCGGCCTCGGAGCAGAACCAGCGCTCGCCCTTGGCCTCGGTGATGACCGTCGCGTCGTAATCCGCCTGTCCGGGCATGTGATAAATCTGATTGCCCGATCCGCTGCGATTGCCCTTGATGACACAGCCCCCTTGCGGCGCGGGCGCGTTTGCTTGGGCCTCTGCCGCACGCTCTTCGCGCACCATGCGGCGGTGATCCTCGGGGCGGGCCATCAGCACCTCATGCAGCCCGCGCCCCGCCACCACAGCGGCCTTTTCGTCCAGATCATAGGCCATCGAATATTTGCGATAGGCCAGCGCCAGACCCTCCGCCACCAGCATCCGGCCCACGTCCTGCCCCACCACCGTGCAGCGCGCGACGGTGCGGTCATAGCGGTCTTTCTCCACCGCCGCGCAGCGCGCCTCGCGGCCCTCGATGCGGGCGCGCACCTCCTCGGCCACCCATGTGCCGCAATCCCAGGTCTCGCCATCGGGGTTGGTGCAGATCTGCCCAAGTTCCGGCGCGTCGATCCCGTGCAGCCGCACGCGGACCTCGCCCACGTCGAACGTGTCGCCGTCGATCACCCGGACCACACCGCCAAACCCCTCAGCCGCCGCAGCGAGCGGGACCAGACCGAGAACGATGAGTAAACAAATCCTTAACATACCCCCTTATGCCGGAGGCCACCGCCCTCCTGCAAGACAGAAGGTGAACAAAGGGTTAACGGCTCAGCGCTGGCTCAGCGCCCAATCGGGGTGCATCCACGGCTCGGCATTCTCGGGCGGCAGCGGGCTGCGGCCCAGCACGGCATCGGCGATCTTTTCGCCGACCATGATCGACGGCGCGTTGAGATTGCCGTTGGTGATGCGCGGGAAAAGGCTCGAATCCGCCACGCGCAGCCCATCGACCCCGATCACCCGGCCCTCTGGATCGACCACCGCCATCGGATCGTTCGCGCGACCCATCTTGCAGGTGCCGCAAGGGTGATAGGCGCTCTCGGCGTGCTCGCGGATGAAATCGTCAAGCTCTTCGTCGCTCTGCACCGCCGCACCGGGCTGAATCTCATGCTTCACATAAGGCGCAAAGGCGTCTTGTGCGAAAATCTCGCGCGTCAGGCGAATACAGTTGCGGAAATCCTCCCAATCCTGCGCCTCGCTCATGTAGTTGAAACGGATCACCGGATCATCGGCGGGATTGGCGCTGCGCAGGGTCACAGCCCCGCGCGACGGGCTGCGCATCGGCCCGACATGCGCCTGAAAGCCATGCCCCTCGGCGGCGGCCTTGCCATCGTAGCGCACAGCGATGGGCAGGAAATGGAACTGGATATCGGGATAATCCACGCCCGCGCCCGAGCGGATGAAGCCGCAGCTTTCAAACTGGTTGCTGGCCCCCGGCCCGCTCTTGTTCAAGAGCCAGCGCGCGCCCACCCACGCCTTGCCAAAGAGGTTCCAGTATTTGTAGAGGCTCACGGGCTGGCTTGCGGCCATCTGGATATAAAGCTCCAGATGATCCTGCAGGTTCTGGCCCACGCCCGCGCGGTCCGCGACCACCGGGATGCCGTGCGCCGCCAGATGCGCGGCCGGGCCAATGCCCGACAGCATCAGGATCTTGGGCGAGTTGATCGACGAGGCGGCAAGGATCACCTCGGCGCGCGCGCGCACCACTTCCTTGCGGCCCTTGAGGATCACCTCGACGCCCACGGCGCGGCCATCCTCGATCACCACACGGGTGACAAGCCCCCGCACCAGATCGCAATTCTCGTGTTTCAGCGCAGGCCGCAAATAGGCATTGGCCGCCGACCAGCGCTGACCCTTCCACACGGTCATCTCGAAGGGGCCAAACCCCTCTTGCTGATGTCCGTTGTAATCATGGGTCTCGGGATAGCCCGCCTGTTTGCCCGCCTCGACAAAGGCGCGCACCAGCGGGTTGTCGCGCCGCCCCCGGCTGACATGCAGCGGGCCATCATGGCCGCGCCAGCCCGCATCGCCGCCATGGCCGCCGTCGTGCCAGTTTTCCATCCGCTTGAAATAGGGCAGCACATCGGCATAGCCCCAGCCATCGCAGCCCTGATCGCGCCAATGGTCATAGTCGCGGGCGTGGCCGCGCACATAGACCATGCCGTTGATGCTGCTGGAGCCACCAATCACCTTGCCGCGCGGACAGGCAAGGCGGCGGTTGCCCAAATGCGGCTCAGGCTCGCTCAGATAGCCCCAGTCGTAGCGCTTCATGTTCATCGGGTAACTCAGCGCGCCGGGCATCTGGATGAACGGCCCGGCATCGGTGCCGCCATGCTCGATCACCAGCACGGATTTGCCTGCTTCAGCCAGACGGTAGGCCATGGCACACCCCGCGCTGCCTGCGCCCACGATGACATAATCGGCTTGCATCAGTCTCTCTTTCCTTGCGCGCAATCCCTGCCGAACCCGGCGGAAATTGAGTATTTACAGAACGATGAAAGCATCACTCGCCCCGCGGGAAGCGCTTGCTTTCCTCCAGCACGTTGAGGTCCATGTGGTTGCGCATGTAGCGCTCGGACGCCTTTTGCAGCGGCTGGTAATCCCACGGGTAATAGCCACCCTTGCGCAGCGCCTCGTAAACCACCCAGCGGCGCGCCTGACTTTCGCGCACGGCGGCGTCAAAGGCGGCAAGATCCCAGCGCGCCGCAGCCTTGGCCTGCAACTGCGCCAGTGTTCCGGCATGGGCGGGGTCATCCGCCAGATTGCTCAGCTCATGCGGATCGGCCTCCAGATCGAAGAGCTGATCAGGGTCGAGCGTGCAGCGGTTGTATTTCCACTTGCCATAGCGCAGCGACACGAGCGGCGCTTGGGACGCTTCCGCGGCATATTCCATCGCGACCGGCGCGTCGCGGGTGCCTCCCTGCCCAAGGTAGACCAGCGATTGCCCTTCGACCCACGGCATCACCTCGGACATATCCGCCCCCGCCAATTCGCAAAGCGTCGGGCAGACGTCGATATTGCTGACCGGATCGGTGATCAGCCCCGGCGCCATGCCGGGGGACGAGATCATCAGAGGGACGCGGGCAGAGCCCTCGTAAAAGCACATCTTGAACCACAACCCGCGCTCGCCCAGCATATCGCCATGGTCCGAGACAAAGAGGATGATCGCCTCTTGCCGGGTGGTTTCCAGCGCCTCTAGGATTTCACCGATCTTGTCGTCGAGATACGAGATATTGGCGAAATAGGCGCGCCGCGAGCGGCGGATGTCGTCCTCGGTGATGTCAAAATTGCGCCAGTCGTTCGCGTCGAAAATCCGGCGCGCATGGGCGTCGTGATCGGCATACGCCATGGCCGGAACCTGCGGCAGCAGATGGTCGCAATCCTCATAGAGGTCCCAGTATTTCTTGCGAGCCACATAGGGATCATGCGGATGGGTGAAACTGACCGTCAGGCACCACGGCCGCGCGTCCAGACCCCGCGCCAGATCATAGACCTTGGCGCGCGCGTTAAACGCCACCTCGTCATCATATTCCATCTGGTTCGAGATTTCCGCGACACCCGCGCCCGTCACCGAGCCCATATTGTGATACCACCAGTCGATCCGCTCGCCGGGTTTGCGATAATCGGGCGTCCAGCCGAAATCGGCGGGGTAGATGTCGGTGGTCAACCGCTCCTCGAACCCGTGCAACTGATCTGGTCCGACGAAATGCATCTTGCCGCTCAGGCAGGTCTGATAGCCCGCGCGCCGCAGGTGATGCGCATAGGTGGGAATATCGGCGGCGAATTCGGCGGCATTATCATAGACGCGGGACCGCGACGGCAAGAGCCCCGACATGAAACTCGCGCGTCCCGGCGCACAGAGCGGCGAGGCGGTGTAGGCATTGGCAAACCGCGTGGACCTTGCCGCCAACGCCTTGAGATTGGGGGCATGCAGCCACTCGGCCGGACCATCGGGAAAGAGGGTGCCGTTGAGCTGATCAACCATGAAAATCAGGATATTGGGCGCGGTCATTCTTTGTCCTTCTGGGGCAGGCTGGTGTCGAGGTAATGCAAGAGCACATCAATCGCGAGGCCGGGCTGCATCGGCCCTTCGCGCAGCGCCTGACGGATATAAAGCCCGTCGATCATCGCCGCGAGGCCACGCGTCAGCGTGCGCGCCTCGGTGGGGGCCAGCGCCCGAAAGGCGTGATGCAGGTTCGAGCGCAGCCGCCGCTGATAGATATGCAGCAAACGCCGCGCCTCGTCCGAGCGCTGCGCCTGCACGTAGAAATTGAGCCAGGCCGACACCATTTCGGCGCGGAATTGCGCGGGCGTGAAACTGGCGCGGATGATCGCCTCGATCCGGTCCCGCGGGGTCTTGGCCATGATCAGCGCGCCGCGCACCTCGGCCCCATAGAGCGTGAGGATATGGCGCATCGCGGCCACGAACATCTGCTCCTTGGACCCGAAATAATGATGGGCCAGCGCGCTCGACATGCCAGCGCGCCGGGCGATCTGCGCCACGGTCACGTCAAGGCTGCCATGCGCGCCGATCTCAGAAATCGTGGCCTCCACCAGCGCGTTACGCCGGATCGGCTCCATCCCGATTTTCGGCATGCACCCCCTCCAAAGACCTGTTGCCAGACTGGCCTAATCGTGTTTAATTGACTCGTCAATCAATAAAAACCACGAGGGACCGCATCACAACACCGCCCCCCTGCCAGAATGGCGTTGTATTTCATGACAGCGTCATATTAGCCTTGGCAGGTAAAAATCGACCGCCACGCGGCAGGGGGCCGCGCGATCCTCAGAGGACAAAAGGCCGGTTCGGAAACCAAACCAAAGGGAGAAGACCAACATGACCATCCTCAATTCCGGCCGCATCAACCGACGCGGTTTCATGGCCACCACCGCCGGGGCGGCGCTTATCGCGGGCCTGCCGCTGCGGGCCAAGGCGGCGCCGTCGCGCGGCGGGCATCTGCGCGCGGCCATCGGCCACGGCCAGACCACCGATGTGCTTGATCCAGGCACCTATTCCAACAGCTTCACCACCTCGCTCGCCTTTGCCATCCATGGCCGGCTGACCGAAGTGGCCGCCGATGGCGCGCTCATCCCCGAAGTCGCCGAAAGCTGGGAAGCCTCGGCCGATGCCTCGGTCTGGCGGTTCAAACTGCGCTCGGGCGTGACCTTCCATTCCGGCAAGGCTGTCACCGCCACCGATGTCGCCAATTCGATCAACTTCCACCGGGGCGAGAATTCGACCTCTGCGGCGGGGCCGCTGGTGGCCAACGTGACCGACATCACCACCGAAGGCGATGACGTCGTCATCTTTACCCTCGATGGCGGCAATGCCGACTTCCCCTTCTTCCTCAGCGATTATCACCTCGTGATCTGCAAGGCCGAAGGCGACAGCATCGACTGGAAATCGGGCGATGGCTGCGGCAGCTATGTGCTCAAGGATTTCAGCGCCGGTGTCTCCTACGCGGTCGAGCGTAACCCGAACCATTGGCGCAGCGATGTGGCCTGGTTCGACAGCGCCGAAGTGCTGGCCATCGTCGATCAGAACGCGCGCACCACGGCGCTTGTCTCGGGCGATGTGGATGTGGTCGACCGGCTCGACCTCAAGACCGTGGGCCTCTTGGCGCGCAACCCCAATATCCAGATCAATTCGGTCGCGGGCACGCAGCATTTCACCTTTGCCATGGACACGCGGGCAGAGCCCTACAACAACCCCGATGTGCGCCTTGCGCTGAAATACGGCATCAACCGTCAGGAACTCGTGGACAAGATCCTGTTCGGCTATGGCTCGATCGGCAATGACCATCCCATCGGTCAGGGTCAACGCTATTTCAACACCGAGTTGGAGCAAAAGAGCTTTGATCCCGACAAGGCCAAGTTCCACCTCAAGCAAGCCGGTCTTGACAGCCTTGAGGTCAAGCTTTCGGCGGCGGATGCAGCCTTTGGCGGCGCGGTCGATGCGGCCGTGCTCTATCAGAGTTCGGCAGCAACGGCGGGCATCAACCTCACGCCGGTGCGCGAAGCGAATGACGGCTACTGGTCGGATGTCTGGATGAAGAAACCCTTCTGCGCGGTCTACTGGTCGGGCCGCCCGGTCGAGGATCAAATGTTCGCCACCGCCTATAAATGCGGCGCGGCGTGGAACGATACCTTCTGGTGCAACGACCGCTTTGACGAGCTGATGCTCAAGGCCCGCTCGGAGCTCGACGAGGCCAAGCGCCGCGAGATGTATTTCGAGATGCAGGCGATCTGCAGCGACGATGGCGGCGTGATCGTGCCGATGTTTGCCAATTACGTCTTTGGCAACTCCTCCAAGGTGGCCCATTCCGACACGCTCGGGGCCAACTGGGATGTGGACGGCATGCGCTTTATCGAGCGGTGGTGGATGGCCTGATCCAGCCCGCCTGACCTGACTGCAAGGCCCGGGGGCAATCTCTCCTCGGGCCTTTGCCAAACCGGGCGCTGCCCCGGAATAATCAACCACGGGAGAGACCTGACATGACCTTCAAGACAACCCTGACCGCCATTGCCCTTGCCACCGCCGCCGCCGGACCTGCCCTTGCCAACTGCGACAGCGTGACCTTCTCCGATGTCGGCTGGACTGACATTACCGCCACCACCGCCGCCACCACGCTCGTGCTCGAGGCGCTTGGCTATGAAACAGACATCAAGGTGCTCTCGGTGCCCGTGACCTACACCTCGCTCGCCGCAGGCGATATCGACGTGTTCCTCGGCAACTGGATGCCCACGATGGAGGCCGACATCGCCCCCTACCGCGACGCAGGCACCGTCGACACCGTGCGCGCCAACCTCACCGGCGCGAAATACACGCTCGCCACCAATGCCGCCGGGGCGGCCCTCGGGATCACCTCGTTCGAGACGATTGCGCAGCATGCAGAGGCTCTCGAATCGACCATCTATGGCATCGAGCCCGGCAATGACGGCAACCGCCTCATTCTTGATATGATCACGGCGGATGCCTTTGGCCTCAAGGGCTTTGAGGTCAAGGAAAGCTCCGAGCAAGGCATGCTGGCGCAAGTCAGCCGCGCGGATCGCCGCGAAGAG
>NZ_JAGPVV010000254.1 GCF_018066915.1 Roseovarius sp.
GGCCTCTTGACCATTGCTGCCTATCACCGGGCGCAGGGGCAGGGGCATCGCCGCGTCTGCCTGATCCCCGTCAGCGCCCATGGCACCAACCCGGCAAGCGCGCAGATGGTGGGCTGGGATGTGGTCGTGGTCAAATCCGCCGAGAATGGCGATATCGACGTGGAGGATTTCCGCGCCAAGGCCGAGAAGCACGCCGAAAACCTTGCCGGCTGCATGATCACCTATCCCTCGACCCATGGCGTGTTCGAGGAAACGGTGCGCGAAGTTTGCGAGATCACGCACAGACATGGCGGGCAGGTCTATATCGACGGGGCCAATATGAATGCCATGGTAGGCCTCTCGCGCCCCGGTGATCTGGGGGGCGACGTGAGCCATCTCAACCTGCACAAGACCTTCTGCATCCCGCATGGTGGCGGCGGTCCCGGCATGGGGCCGATTGGCGTCAAGGCGCATCTGGTGCCACATTTGCCGGGGCATCCCGAAACCGGCGGGGCCGAAGGGCCGGTTAGCGCCGCGCCGTTTGGTTCCCCCTCGCTCTTGCCGATTTCCTGGGCCTATTGCCTGATGATGGGTGGTGCCGGGCTGACGCAGGCGACGCGGGTGGCGATCCTCAACGCCAATTACATCGCCAAGCGGCTCGAGGGGGCCTTTCCGGTGCTTTACAAGGGCCGGGGTGGTCGTGTGGCGCATGAGTGCATCCTTGATGTGCGCCCCTTTGCCGAGAGTGCGGGCGTGACCGTGGACGACATCGCCAAGCGGCTGATTGATTGCGGGTTCCATGCGCCGACGATGAGCTGGCCGGTGGCGGGCACGCTGATGGTGGAGCCGACCGAGAGCGAGACCAAGGCCGAGCTTGACCGCTTCTGCGACGCGATGCTGGCGATCCGCGAAGAGATTCGCGACATCGAGGAAGGCCGGATTGATGCGGAGAACAACCCGCTCAAGAACGCGCCGCACACGATGGAGGATCTGGTCCGGGATTGGGACCGCCCCTATAGCCGCGAGCAGGGCTGTTTTCCGCCGGGGGCCTTTCGGGTGGACAAATACTGGCCGCCGGTCAACCGGGTGGACAATGTTTACGGCGACCGGCATCTGGTCTGCACCTGCCCGCCGCTCGAGGATTATGCCGAGGCCGCCGAATAGGCGCATGGCTAGAGCGAAAGAAGAAAAAGGCGGCCTTTACGGGCCGCCCTTTGTCCTGCTGAAATAGGTCTTTAAAATACTTCCGTCCCATAGCACTGGGTGCGGACAGGTGACAAAAACGGATACGCCATCACTCAAACGGGCCGCTCTGATCACGTGACCTCACGCTAGTGTGAATAAGCTGAGTCTGTCATACCCCAAATAGGGTAAAGGTGCGATTAAAGCGCCCTGAGCGTCCCCTCGGTCCGCCGGGCACCCAAGGCGTGCCGGAATTGCCTCAGGCTGGCCCGACAAGGCCCCGATCACAGGCGAAGGCTTTAAAACACGCCCGAAATGCTGTAGGGGTGCCGATCTCTTATGTTTTGGAACATCGCATGGCGCAAAATGCCACAATCTACAAAGTCGAACTCACCGTCTCTGACATGGATCGACACTATTACGAGACCCACAAGCTGACGGTTGCAAAGCATCCCTCAGAGACGGAGGAGCGGCTGATGGTGCGCCTTTTGGCGTTCGCGCTGAATGCCCATGAACGTCTGGAAATGACCAAGGGTCTGTCAACGGATGACGAGCCGGACATTTGGCAAAAAAGCCTGAGCGGAGAGCTTGACGTCTGGGTGGCTCTCGGGCTTCCGAGTGAGAAGGTGCTGCGGCAATCCTGTGGCAAGGCTCAAAGGGTGATCGTCTATCCCTATGGTGGCCGGACGGCCGAGATGTGGTGGGACAAGATCAAGAACAGCGCCACCCGGTTCGACAATCTTCAGGTGATCAATTTTTCCGAAACGGAAACGGACGAACTGAAGCGAATGGCCAACCGCACGATGAAGCTCCAGATCAATATTCAAGACGGCGACGTGATGGTCAGTGTCGGGGAGAGCATCGTTTACGTGACCCCGCAAGAATGGAAGAGCGCGGCCTAAGTCACGATCTGCGCCGCAATGCCGCCCGGTGGGACCGGACGGCGCGACCTTCGCGGCGTGCGTTACCGTTGCACGCGGCTTTGGGCGATAGAGTCCAGCCCGGACGCAGAAGAACGGGGTGTGGCAAGATTTGGGACCATATTGGCAAGGCTCGTGTCGCGGAACGCGAGATGATGCAGAATTCCGGCTGCGGCATGGGCCCCAATCAGCACATACATCGTGTCGCCAAGCAAGGAATGAAGAGACTGAAGTGTCTTGCCCACTTCTTTCTCGCTCCCGACGAAGGCTGGAATGGACAGGCCGAAGCCCAGATTGACGTGATCCCCCAGCACCTGCACGGTCAAGAGCCCGAGCACCGGCGTAATGAGCAGGGACGCATAAAGCAGCGCCGCCATGGCATGCGCGACAAGCATCATGGGCGCGGCTGGTGCAGGATGGATCGCAGGGCGGGCACCGCTGCCCAAGCGATGTGTCAGACGGGCAAGGGTGAACAACAGGATCAAGAGGCCAAGAACGTAGTGCGATTCCTTGGCGAAGGTTCGGATCGCCGTTCCCTTTTCGAACAGCACCCGGCCCTCGATGGTCGTGAAGGCGGCAATCAGGAGGACAAGGGTCGCCCAGTGAAAGACGAGGGACAAACGGTCGTAGCCGTCTTGCGTGTGGGATATCTTGGCAGGCATGGCAATCTCCTATCTGGGACAGGGGGAACTCTTGTCCGTATGAGACAACCATGGACACGAACTGACCGATTGGAACCGGGCGATCGTCGGGCGACTTTTCCGACCTTGGTGAGGGGGAATGCCCGACCTTTGACAGGGCAGGGGCGCGCCGGTCAACGCCGGTCGTCAAAGCCAGCTTCAGAGGACTTTGCGCGCAATGCGACCGGCGGGGCGCTTCAATCCGCGAGCAAAGGTGTGACCCGGTCGAGAACCCGGCGCCAATGCCGGAAGAAGGCCAGTTGTCCGGCCTCTTCGAGCAGATGAAATTCGATCCAAGGGTAGTCGCGGCGGAACTCTTCCAAGGTGGCCAGCGGCACCTGCGGATCATCGGCGCCGTTCATGAAGATGAGCGGCAGCTTGCCGCGCAGTGCCTCGACCTCGCTGCTCCAATCCTCGAGTTGCCCCGAGATGAGTTGTCGCGCGAAGGCCTCGTGCGCTGAATGTTTGTCGGAGAGGGCCACTTCTGATCCCGTGGCGAGCGCTTCGAAGGCTTCCGGGTCTTCGATCACCGCCACATCGGCGGCAGAGTTGCCATAGACCGCGTGCAGAAAGTTGCGCTTGCCGATCTTGCGCGCGAGCAGAAAGCCCGCCTTGACCATGAAGGGCAAGAGATGCGGCGTGTATTTGGCACCGGCGAGGATGAACCTGTGCCATTTGTGCATCCGCTCGAACTGTTCGCGGCGGGTGAGGGGCAACATGCCGGAACAGGCCACGATCCCGCTGAAGGCAAAGGGATTGAGCCGGGCCAGCTTGACCGCATAAAAGGCATCGCCGCTGAGGCAGAGGATGGGACAGCGCGTCACGCCCTCGGCGCGCAGGATGCGCATCGTATCATCGCAGAGCGACGCATCATAATCCGCGCCCCGCGTCACCATATCCGACAGGCCATAGCCGGGGCGCAGGGGCACGATCACCTTGAGCCCCCGCAGCGTGGCGCAGGTCTCGGCAGAGGCGGGCCAGCGGACCAGTCCAAAATCGAGCGGCAGGTAGAGCACGGGGCGCCCGCGCGGGGCCCCGATGACAAGATAATCGACCCTGCGCCCGTCGGGCATGACCAGCGACTTGAAATCCCGCTCTGCAAGCGCCGCATAACCCCGGCTGACCACGCGGGGGCCGGGGGCGGCGCGCACGGTCATGGCGGTCATGTCGATCATCGAGAGCGCGAGGCGCACCAGTTCGAGTTGCGAATGGGTCTCGGTCTTGGCAAGGAGCGATTTGATCTGCGCGCGGATCGTATCGACCGAGCGCCCGCGCTCTGAGGCAATCTCATTGACGCTGCGACAATCGACAAGATGGCAGAGGATGTCGGCCTCGGTCTGGGTCAGATCAAAGGCCTCGATCAAGATCTCGCAAAAGCCCGGCGGCATGCTGATTTCATTGGAGGCGGCGAGAACCAGAACCGTGCCATCGGCGGCAACGCAGCGCTGCAGCCGAAAGACGATCAGCTGACCGGCCTGCACCGACCGCACCCGCAGGACGGCGGTATCCTTTTCCCGGCTGTCGAACATCAGATCGAGCGCACCTGCAAGCGCGTCCATGTCGCCCTCATGGATCGGCAAATCGCAGAGGCGCGCGGTCGCAGGCAGGTCCATGGCCTGATGCGCGGCAGGGTTGGCGGCGCGGATGGTGCGGCAGCGATCCAGCAAGAGGGCCGGCACCCGGTCGAACGGGGCCAATATGGCACGGAGCCCGTCGCGATCGGTCTCCTCAGGGGCCAAACGGTCGAGAAACTCGGTGGCGCGGCGGAAATGCTCGGATATCTGCGGCTCATCCAGAAGACGTGGCGCGTTCAGATCGACACGCGCGCGCAGGGGGCCAATCGCGCTCTCCCAATGGTCGAGCAGCGCCTCGTAGCGCCCAGGGTCGAGCGCCACATCGTACAGCCGGTCTATTGCTGCCGCCCGGTCCGCGTCGGACAGGGTGACAACGTCGATTTGATCCGTCATGCGCCGGGTCGATGTCATGCCTGAAATCCGATGAGGTAAAATTGGGCCGAAGCCATAACTAAGTCATGCAGAAATGGCGTTTTAAAGGCAAATGAAAAGTTTTTTCTTGGTTTCAGTTGTCCAAAAGACAGGCAAAGTGATCTTTCAGACTGGCCCATGTTGCCTCGTTCGCGGCGCTGAGCAGAACGCCCTTGGAGATCGAGGTGTTGTAGTCGCGCCCGTCCAGCATCCGCGCCACGCCGCCAGCCTGCTGGCAGATGAGCACGCCCGCGGCGTGATCCCATGGGTTCAGAACATCCGAGAGGACAAAATCGACGGCACCCTGCGCCAGCAGACGGTATTCATGGCAAGAGCAGCGCAGCGCGATGCAGCGCGCAAGGGCGGGCAGAAGCGGGGCCACCTTATCCTGACGGGCCTGTGTCATCAGGTAATAATGCATGTAGCCCTGCAAGTTCGAGAGGGCACCACCAGAGGACACGCGCACCGGGCGCTCGGCGCCCTGAACCGCAGCCATCCGCGCAGGATTGGCCTCGTCCGCGATGATCCAGTCATCCGAGACAGGATCGTAAAGCAGCCCCAGGACCGGCCGACCAAAGCGGGTGACGGCGATGATCACGCCAAAGAGCGGCAGGCCGTGGACGAAATTCCAGGTGCCATCCACCGGGTCGATGATGAAGGCCAGTTCCGCCTCGGACACATCCTCGCGCAGGGCCGGTTTGGCCGCGACTGCCTCTTCGCCCACGATCAAGGCATGCGGAAACATCCGTTGCAGCCCCCGCGCCAGCATTGCCTCGGCCTGATGATCGGCCTCTGTCACCAGATCATGCGGGCCGGATTTGGTGGTGGCATCGGCCCGTGTCACGGTGCGAAAGCGCGGCATGATTTCGGCGCGCGCGGCGCGGCGCACGAGATTGACCAGCATGGTCTGTTGCGCGGGCGTGAGCGGAGCAGAGAGCGGGATCGGCAGCGAATCGGTCATGTCATCTCCTGTCGGTGCCCCGGTGGAGTGCCAGCCTTGGAGGGTGAAATCAACGCGGGAATGGTCAGAAGGACCGGGGGTTTCACCCCCGGACCCCCAGAGTATTTCGCCCATAAAGAACCAAGTCCGCAGAGGTCATTCGCGCGCCCGCAATGTCCGGGCAGGGCGGGCGCGCAAAGGGCCCAAGGCAAAGACCAAGCCTGCCAGCAACGTCACCAGCATGCCGCCCAGAATGATCGCTAGGGCAGAGGGCCAGATCACGCTGAAAGGCGTGTCCATCACGAAATGGCTGACCGCCCAACCGCCGCCGATCCCCGCCCCGAGTGCGACCAGCCCCGCCGCCCCTCCGAGAATGAGGGCGCGCAGGATGAGGCTTGAGAGAATACGGGCGCGGGTGGCACCGAGGGTCTTGAGGATGGCCGCCTCATAGGTGCGTGCGCGCTGATCTGCCGCCGCCGCGCCGATGAGCACGAGAAATCCCGTGAGCAGTGTCACCGACGCACCCCAAGAGGTGGCCGAGGCGAGACCGGCCAGAAGCTCCGTCACTTGGGTCAGTGCATCGCGGACATTGATGGCGGTGACATTGGGGAAACGGTCGGTCACGTCGCGCAGGATCTGTTCCTCGGACGCCTGATCGTCGGCATAGACCGTGGCGATGAACGTATGCGGCGCGCCCGCCACCGCCGCCGGGTTCATCAAAAGGACAAAGCCCATGCCGACGCTGGAGAAATCCACCTCGCGCAGGGATGTGATGGGGGCGGTGATGTCACGCCCGAGAATATTCACGGTGATCTCGTCGCCGATGCCGATGCCCATTTCCATGGCTTCTTCGGCGGCAAAGCTGAGTTGCGGCGCGCCGGTATAGCCCTCGCCCCACCAGGTGCCTTCGGTGATTTCGGTGCGGGCGGGCAAGGCATCGGCGTAGCTCACGGCGCGGTCGCCCTCGACCACCCAATGTCCGGGGGCCACCTCGGTTGCGGGGCGGCCGTTGATGCGGCTGATGATGCCGCGCAACATGGGCGCGTTGTCGATGCGGCTGACGGCGGGGTCATTCTCCAGCCGGTCAAGAAACCATGCCATCTGGTCCTTTTGCAGATCGACAAAGAAGAAAGAGGGCGCGCGCTCGGGCAGGTCGGCGGCGATGGCACGGCGCAGGTTGCCGTCGATTTGCCCGACTGCGGCCAACACGGCGAGACCAAGACCAAGCGAGAGCATGACGGGTCCGGCGGTGGTGCCCGGCCCGCCAATGGCGCCCAAGGCCCAGCCCAAAGCGGGGCGACCCCGAAGGCGGGGGCGTAAGCTGCGGGCCAGTTTTTGCACCAGCATGGCGGCCAAGGACAGCACGAAAAGCGCGGCCCCGATGCCGCCTGCGGTCCAGAGTGTGAGGGGCAGATTGCCGGAAAAGAGGATGGCGGCCCCAAGCAGGGCGGCGATGAGACCAAGCGTGGTTGCGATCCATGGCCAGCCGGGCCAGCGGCGCGCGGCCCCCGCCGCTTCGCGGTAGAGGGCGGCGGCGCGAACCTCACGCGCGCGGGCGAGCGGCCAGAGCGTGAAGATGAGCACGCTCAGCACGCTGTAGAGTGCGGCCTCGGCCATTGGGGCGGCGTAGGGCGTAAAGATCGCAGGGACGGGCAAGCGCGCCGCGATGACAGGCCCCAAGAGCACCGGCAGGCCGACGCCGAGGATCAGCCCCCCGATGATGCCGATCACGGCCAGAACGCCGACCTGGATGAAATAGGTCAGGAAAATCGTGCGTTGATCCGCCCCGAGGGTGCGCAATGTCGCGATGACCTGCACCTTGCCCGCGAGATAGGCACGCAGCGCCGCCGAGATGCCGACACCGCCTACGGCAAGCCCCGAGAGACCCACCAGCACCAGAAAGGCCCCCAGACGGGTCACGAATTCGGCGACACGCGGGCTGGCGTTGCGGGCATCGGACCAGCGAAAGCCAGAACCCTCCAGCTCTTGCAGCGCGCGGGTCTCGAAGGCGGCCAGATCGGTGCCCTCAGCCAGATCAAGGCGGTATTTCGTGGTGAAGAGCGAGCCTGCGCTGAGCAGGCCAGAGCCGTCGAGATTGGCGCGGCTGACGATGGTGCGGGGGCCAAGGCCAAAGCCCGCGCGGGTTTGATCCGGCTCTTTCACCAGTTCGGCCATCAGCCGAAACTCGCGCTCGCCCAAGCGAAAGGTATCGCCCACGGTGATCCCCAAACGGGCCGCGAGAATCGGCTGCATGACTGCACCGGGCAGACCGCCGGAACCGCCGAACGCCACATCGAGCGGCATGTCGGGGGAAAGAACCACGGTGCCAACCAGCGGATAGGCGTGATCCACGGCCTTGAGTTGCGTCAGTTCGCGCCGCCCGTCCGGGGCAATCGCCATGGAGCGGAAATCGGCGATTTCCGAGACAGCATCGGCGTTGCGGGCCATCCAGGCATATTCATCCTCGGTGGCGAAGCGATAGGTCAGCTCGAGTTCGGCATCGCCGCCAAGGATGGCTGACCCCTGTTCGGTCATGCCGGCACGGATGCTCTCGCGCAGGGTGCCGACGGCGGCAATCGCCGCCACGCCAAGGATCACGCAGGCGAGAAAGATGCGAAAGCCGCGCAGGCCACCGCGCAATTCGCGCCGGGCGAGACGAGCCGCGATGCGCAGGCTCATGCGGTGCCCTCGATGCGGCCATCGCGCAGGCTGACCACGCGGTCGCAGCGCGCGGCAAGGTCGGGATCATGGGTCACGAGCACGAGGGTCGCGCCATGCCGGTCACGCAGGCCAAAGAGAAGGTCGATGATCGCGGCCCCTGTGGTGCTGTCGAGATTGCCGGTGGGTTCATCCGCAAGGATGATGGCGGGGCGGGGGGCGGCGGCGCGGGCAAGGGCCACGCGCTGTTGTTCGCCCCCCGAGAGTTGCGACGGGTAATGGCCTGCGCGTGTGGCAAGGCCCACGGCGGCCAGTTCCTCTTGGGCACGCATATGGGCATTTGCCGCACCTGCAAGCTCAAGCGGGGTGGACACATTCTCGAGTGCCGTCATCGTCGGAATGAGATGAAAGGATTGAAACACGACGCCGAAATTCTCGCGCCGCAGGCGGGCCAATTGATCCTCGTTCATGGCCGACAGATCCTGCCCCAAGGCGGTGATATGCCCGGAGGTCGCGCGTTCCAACCCGCCCATGAGCATCAAGAGCGAAGACTTGCCGGAACCCGAGGGACCGATCAGGCCGAGGGTCTCGCCCTTGTGGACATCCAAGGTAATCCCGTGAAGTATGCGCACAAGACCGGCATTTCCCTCCAGCGACAAGGTGACGTCGGTGAGGGACAGGATAGGAGAATTCATGCGTTTGCGCCTGATTTACAAAGGTTTTCTGTCATATGGGGTTCGATGGCCCTTGGGCAAGGTGGTAGTGGCGTTTCTCAGCCTTGTCAGCCCCGTGATGGCCGATGAGCCGGTCACGGTTCTGGCATTGGGGGACAGTCTGACCCAGGGCTACGGTCTGCCTGAGCAGGATGGGCTGGTGCCGCAGATGCAAAAATGGTTGGAGGATCAAGGGGTTGAGGCCAGGCTGATCAATGCGGGCGTGTCTGGGGATACCACGGCGGGCGGGGCTGCGCGGGTGGAGTGGAGCCTGACACCCGAGGTGGATGCGATGATCGTGGCCCTGGGCGGCAATGATCTCTTGCGCGGGATTGATCCGGCTGTCAGTCGCGGCAATCTCGAAGCGATCCTGCAAGTGGCCGAGGCCAAGGGGGTTGAGGTTCTGTTGGTGGGACTCAAGGCGCCGGGCAATTACGGGGCTGATTACAAGACGTCGTTTGATGCCATTTACCCTGATCTGTCAGAGGCTTATGGCGCGATCCTCGCACCGGATTTCTTTGCCGGTCTGGGCGGCGGCGATCCGGCTGCGTTGCAGGAGTGGTTTCAGGCAGACGGGATTCATCCCAATGCCAAAGGCGTGGCGCGGATTGTGGACGGGCTGGGGCCGCAGGTGCGCGACTTGATCGAGGCCGCGCGGGCCACGGAATGAGCCTTGCCATTACGCGACGTCAGCCCGCCTGAGCCGCCTCGGTCAGCGCTTCGGGCAGGGTTTTGGCCAAAACCGCCATCTCTTCTGTCCGACCGCAGCTGATGCGGATGCAGCGATCCTGCGGCGCGACAAAGGGCATGCGCACGAAAACCCCGCGCGCCACCAGCCCCGCCAGAACGCGGCGCGCAAAGGTGCCGTCGCGGCCACAATCGACGGTGACGAAATTGGTGGCCGATGGCAGCGCGCTGAGGCCGTTTTCCCTAGCGATATGCGCGATGCTGTCGCGAGAGCGGCGCACCTCTGCCTGCACATGCGCCAGCCAGTCATGATCCCGAAGGGCGGCGAGCGCCCCCAGTTGCGCCATGCGGTTCATGCCGAAATGATTGCGGATCTTGTCAAAGCTCTTGATCAGGGGGGCCGCCCCCACCGCATAGCCGATCCTTGCGCCAGCCATTCCGTAAGCCTTGGAGAATGTCCGCATGCGGATGACGCGGGGGTCATCGGCGGCGATGTCAGCGGCGGTGCCATCGGGCGCGAATTCGACATAGGCCTCGTCAAGACAGAGCAGGGAGCCATCTGGTAGAGTGTCGAGGGCGCTGACAATATCCGCGCCGGGCACCCAAGTGCCCATCGGGTTGTCGGGATTGGCGAAATAGATCAGTTTCGCCCCCACATCCCGCGCGCGGGTGATGAGGGCGGGCAGATCCTCGCGGTCATCCCGATACGGCACCTTGTGCAGTGTGCCGCCAAAGCCGGTTACGTGATAGTTGAAGGTGGGATAGGCCCCGTCCGAGGTCACGACCGCATCGCCGGGGCCAATCAAGAGCCGCACGAGATTGCCCAAGAGACCGTCAATCCCCTCGCCCACCAGCACGTTTTCTGGGGCCGCGCGCATGTGATCCGCGAGCGCTGCGCGCAGATCATGGCTGGTCGGGTCGCCGTATTTCCAGACATTTTCCGCCTCGGCACGGATCGCGGCAAGCGCCTTGGGCGAGGGGCCAAAGAGGTTTTCATTGGCCCCAAGGCGCGCGGCAAAGGGCGCGCCGCGGTGGCGTTCCTGTTCCTCTGGCCCGACAAAGGGGACAGAGGCGGGCAGGCTTTGGATCAGTGGGGTATAGCGCGGATGTGTCATGCGGCGCAGTTAACGGGATGCGGCGAGGCCTTGCAAGGGTGTGCCGCGACGTTGTGCTGGTCTGTGGGTGGGGCATGGTGTTTCATGGCGCAAAGCCGGAGGGGATCGCATGGCCAGAGTAACGACAGAGATCAAAGATCACATCGCGCATGTGACGCTCACGCGCGGGGACAAGCGCAATGCGGTTGACCCCGAGATGGCAGAGGCGATTGTTGTGGCGGGGCAGGCGCTGATGGGGGCGGATATCCGCGCTGTGGTGCTGTCGGGCGAAGGCAAAGCATTCTGTGCGGGCCTCGACGTGATGAGTTTCGCGCAATTGGCAGCGGGGGACCCCGAGGGGCTGATCCTGCCGCGCACCCATGGCACGGGCAATCTCTTTCAGGCGGTGGCGATGGCCTGGCGACAGGTGCCGGTGCCGGTGATTGCGGCGCTGCATGGGGTTGTCTATGGCGCGGGGTTTCAGCTTGCGCTTGGGGCGGATGTGCGGATTGCGGCCCCGGATACGGAATTGGCCATCATGGAGATGAAATGGGGGTTGATCCCGGACATGGGCGGCATGGCGCTCTTGCCACGGCTGACCCGTTCTGACGTGATCCGGCGCATGACCTATACGGCGCGGCCCATCTCTGCGGTGCAGGCGCGTGAATGGGGGCTGGTCACGGACCTCGCCGATGATCCGCTGGCGGCGGCCTGTGATCTGGCCGCCGAGATTGCAGGCCGCAGCCCCACGGCCATCCGCGCCGCCAAGCGTCTGATTGGTGTGGCCGAGAGCGGGGCCGATGAGGCGGCGGTTCTGATGGCCGAGAGCCGGGAGCAGGCCGCACTGATCGGCAAGCCGAACCAGATGGAGCAGATTGCGGCCAATCTGGCGGGGCGTGCGCCGGTGTTTCGGGGCTAGGCTCAGCGTTTTTTGACGAACTCGGTCAGGATCACGATGCGCTGGCCCTCGACCCGGCCTTCGATCTGGGTGGGGTTGTCATGGACAAGGGCGATGCCGCGCACCGCCGTGCCGCGTTTGGCGGTGAAATTGGCGCCCTTGACCGTCAGATCCTTGATCAGAACCACGGTATCGCCTAGGGCCAAAGGCACGCCGTTGCTGTCGCGATGGCCGGTCTCGTTGCCACCTGCGTCCTCGGCGATGTTCTCGACCCATTTGCGGGTGTCGTCCTCGAGCCAGAGCTGCTCGGACAGTTCGCGCGCCCAGTCATGGTCGGAGAGGCGTGTGAGCATGCGCGCGGCCATCACTTGTGTCGGGGTATCCTCGGACCACATGGACGCGGCAAGGCAGCGCCAATGCTCGGGCTCGGGCGTGCCTGTGATCTGCTCGGCGCAGGTGGCGCAGAGGCTGACGCTCGCCCCGTCCGGGCCGCCTGTGACAGGGTATGGGGTGAGGCCGGTATCGGTGGCACAGAGGGCGCAGGACATAACGGGGAAACTCCGGTAAAAAAGGGGGCCGTGATCCCCCTTAGACCCCTAAGGCGCAGGACAAAAGCCCGGACTGCACCTCTGCTGTTGCGGGGGTGCATTTGCGCAGGCCCGCGTGCATCATCCCACCTTGACCAAAGCCCTATTCCCATACATATGCCAAGGCTATGACAGACCTCGCTCACATCCGCAATTTCTCGATCGTGGCCCATATCGACCACGGGAAATCCACCCTTGCCGACCGGTTGATTCAGTCAACCGGGACGGTTCAGGATCGTGACATGAAAGAGCAGATGCTCGATGCCATGGATATCGAGCGCGAGCGCGGGATCACGATCAAGGCCAATACCGTGCGCATCGACTACAAGGCGCAGGATGGCGAGATTTATGTCCTCAACCTGATCGACACGCCGGGCCATGTGGACTTTGCCTATGAGGTCAGCCGCAGCA
>NZ_JAGPVV010000350.1 GCF_018066915.1 Roseovarius sp.
AACTTTGTGACCAAGCGCGCCGATTGTCGTGGTGACCGGGCCAAGGTAATGTGGACGCAGGTTGAAACTGGGTCTGCTGTGACGTGGAAATACCCCAGCTGCATCCTGCGCGGTGATGATAGCCAAGGCGAATTCTATTCCATCGCCATCGCCAACAACTATCAGCAGGCCGATACCGGCACCAAGATGATCCATCTGGGCAAGAACACGCGCTCGCGCATCGTGTCCAAGGGCATCAGCGCGGGCCATGCGCAGAACACCTATCGCGGGCTCGTTTCGATGCATCCCAAGGCCAAGAACAGCCGCAATTACACCCAATGCGACAGCCTGCTCATTGGTGACAAATGCGGGGCACATACGGTGCCCTATATCGAGGTCAAGAACAACTCGAGCCGGGTCGAACATGAGGCGACCACTTCCAAGGTGGATGACGATCAGATGTTCTATTGCCGCGCCCGTGGCATGGACGAGGAAGAGGCGGTGGCGTTGGTCGTCAACGGGTTCTGCCGCGACGTGTTGCAGGCGCTGCCGATGGAGTTTGCCATGGAAGCGCAGCAGTTGGTTGCGATTTCACTGGAAGGGTCGGTGGGCTGACGCCCACTCGCGGAGCAAGCGTGATGATTGTAACCACCACTCCGAGCGTAGAAGGCCGCAAGATCGTGGATTATCGCGGCATCGTCGTGGGAGAGGCGATCATGGGCGCCAATATCGTGCGCGATTTCTTTGCGCAGATCACCGATGTGGTCGGCGGGCGGTCTGACTCTTACGAAAGCAAGCTGCGCGAGGCGCGTGAAGTCGCGTTGAGCGAGTTGCAAGAGCGCGCAGCAGAGCTTGGGGCCGATGCCGTGGTTGGGGTCGATCTTGATTACGAGGTGGTGGGCGATTCGATGCTCATGGTGTCGGCCAGCGGCACGGCGGTCGTGCTGGACTGATATGGCTGGGACAGACACCATAGACAGGCCGGTTCTTACCCTGCCCGATGCCGAAGCGGCGCATCTGCGCGAGGTTTATGCGCGGGCGGGGGTGATCCTCGAATATGGCTCTGGTGGATCGACCGTGGTGGCCGCGGAGATGCAGGGCAAACGTATCTTTTCGGTCGAGAGCGATCAGGCCTGGGCCGAGATGATGCGCGGCTGGTTTGCACAGAACCCGCCCGCGGCAGGCACAGAGGTAGATGTGATCTGGTCCGATATCGGACCGACCAAGGATTGGGGATTTCCCCGCGATGCAAGCGGCTGGAAGAGCTATGCGCAGTATCCTCTCAAGGTCTGGGATATGGCCGGCTTCGCGCAACCCGATGTGGTGTTGGTGGATGGGCGGTTTCGCACCGGCTGTGCCATGGCGGCGGCGCTGCGCACGGCGCGGCCACTGACCCTGCTTTTCGACGATTACGCCCCGCGCAAGCACTATCACCGGATCGAGGATTTCATCGGCGCGCCCCGGCGGATGATCGGGCGGATGGCCGAATTCGACGTAACACCGATAGACCTGAGGTCCGAGGACCTTTTGACGATCATAGAGATGATGACGCGGCCCTGACGCCGCCACAGTATACAGAAGGATCAAGAAAAATGTTGGAAATCAAGAACCTGCACGTCGATCTTGAAGAAGAGGACAAGACCATCCTCAAAGGCGTCAACCTGACGGTCGAGGCCGGGACGGTGCATGCGATCATGGGGCCCAACGGCTCTGGCAAGTCCACGATGTCCTATGTTCTGTCGGGGCGTGACGGCTACAAGGTCACGAACGGCAGCGCCACCTTGGACGGTGTCGATCTGCTGGGAATGGAACCAGAGGAACGTGCGGCGGCGGGGCTCTTTCTGGCCTTCCAATATCCGGTCGAAATTCCCGGCGTGGGCAACATGACCTTTTTGCGCACCGCTGTGAACGCACAGCGCAAGGCGCGCGGCCAAGAGGAAATGAGCGCGGCCGAGTTCCTCAAAGTGGTGCGGGACAAGGCCAAGACGCTCCAGATCGACGCTGACATGCTCAAGCGACCGGTCAACGTGGGCTTTTCCGGGGGCGAGAAAAAGCGCAATGAAATCCTCCAGATGGCCATGCTCGAGCCCAAGATGTGCATCCTCGACGAGACCGATTCGGGCCTTGACGTGGATGCGATGAAGCTGGTGGCCGACGGGGTGAACGCGCTGCGCGATGCCGGGCGGGCGTTTCTGGTGATCACGCATTACCAGCGGCTGCTCGACCATATCAAACCGGATGTGGTGCATATCATGTCTGATGGTCGCATCGTCAAAACCGGTGGTCCAGAGCTTGCTCTCGAAGTGGAGCAGAACGGCTATGCGGATATCCTTGCGGAGGTGGCATGATGGCGGTGCCGCAACCCAAGCAAACGGCGCTTGAGGCGCGATTGCAGGCGATGACCCTCCCACAAGGCGGGCTCTGGGCGACGGCGGCGCGCGAGGCGGCGCTGTCGCGTCTGCAGGCCATGGGCCTGCCGGACCGGCGCGACGAATACTGGAAATTCACCCGCCCCGACACCCTCGTTCAGGTCGAGGCACCGCACGCTGCGCTCTTTCTCAACGATGATGAGCCGGACAGCTTTGCGGATGTGGATCGGCTCAAGCTTGTGTTCGTCGATGGCGTCTTTGATGCCGAGGCGAGCGACGATCTAACCCTTGCAGGCGTGCGCATCGAGCGGCTGGCGACGGCGGCCAAGAGCGATATCCACTGGGCGCGCGACCTCTACGGGGTGCTGGAAGAACGCGGACAATCGCCTGTGGCGCGCCCGCTGGCCACGCTCAATACGGCCTATGCCACGGATGGCCTTCTGATCCATGTCACAGGTCGCCCGAGCAAGCCGATAAATCTGGTTTATGTCCATAAATCAGAGGTTTCCGACGCGATCCTGCATCATGTGATCAAGCTCGACCCCGAGGCCGAAGTGACGATTCTCGAGAATGGCCCTGCCGCCGCACGGTTCAACAAGGTGATGGAGGTCGAGGTGGCCGATGGCGCGCGCTTTCACCATATCCGCACCCAAGGGCGCGATCACGAGCGGCGCGCGGCGACCCATATCTTTGCCCGGTTAGGTGCGGGTAGCCTCTTCAAATCCTTCACCATGACCGCCAATGGGGTGATGACACGCAACGAATGTGTGATCGACCTGGTGGGCGACGATGCCGTCGCGCATGTGGCGGGGGCCGCCATGGGCGATGGCGATTTCCATCAGGATGACACGGTGTTCGTCACCCATGACGCGCTGCGCTGCGAGAGCCGGCAGGTGTTCAAGAAAGTGCTGCGCAACGGGGCGACGGGCGTGTTTCAGGGTAAGATCCTCGTCAAACCCGGCGCGCAGAAAACGGATGGCTATCAGATCAGTCAGGCGTTCTTGCTGGATGAGGACAGTCAGTTTCTGGCCAAACCGGAACTGGAAATCTATGCCGATGACGTGGCCTGTTCGCATGGCTCGACCTCGGGGGCGATTGACGAGGACGCGCTCTATTACCTTCGGGCGCGGGGGATTCCCCGGACCATTGCGACCGACCTCTTGACCTTGTCTTTTCTGGCCGAGGCGGTCGAGGAAATCGAGGATGAGGGCCTGCGCGAGGATATCAACAGCCAGCTTGCCGCCTGGCTGGAGCGCAGGCGCCGCTGATGCCGGTCACGACCGATCTTGTCGCCACCTACCGCGGTCCGCGCCGGGTGGTGCGGCGCTTGCTGGCTATGGGCCCGCGTGAAGATCGCGCGCTGGTCATGCTGATTGCCGCCTGTGTGGTGGTCTTTGTCGCGCAATGGCCCCGCCTCGCGCGCGAGGCGCATCTGACAGGCCAAGAGCTGAACCCGTTGCTGGGGGCGTCGCTCTTGGCGTGGATATTCTTTGCGCCGCTGATCCTCTATGGCTTGGCGTTTCTCAGCCATGGACTTGCGCGGGTATTGCGGGGCAAGGGCACAGCCTTTGGCGCGCGCATAGCGCTCTTTTGGGCATTTTTGGCGGCCAGCCCGTTGATTTTGCTACATGGCTTGGTGGCAGGCTTTGTCGGGCCGGGGCCGGGACTGCAGGCGGTTGGTCTCTTGTGGTTGGTGGTCTTCCTGTGGTTCTGGGTGTCCGGATTGATCGAGGCAGAGTGGAGCGGCGCATGACGCAGGCGGATTTCAAGGCGCTGTTGCTGGAAACCCTGTTTCGTCCGCGCGAGGCGGCACGGGCACTGATCGGATTTGGCCTGCCGCAACAGACGTTGTGGATGGCGCTGGCCCTGATGTCGGTGCTCAATGCCATCGTCTATTCGGTCTCGCTGCGGCTAGCCCCGCCCATGGACCCCACGACGCCGACGCTGATGCCGCCTGCCTTTCACTCGCCGTTGCTCTTTACCCTCTTCCTGTTGGGGGCGCTTGTGATCACGGTCTATGCGCTCTTTTGGGTTGGGCGGATGTTCGGAGGCACGGCGGAGGTGCGGGAGGTCCTGGCGCTGATCTGCTGGCTGCAGGTGCTGCGCCTTATCCTGCAAGTGGCGGTCGCGGTGATAGTTCTTGCGCTGCCAACCTTGGCGGCACTCTTGATCTTTGTGTCCTCGGTCTGGGGTATCTATATTCTCACGGGTTTTGTGGATACCGCGCATCGCTATGACAACATGCTGAAATCCTTTGGAATTATCATTCTGTCCATCGTCGCGATGGCGGTCGGACTGAGTATTCTGCTGAGCCTGATAGGCGTGGCCGCAATGGGAGGGGCATAACATGCTCGATGTCGAGAAAATTCGTGCCGATTTCCCGATTCTTGCACGAGAAGTGAACGGCAAGCCTTTGGTTTACCTAGATAATGGGGCCTCAGCACAAAAGCCGCAGGTGGTGATTGATGCCATCACCCGCGCCTATTCCATGGAATATGCGAATGTGCATCGCGGGCTGCATTATCTGAGCAACCTCGCCACCGAGAAATACGAGGCGGTGCGCGGGATCGTGGCGCGCTTTTTGGGTGTGGCCGATGAGGATCAGATCATCTTCAATTCGGGCACGACCGAGGGGATCAATATGGTCGCCTATGGCTGGGCCATGCCACGAATGCAAGCCGGGGACGAGATCATCCTGAGCATCATGGAGCACCACGCCAATATTGTGCCTTGGCATTTCCTGCGTGAACGGCAAGGCGTCGCTCTGAAATGGGTGGATGTCGATGCGCGGGGCTATCTTGACCCGCAAAAGGTGATCGACGCGATTACACCCAAGACCAAACTGATTGCAATTACGCAACTTTCCAACGTGTTGGGAACCAAAGTTGATGTAAAGGCGATCTGCGATGCCGCCCACGCGCAGGGCGTGCCGGTGCTGGTTGATGGCTCTCAGGCGGCGGTGCATATGCCGGTCAATCTCGATGAGATGGGCTGTGATTTCTATGCCATCACCGGGCACAAGCTCTATGGTCCGTCGGGATCAGGCGCGATCTTTGTGCGCAAGGAACGAATGGCCGAAATGCGCCCCTTCATGGGCGGCGGCGACATGATCCGCGAAGTGACCCGCGACAGCGTGACCTACAACGAGCCGCCGATGAAGTTCGAGGCGGGCACCCCCGGTATCGTGCAGACCATCGGTCTGGGTGTTGCGCTCGAGTATATGATGGGCATTGGCATGGGGACGATCAGCGCCCATGAGGATGATCTGAGCCACTATGCGCAAGAACGTCTGGCGGGGCTCAACTGGATCAACGTGCAGGGCACGACACCGGACAAGGCGGCGATATTTTCCTTTACGATGCAAGGGGCTGCGCATGCCCATGATATCTCGACCATCCTCGACAAGAAGGGCGTGGCGGTGCGCGCGGGGCAGCATTGCACAGGGCCGTTGATGGAGCATCTGGGCGTCAGCGCCACCTGCCGGGCGTCCTTTGCGATGTATAACACCCGCGCCGAAGTGGATGTGCTGATCGAGGCGCTCGAGCTGGCGCACGAGCTTTTCGGCTGATTTTGCGATTGCGGGGCCGTGCTGGCCCCGCTATACCACCGCGCAAGTGGACCCATAGCTCAGCTGGATAGAGCGCTGCCCTCCGAAGGCAGAGGCCA
>NZ_JAGPVV010000351.1 GCF_018066915.1 Roseovarius sp.
TCCGAGGAATACCCGTTGGTGGCCACGATCAGGCGGCGGGCAGTGATGCGTGCATTCGGAGTTGTGAGGGTAAAGCCGCTGGCCTGGCTGATGCCGGTGACGGGCGAGTGGGCGTAAATGCGCGCGCCGGCCCGGCTTGCCGCCTCAGCCAATCCCAGCGTGTATTTGAACGGGTTGAGGGCCACCCCGAGGGGCGTGGTGAGCGCCGCATAAAACGGTCCCTTCATCCCCATCTGGGTCAGTTCAGAGCCGGGGATGAGCGTGGGCGTGACCCCGTAATCGGCCTTGATCCGGGCGGCGCGGTCGGCAAAGCCTGCGGCGGCCTTGGAGGTATGAGCCAGCACAGTTTCGCCATCGGAATGGATATCGGGCGAGATGCCGTGGGCTTCGATCAGGGCGCGGGCAAAGCGCACTGCCTCTACCTCGGTCTGGCGGTATTCGCGGCGGGCGGGTTCGCCGTGCATCTTGCGCAGCATGGCATCCGACGCCGCAGAGCCACCTAGACAGCAAAAGCCACCATTGCGCCCAGAGGCCCCCCAAGCGGGGGTCTGCGCCTCGAACACCCTGACATCCTGCCCCGCCTCGGCCAGATGCAGGGCAGCCGAAAGACCCGTAAACCCCGCACCAATCACCGCGACGTCGCAGTCGATCGCCCCCTCTGCCGGAGGGTAATCGGGCATATCTGCGGTGGTCTGCCAATAGCCACGCTCTCTTGGCCCTTCACCATAGGTATGGGCCGGAAAGACGCGACTCATGCGTGCACGGCGGCGCGTTCGTCGGCCTGCTGTCGCAGGGAGGCACGTTTCGTGATGAGCGACGCAGAGATGACCCCGACCGCGACAATCCCGATCATGATGGTCGAGAGCGCATTGATCTCGGGCGAGACACCGAGGCGCACAGCAGACCAGATCTTGATCGGCAGGGTGGTGGCCGAGGGACCGGCGGTGAAGCTGGCGATCACAAGGTCGTCGAGCGACAGGGTAAAGGCCAGAAGCCAGCCCGATATAACCGCAGGGGCGATGATCGGTAGCGTGACAAGGCGAAAGGCATCAAAGGGCGAGCAGCCCAGATCAAGCGCAGCTTCTTCCAGCGAGCGGTCAAAGGTCACAAGGCGCGAGGACACAACAACCGAGACGAAACACATCGAAAACGTAGTGTGCGCAAGAATGATGGTGAAAATCCCACGATCCATCCCGATGCCGATGAAAAGCAGAAGAAGCGACAGGCCGGTGATCACCTCGGGCATGACCAAGGGGGCGTAGATCATGCCAGAAAACAGCGTGCGGCCATAGAACCGCCCGGCACGCACCAGAACAAGGGCCGCCATGGTGCCGAGGATCGTGGCGATGGTCGAGGAGGCAATCGCCACCTTGACCGTCACCCAAGCGGCATCGAGGAAAGACTGGTTTCTGAGCAGCTCACCATACCATTTGGTCGAGAACCCGGCCCAGACCGTCACCAGCTTGGACTCGTTGAAGCTATAGGTGATCAGGATGATCATCGGCAGATAGAGGAACGCAAACCCAAGCGTGAGCGAGGTGGCGTTAAACCATGTGAGCCGTCTCATTCTTCGGCCTCCCGCTGCTTTTGCTCGTTACGTTGAAAGAGCACGATGGGGATGATCAGGATCAGCAACAGGACAACCGCCACCGCACTGGCCACAGGCCAGTCACGGTTGTTGAAGAATTCTTCCCAGAGCACCTTGCCGATCATCAGGGTTTGCGACCCGCCCAAGAGCGAAGGAATGACAAACTCGCCGATGACGGGGATGAAGACGAGAAAGCACCCGGCGATGATCCCGCTTTTCGACAGGGGCACGGTGATCAGCCAGAACGCCTTGATCCGGGAACATCCCAGATCCTCGGCGGCTTCGAGCAGAGAGCCATCCATCCGCTCGAGCGCGGAATAGATCGGCAGGATCATGAAGGGCAGATACGTGTAGACAATGCCGATATAGACCGCCGTGGGCGTGTTGAGGATGATCAACGGCTCTGAAATCACACCGATCTTCAGAAGAACCTGATTGAGATAGCCCTCGGTCGAGAGGATACCCATCCAGGAATAGACCCGGATGAGAAAGCTGGTCCAGAACGGCAGGATGACCAGCATCATCAAGGTCGGGCGCCAGTGATCCGGCGCATTGGCCATGCCATAGGCAATGGGATAGCCCACCAGCAGGGTCAGGAGCGTGGAGAGAGCGGCGATCTGCAACGAGGAAACATAGGATTTCCAATAGAGATCATCGGTTCTCAGAAAGGCGAAGTTCTCAAAATCCAGCGCGCTGAAAAACGCTCTGATGCCCTGCCACCCCTGAGAGAAATCCAAGGTCGGCGTATAGGGTGGGATGGCCGTGGCGATATCGCTGAGGCTGATCTTGAGCACAATCAGAAAGGGCACCAGAAAGAGCGCCAAGAGCCAGGCATAAGGCAGAAATATCAGGGCAAAGCGGCGCATCCCCCTACCCTTTCAAGAGCACGGCGGCGGTATCGGTCCACGACAGCCAGACGGTGTCTTCCCAAGTAAAGCCGCGCCGGGACAAGCGGCGCGTGTTTGCAGTCTGCGCCTTGATCATCTGACCATTGGGCAGGGCCACATGATAGGTCGAGAGATTGCCGAGATAGGCGATGTCGATGATCTTGCCCTGCACGGCATTGCGCCGGTCCTCGGGCCGCTCTGCGCTGATCGCCACCTTTTCGGGGCGCAGCGCGATGTGACAGGTTTCGCCATTGTCAAACGTGGTCTCGGTTTCGGCGTAGAGCGGTGTCATGCCTTCGGCATAGGCGATTTCATAGCCCTCACCGGATTTGCGCGCGGTGCCGGGGATGATCGTGACCTCGCCAATGAAATCGGCCACATAGACGGAATTGGGCATTTCGTAGATGCGGGCGGGCGTGTCGGCCTGAATGATGCGGCCATTGTCCATTACGGCGACCCGGCTGGCGACGGTCATCGCCTCTTCCTGATCGTGGGTCACGATGACGAATGTGGTGCCGGTTTTCTCTTGGATGTCCATCAGCTCGAACTGGGTCGCCTGACGCAATTTGGCATCAAGAGCGCCAAGCGGTTCGTCGAGCAGCAAGAGTTTGGGGGCCTTGGCAAGGCTGCGGGCAAGGGCCACGCGCTGCCGCTGGCCACCAGAGATTTGATGCGGCTTGCGCTTGGCGAATTGCTGGAGGCGCGTGAGCTTGAGCATCTCATCCACGCGGGCGGCAATCACGTCCTTGGGTTTGCCGTCGCGCTTGAGGCCAAACGCGATGTTTTCCCAGACCGACAAATGCGGAAAGAGCGCGTAGGACTGGAACATCATGTTGACAGAACGCTTGTTGGGGGGGATCGGCGCAAGGTCCTGACCGGCGAGGAGGATCTTGCCCTCGGTCGGCTTTTCGAAACCCGCCAGCATGCGCATCATCGTGGTCTTGCCACAGCCAGAGGGGCCAAGCAGCGCGAAGAACTCGCGCTCGTAGATGTCGAATGTCTGATTGTCGATCGCGGTAAATTCACCAAACCGCTTTGTCACGCCCTTGAATTGGATGAGTGGCTTTGCCTTGGGATCATTCCAAGGCTCGAAAACGACTTGTGCCATACCTGCCCCCGACTGTTTGAGATTGCCCGCGCAAGGCATGGCCCTGCGCGGGTTACTGGCCTATCCGGGTCAGGTGCCGGATTTGATCTTGGTCCAGAGGCGGGTCACGGTCCGCTGCACGCCTGCGTCATAAGGCGTGGTTGTGAAGAGGTTGTTGAGCGCCTCTTCCGACGGATAAATCGCCGGATCGCCGATCACGTCCTCAACAAGGAACTCCTGGCTCGCCTTGTTGCCATTGGCGTAATAGACATAGTTCGACGCGGCGGCCATGTTCTGCGCGTCCATGATAAAGTTCAGGAACGCATGCGCGCCGTCGGGATTGGGGGCATCGACGGGGATCGCCATCTGGTCGAACCACATCTGTGCGCCTTCCTTGGGCGCGTTGTAGACGATTTCGACGCCATTGTTGGCCTCTGCAGCGCGGTCACGGGCCTGAAGAATGTCCCCGGACCAGCCCACAGCCACGCAGATGTCACCATTGGCGAGCGCGTTGATATATTCCGAGCTGTTGAATTTCTGGATGTGCGGGCGGACGGCCATCAGCACAGGCTCTACCTTGGCGATCACGTCGGGATCATGGCTGTTGGGGTCTTCGCCGATATATTTCAGCGCCATCGGGATCATTTCGGCGGGGGCATCGAGGAAATGCACGCCACATTCCGCCAGCTTGGCCATGTTGTCCGGGTTCATCACCAGCTCGAGACTGTCGAGCGGCGCGTCCTCGCCCAGCAGTTCCTTGACCTTGCCGACATTGGCGCCGATGCCGGTGGTGCCCCACATGTAGTTGATCGAATAGGCGTTTTCGGGGTCATACTGTTCGGTGCGGCTGCTTACGACGTCCCACATGTTGTCGATGTTGGGCAGCTTGGATTTGTCCAGCTTCTGGAATGCGCCGGCCTCGATCTGACGCTGAAGGAAGGTGCCGGTCGGGACAACCACATCATAGCCAGAGCCGCCTGCGAGCATCTTGGTTTCCAAGACCTCGTTGCTGTCAAACACGTCATAAATGAGCTTGAGCCCGGTATCCGCCTCGAACTTGGTCAGCAGTTCTTCGTCGATGTAGTCGGACCAGTTGTAGACCCTCACTTCTTGGGCCTGCGCGGCGAATGCGCCGAGCGCGATTGTGGCTGTGGTGGTCAGTATCAGATTTCGCATCATGTTCTCCCGTTGGTCGGCATGTGTCTGCCTTGGTGCGGATTTGATCAAAAATTTCCGCTCATGGCAATATGGTAATGTTTTCATGCACAGGCTAAACTCGCAAGGCCAGACATTGAGACGCCTGATCGGATTGCCTTGCAGATGACCACCACCGCACAGAAATTCAGCACGACCGATGGGGATTTGACGCGGCTGCCCGCGCATGAGTTGATCCATCGGCAATTGCGCGATCTGGTGCTCTTTGGCGATCTGGCACCGGGACAGGCCGTAACGATTCAGGGTCTCTCGGAACGGCTGGGTGCGGGCATGACGCCTGTGCGCGAGGCGATCCGCCGCCTTATCGCTGAGGGGGCGCTGGAATTTCAAGGCAATCGCAGGGTATCAGTGCCGCTTTTAACGGCGGACAACATCAGCGAATTGATCTATGCGCGGCAATGGCTTGACCCTTATCTGACGTTGCGCGCGACAGAGCGCGCGAGTCTCGAGGATCTGGATTGGTTGGCGGACCTCGACGACGAGTTGGACCGCGCCATATTGCGCGGCGATCTGCGCGCCTATCTGGAACTCAACTATCGCTTTCACAAGCGGATCTATGACATTGCGCAGGCGCCAATCCTGGCTGATGTCGCGGATGGCCTATGGCTCCGGTTCGGGCCGTCGCTGCGGGTGGTCTGTGGACGCATGGGCACACAGAACCTGCCGGACAAACACAAGGACATGTTGGCTGCGATGCATGCCCGCGATGCAGAGGCGGCGGCACGCGCCATTCGCGAAGACGTGATCCAGGGAATGGAGCAAGTGCGACATTCGTTGGAACGTGTGGCCGCCGCCCGCTGATTCGATTGACACTGGATAATTTGATCATATTTTCGGAATGAGGGCTGCGCTTGCGCGGCCAGACCGATTCGGGAAAGGGAATGCCATGACGATGATCACCAACCACATGCCGACCGCAGAGCTGCAGGCGCTGGATGCCGCGCATCACATGCACCCCTTTACCCATGGCGATCAGTTGGGCGCCAAAGGCGCGCGGATCATCACCCGCGCCAAAGGCGTGACCCTGACCGACAGCGAGGGGCATGAGATCCTCGACGGTATGGGCGGGCTGTGGTGCGTCAATATCGGCTATGGGCGTCAGGAACTTGCCGATGTCGCCGCGCGGCAGATGATGGAACTGCCGTTCTACAACACGTTCTTCCAGACCAGCCATGTGCCCGCCATCGCGCTCTCGGCCAAGCTGGCAGAGCTGGCGCCGGAAGGGTTTAACCATGTATTCTACGCCGGGTCCGGGTCTGAGGCGAATGACACGAACATTCGCATGGTCCGCACCTATTGGGCGCAATTGGGCGAGCCGGAGCGCAATATCATCATCAGCCGCAAGAATGCCTATCACGGGTCAACCATTGGCGGCGGCAGCTTGGGTGGTATGTCTGGCATTCATTCACAGGGCGGTTTGCCCATCCCGAACATCTGTCATATCGACCAGCCGCATTGGTATGCCGAGGGTGGCGATAGCGACCCTGAGACATTCGGCCTAGAGCGCGCGCGGCAGCTTGAGGCCAAGATCGAAGAATTGGGCGCGCACCGCGTCGCGGCCTTTATCGCCGAGCCGGTCCAGGGGGCGGGCGGCGTGATCATTCCGCCCGACAGCTATTGGCCCGAGATTCAGCGTATTTGCGACAAATACGGTATCCTGCTGATTGCCGATGAGGTGATCTGCGGTTTTGGTCGTACAGGCAACTGGTTTGGCAGCCAGACCTATAACATCCGCCCCGATATTATGACCATCGCCAAGGGGCTCAGCTCTGGGTATGCGCCGATTGGCGGCTCTTTGGTGTCGGACCGGGTGGCCAAGGTGATCAACGCCTGTGAGTTCAACCACGGCTATACCTATTCCGGGCATCCCGTCTCTTGTGCCGTGGCGCTGGAAAACCTGCGGATTCTCGAAGAAGAAAAGATCATCGAGCGTGTGGCGACGGATACAGGGCCCTATCTGCAAGAAAAGTGGAACTCGCTGGCCGATCATCCGATGGTGGGCGAGACGCGGATCATCGGGATGATGGGTTCGCTCGCCCTGACCCCGCACAAGGCGAGCCGGGCCAAGTTTGCGTCCGAACCGGGCACGGCGGGTTATATCTGCCGCGAGCGGTGTTTTGCCAACAATCTCGTGATGCGGCACGTCGGCGACCGGATGATCATCTCGCCGCCGTTGGTGATCTCGAAATCCCAGATCGACACCTTGATCGAACGGGCGTGGATGTCCTTGGATCAGGCAGAAAAGCAGATCCGCGACGAAGGCCTGATGAAGGCTGCCGCCTGAGGCGCGATCACGAGGCGACCGGGCGCAGCGCGCGTCCGGTCAGCATGAGGTGTTCATCTACACTTATCCGCTCAGTTAAACATGTCCGCGGTGATCCCGGCGTACCAACCGACGGATTCCTCGTAGGTCGCCTTGCGGGTCGCTGCATCCTCGCCGGTCTGCGAGACAAATCCGTCGACCTTGGCGATCTTTTCCGCCGTGGCCTCGTAGGTGGCCCCCACCTTGACGCCATCGTCGGGGGCAATGAGCGACCAGCAGGTGTTGGTGAACTTGGCCGGAAATACCTTGGAATCGGTCAGCGCACCACGTACCGCCATGGCGCAGACCTTGGCCTGAGAATTGGCGGCAAAGCCGGATTTGGGCATATCGCCCTGTTGCGCCGCATCGCCCAGAACATGCACATCCGGGTCAGCCTTGGACGACATGTCGGCGGCATTGACCGGCGCCCAGTTGCCATCGGTGACGCCCGCCACATCGGCGATGCGCCCGGCCTTTTGCGCCGGGATGACGTTGCAGACGTCGACAGCCTCGACCGATCCGTCGATGTCGACGGTCATCGCTTCGGGATCGACGGTCACGTTGGTCGCGCCGAAATCGGGGCCGACACGCTCGATCATGCCAGAGTAATGGCGTTCCCAGCCCTCTTCAAAGAGCGCCTGTTTCGAGAAGGTTTCCTTGGGGTCGACCAACAGGATCTTGGCGGTCGGATTGGTCTGCTTGAGAACATGCGCCACCATCGAAATCCGCTCGTAGGGTCCGGGGGGGCAGCGGAACGGGTCAGGCGGGGCCACCATGGCAAAGCGTCCGCCCTGTGGCATGGCCATGATCTGCGCCTTGAGAAGTTCGCTCTGCGATCCGGCCTTGTAGGCGTGGGGCATCTTGTTTTGCGCGGCGACGGACCAACCGGGCACAGCACCTTCGACAAAATCAATGCCGGGACTGAGGATCAGTTTGTCATAGGGCAACACGGAACCGCCTGCGAGGCTGACGGTCCGGGACGCCCGGTCCACATCGACCGCCCAATCATGCACGACATTGATCCCGTATTTGGCCGCCAGCGTGCCATAGGTGTGGGAAATATCGTCAAGTTCGGTAAGACCGGCGATATAGAGGTTGGAGAAATAGCAGGTGAAATAGGCGCGCGACGGCTCGACCAGGGTCACGTCAATCGCGCCCTTGCTGTCCTTGGCGATATAGCGCGCAGCGGTGGCCCCACCCGATCCGCCGCCGATCACCACGACCCGAGGTTTGCCGTGACCATCAGCCAGAACGGCAGGTGCCGACAGGCTGGCCGCCGTGGCCGCGCCCACGGCAATAAAATCGCGTCGGTTCAATGTCATGTTCCGTCCTCCCTGAATGGACCTCGGTTCAGTCGATGTCCTTGAAATAGGCCGCCAATGCCGCGATCTCCTCGTTCGACAGGCGTCCGGCCATCATCTGCATCACCGGATGGGGACGCAGCTTGTCTTTGTAGGCGTGCATCGCGACCACGAAATCCTCTTCGGGCCAACGGGTGATGGAGGGGATGCCCTCGGCTGATCCATCGGCCTGATGGCAGCTTACACATTCGCTGGAGAGGTATTCGCCATATTCAGGATCGCCCTGAATCGCCAGAATTGTGGGATCAACGGTGTGATCTGTGCCGCGTGCGGTTGGCGCAGCCTCGGGGATATTGGCGGGGTCAGCGGAAAAGCTGCGCAAATAGGCCAAGAGGTCCGCGCGGTCCTGCGCGTCCTTCATGCCCCGATAACTCGTGCGGGTCTTGGATACCAAGGCGCGGGGATTTTCGAGATAGGCATCGAGCGTATCAAAATCCCAGATCAGCCCATCGACCCCCGCGCGCTGCATCGAGGCTGAATAGGCATAGCCCTCATGTGACGCGGCGCGACGCCCGAAGAGGCCATTGAGATGGGGGCCGATACGATCCCCGGCCCCCTTTCCGATCTCATGACAGCCTTTGCACTGTCCATAGAGCGCCGCTCCTGCCTTGGCATCGCCCGCAACTTCGGGGCGCGCAGCGCCTGCCGCCAGTATCGCGGTCAAGGCAATCGGCAAGAGGAGGCGCACTATCATGGCGTCATATTACTGTCTGAAGCTCGAAAGATAAGCGGAGATTGCAGCACGATCCTCATCCTTTTGGAGGCCTGCACAGCTCATCCTGGTGCCCTTCCTATAGCTGCACGTATTGGCGAGAAACGCGGTCAGCGTCTCGTCGGTCAGCGTGTTGCGATTATAGTCGCGACCTCATTCAAGACTGGGAAGGGCGCGCCCGAGGGATTTCAGATCCATGTCACTTGTTCCGCGCCCCGGCAGAGGGGGCAATATCTCAGAGCCTGTTCACCGGCAGCTTCAGCATCGGATTGCCGTCGCCGTCGCGCGGCACTTCGCCTGCGCGCATGTTGACCTGCAAGGAGGGCAGGATCAACCGCGGCATGGCAAGCTGTGCATCGCGCTCGGTTCTGAACTTCACGAAGTTCTCGCGCGTTTTGCCGCCACCCACATGGATATTGTGCGCCTTCTCTGCGCCTACCGTCGTTTCCCACTGGATATCGCGGCCATTCGGGCCGTAATCGTGGCACATGAACAGGCGCATATCGTCGGGCAGGCGCAGCACCTTTTGAATGCTGTCGTAGAGTTCCCCTGCGTCGCCACCGGGAAAGTCGGCGCGGGCCGATCCGCCATCGGGCATGAAGAGCGTATCACCGACAAAGGCCGCATCGCCCATCACATGCACCATGCAGGCGGGCGTATGGCCGGGCGTGTGCATGGCAAAGCAGGTCATGCCACCCACTTGGTATGTATCGCCATCCTTGAACAGCGCATTGAATTGGCTGCCGTCGCGCTGAAATTCGGTGCCTTCGTTGAAGATCTTGCCAAAGGTTTCCTGCACGACGAGGATTTTCTGGCCAATCCCGATTTTGCCGCCCAGTTTCTGCTGAATATAGGGCGCTGCCGAGAGATGGTCGGCATGGACATGGGTCTCGATGATCCACTCAAGCGTGAGGCCGTGATCCATCATATAAGCAATCATGGCATCGGCATGAGCATAGGTGATCCGCCCCGCCGCCATGTCGATATCCATCACGCTATCGACCACGGCACAGGCGGACGAGCCGGGGTCCTTGACCACGTAACTGATGGTATTCGTCGCCTCGTCAAAGAACGCCTTGACCTCGGGCGTGATGCTCATGTCCACCGGATAATCCGTCATGCCGTGACCCTTCTGTCTGCCTGTTTCGTCTGGATCATCTTGGCCACCCAAAGCCCGGTCAAGAGTGCTGCGACAAAGGCCACCACCTCGTATCTGCCAGAGCCTAGCGCCGGGACCGCCGCGCCGGGGCAGAATCCTGCGATGCCCCAGCCGAGGCCAAAGACCGCCGATCCCCCGATCAGACGCGCGTCGATGACCGTGTTGGTGGGCAACTTGAACTCTGCCTCGACAATCGGGCCGGGGCGTTTCAGCACCAGACGATAGCCGATGAAGGTGGTCAACAGCGCGCCCCCCATGACAAAAATCAGGCTCGGGTCCCATGTCCCGGCGACGTCAAAGAAATTGAGCACCTTGGCCGGGTTGATCATGCCCGAGATGGCAATTCCCACGCCAAAGACAAGACCGACAAGCAGGGCTGAAAGAATGCGCATGGCTTAGGCCCCAATCACATGACGGATGACATAGACGGTGAGAATGGCCACGGCCATGAAGGTTAGCGTCGCCACGAAAGACCGGGGCGAGAGCCGCGCAAGGCCGCAAACCCCGTGCCCCGAGGTGCAGCCAGAGCCGAAAGTCACGCCGATACCCACGATGAATCCGCCGATCACGATCATGGGCAAGCTGATGGGGACATCCACCGCCGGCATTTGGCCGGTCAGCGCCAGCACCACAAGCGGTCCGGCAATCATGCCCACGACCACTGCCGCGCGCCAGCTCTTGTCGCCCGGCACACCGCCGGTGATGAGGCCCGACAGGATGCCAGTGGCCCCCATGATCCGACCTTGGAAAAACATCAGCAACACGGCTGACAAACCGATCAACACACCGCCCGCGAATGACATCAGCGGGGTAAATTCGGTTTCGATACCCGTCATCTTTCTTCCTCTCTCGCCATGGCAAAAGCACGTCAGGGAGACCCGACGATTATATTATCGTTTTTGAATATATTAAGGGAAGCATTGCTTTCATAGCCTCCAGAGCGGCGAGTCACGAAAATCTTATCAGGCTGCAAACCCGCGCAAGATGGTCAAAGACGAGGCAAGCTCAGCCCTTGTCGCGCGCCTTGTCCAGCGTGCCACGCGCAATCGCCACGACCGCGATCAGGGTCAGGGCCCAGAAGAACCACGTGATCGGCCCCCGCAAGAGCACATCAGGCGAGCCGCCTGACATCAGCATGGATTTACGGAAATTATCCTCGAGCAGGGGGCCCAGAATGAAGGCGATCAGAAAAGGCGCGGCGGGAATGTGATAGCGGGACATGAAAAACCCCACCCAGCCCATCACGAACATGACGCCCACATCAAAGATGTTGTTGTTGACCGCAAAGACGCCGTAGATGCAGAGCACGAGGACAATCGGCATCAGGATACGCTTGGGGATATCGGCCACGGGTTTAAAGCCGCGAATGGCCAGACCGCCGACGATAAAGAGCAGGCCTGAGGAAAAGATCAGACCAATAAAAAGGCCATAGATGATATCGACGTTCATCACGAACATCATCGGCCCCGGCTGTAACCCATGCACCATGAAGGCCCCGATAATGATCGCGGTGATCACATCGCCCGGCACGCCAAGCGCCAGAAGCGGGATCAGAGTGGCACCCGCCACGCCGTTATTGCCCGCCTCAGAGGCCGCGACGCCCTCGATCTCGCCTTTGCCGAAATTGGCCTTGTTGGGGGATTTTCGCCGGGCCTCGGAATAGCTCAGAAAGGCCGCAGGGGCCGCTCCAATGCCGGGGATCGCGCCCAGAAAGACACCGATGAAGCTGCCGCGCACGATGGAGCGGAAACAGCGTTTGTAATCGGCAAAAGTGACCCATTTGCTGCCTAATGTCTGCACCTTGCCCATATGGCCCGTGGGATGCCAGACCATGTTGATGACCTCGGGGATGGCAAAGAGGCCGATCAGCACCGCGATGAAATTCAGCCCGCCCATCAGGTTGGGATCGCCAAAAGTGAAGCGGTTGGTGCCATAGACAAGATCAAGACCGATGGTCGCCAAGAGCAGCCCCAAGAGCGCCGCGAGAGCGCCGCGCAAGAGACTCTCGCCCGACACGCCCGCAATGATCGTGAGCGAGAAGAGGATGAGGGCAAAGAACTCCGGCGGTCCAAAGCTGAGCGCGAAAGACGCAAGCCAGCCCGCGAAAAGGATCAGCGCGAGATTCGAGATCACATCCGCCGTGCAGGACGCCCAGAGCGCCATACCAAGCGCGCGCCCCGCCTCGCCGCGTGCCGCCATCGGATGCCCGTCGAGCACCGTGGCCGACGAGGCAGGCGTGCCCGGTGTCTTGATCAGAATGGCCGGGATCGAGCCGCCAAAGATGCCGCCTTTGTAGACCCCTAGAAGCATCAGAATGCCGTTGATCGGCTGCATGGGAAAGGTAAACGGCAGAGTGAGCGCCACCGCCATCGTGGCCGAAATGCCCGGAATCGCGCCGCCGATCACGCCGATCACAATTCCGATGGCGAGCGAGACAAGCGCCTCGACATTACCGACCAGCGCGAGACCGGCGAGGATGCTGTCAATCATGCTCATGGCAGCCTCACATACTCGCCCTGCGGGATGGCGACCCCCGCGACATGGGCAAAGAAGCCATAGAGCAGGAGCGGAACCAGCACGGCACAGATCAACGCGGTTTTGGGATGGCGCGTCTTGACCAGAAAGGCGAGCGACGCAAAGGCCAACATCGAGGCCCAGACCATACCGATGCGCGGCAAGAGCCAGAAGGTGACAGCCATCAGCACCGCCATGCCCGCCAGCCTGATCAGACCCGCACCGGGATCTTCAATCGGGTCATTGACGGGGGCATCATCGGCCTCCGACTTCCGGTTGGTAAACAATATTCCGAGGCCCACAAGCCCTGTCAGCCCAGCAATGGCGTAGGGCCAGAACCGGGGCGAGAGGACGATATTGCGCATATTGCTGGGGGCAGAGATCCAATAGGGAATGGCGTAGAGGATCATGAAAAGACAGGCCGCACAGGCACCGAGGCCCAGGTGCAGCTGTATCGTGCGTTTGTTCACCCTGATCCTCCCCGATCAGTTTGCTGGCCTTGGTAGGCCGGGCACCTCTGCGCCCGGCCTATGCGTGCGACAGACTTCAGCCTTCGATCCGCATGCCGAGCTTATCGACCAGCGCACGGAAGGTTTCGTATTGCGTCTGGATAAAGGCGTTGGCCTCTTCGGGGCTCATGACGTTGATCACAGAGCCCATTGCGCTCATCTGCTCCACGAATTTCGGGTCTCCTGCGGCGGCAGTCATCCACTCGCCCCATTTGGCGGCCACATCATCCGGCAGGTCATCCGGCCCGGCAATGCCAGTCCAACCCACAAGCTGCGTGAGATCAGGTTTGCCCAGATCAACAGCGGTCGGCGCATCAAAGCCCGGCACCGGTTCGGCGGTGGTCACGAGGATCGGCTTTAACTGCCCATTGGCCACGAAATTGGCGAGCGCGGATGTGTTGGTGCAGATAAAGGTCACGGTGCCATTGAGAACAGCAGTTGCCGCCTCGCCACCGCCGCCTTGGGGAATGTGGATCGCCTTGTCGAGCGGGTTCTCCACGCCGAATTCGTCCAGCACCATCACCGCCGCGAGATGCAGCATCGAGCCCACGCCGGAAGAGCTATAGCTGGAGCCCTCGGATTCCGTCAGGGCGATGAGATCCTCGATCGTCTCGATACCGGAATCGGGGCGCACGGCACAGGCGACGGGGTTGATTTCATAGACCGTCACAAAGCGGAAATCATCGAGTGTATAGGGAAGCGTTGCCTTCATCGCCGGGTTGACCGTGTGCGAGCCTACACGGGCAAAGAGCATGGTATAGCCATCGCCCTTGGCATTCTGCACCGCGACCGATCCCGTGGCGCCCCCTGCCCCGGTGATGTTCGACATGACCAACGGCTTGCCGACCACGGTGCCCAAGGGCTCTGCGATGGTGCGGGCCGAAATATCGGTCGCGCCGCCTGCGCCATAGGGAATGACCATGTTGATGGGGCGTTCGGGATATTCGGCCAATGCGGCGGTTGCCGTCAGGCCAAGTCCCATGGCGCAAACCGCGCCCAACTGTCTCAGCTTCATGTTTTCCTCCTCCTCTGTGGTGTCGGCGGCAGGGTGATCGCGGATTGCAACGCCGTCGGCTTTAGGTGTAACTTTAAGGCACGCTTAATATAAGCAATATTCCGTTACAGCATGTGTTACAAAATCTTACGGAAGAGGCAGGGCATGTCAATCCGGCGCTTGCGCACCCTGATTGCGGTGGACGATCACAAGACCTTTAGCGCCGCAGCCGAGGCGGTGTTTGTCACCCATGCCGCCGTCAGCCAGCAGATGCGAAGTCTCGAGGAAGAATGGGGCGTGCCGCTCTTTGATCGCTCGCGCCGATCCCCGGAACTGACCCCGACCGGGCGGGCCTTGGTGGCAAGGGCCCGTGATGTGGTGCGTGCCTATGATGCCATCGTGCCATCTGTTCTGGGCGACGAAGGGTTTCGCGGCGAAATCTCGCTTGGCGCTGTGCCGATGACCCTGACCGGGCTCACGCCCCTGTCGGTGCGGTTGCTCAAGGACAGCTTCACGGATCTGCATGTGCGGATCGTGCCGGGCATGACGACCCAACTGATTGCCGAGGTCGAGCGCGGCGCGCTTGATGCTGCCATCCTGTCGCGGCAAGGCCCGTTGCCCCCCGAACTTGACCATGCGGATATCGCGCAGGAGCCTATGGAGTTGTTGGTGCCCCAAGAGATCGAGGGCGACGATGTGCGCGATCTGCTGACCAATAACCCCTTTATCCGCTTTAACCGGGATGCCGTGGTGGGCGGGTTGATCGACGGTTGGCTGCGCGAAAACGGTATTGCCGTGTCGGTCACCATGGAGTTGCAGGGGCTAGAGGCGATTTCGAGCATGGTGCTTGCAGGGCTTGGCGTGTCCATCGTGCCTGCGCGTTGTGTGCGCGGCGTCAACCCTTTGCCGCTGCGCCGACTGCCCTTGCCCCAAGGCGCGCCAGTGCGACAACTGACCTTGGCCCATCGCCGCGACAACCCGCGCATGCGTATTATTCAGGAAATCCACAAGGCCCTGATCGGGGCGGTCGAGATCGGCATTTTTACCCCCTCTGCCCGAGGTCCCGCCGGATGAATTCCGACACGGTTCTCTACGTCATCACCGGGGCTGCGGCGGGGGGGTTTATCAACGGGCTCGCGGGATTTGGCACAGCACTTTTTGCGCTTGGATTCTTTCTCACCGTGATCCCACCCCTGCAAGCGGTGGCGATGCTGGTCGTGCTCTCGGTTGTGACCGGGCTGCAAGGGGTCTGGGTGGTGCGCGATGCCATCGGAGAAAACCCACGACGGCTGGCGCGCTTTCTGCTGCCGGGGTTGATTGGGATACCCTTGGGCGTTCTGATCCTCAGCGTGATCGACGCGGGCACGCTCAAGGCTGTCGTGGCAGCGATGCTTTTGCTCTATGGCGGCTATTTCACGCTGCGCGCGCGGTTGCCAAGGTTTGAGCGTTCAACACCGTTTTGGGATATGCTTGTTGGGTTTCTGGGAGGCGTTCTGGGCGGTGCCGCCTCGCTCTCTGGCGCGCTGCCGATGATGTGGTGCGCGCTGCGTCCCTGGCCCAAGCAAGAGACACGCGCCGTTTTGCAGCCCTTCAATGTGGTGGTTCTGGCGGTCACGACGATCCTCTTGGCGCTCAAGGGGGCCTATACGCGCGAGACGTTGATTTATCTCGCGATTGCCATTCCAGCCGCACTCTTGGCGGCGCAACTCGGGATCACGGTGTTCAAACGCCTGAGCGATACGGCCTTTCGCCGGTTGCTGATCCTGATGACCTTGGTTTCAGGCGTGGTTCTGCTGCTGCGCGAAATGCTCTAGCCAATCACCTCATCAGAGCGGTCATCGGTCTCGCCATAGCGTTTGAGGGTCGCGGGACGGGTGCCCTCGTAGACCCGTTCGAGGTTCTTGGCGATCTTGGCGTTCTCGCGTTCAAAGAGGCAATTACCGTCCAGATCAGAGGCCACAATGAACGGCCCCATCTTGTTGCAGCGAATAACCCACATCGCCTGCGCCAGACCCAGTTCCTCTTGCCAATGCACCGCCTCGACCTTTTCGATGCCACGACCCAAGAGCGCGCCGGTGCCATAGCCCACGGTCGAGAGGTAAATTGCGCCATTGGGCACGAAATAGGATTTGTAATCTTTGGACGACATGCCGCCTTTGCCGATGATCAGCTTGGCGCCGGTCTTGGCCATCCACTCGGGCAACCATTTGGCAAAGCGGAACGAGGCAGTTGCGGTGACAGCCCCCATGTTGAACGACCCATCGGGACAAATGGCGGCAGCGGGGGAGCAATGGAAATTCGTGGCGCTCTGGCTGGGCAATTCCAACGGGATATTCGCCTTTTCCTCAAGCGCACGCATGTAGACGCCTTCGCGGGCGGTATAGAGCAACCCATCAAGATAGACGATATCGCCAAGGCGCAGCTCAGCAAGCGCCTCGGGCGTCGGCGTGGTGCTCAGGCGGATTTCGCGGGGTTTCGTCATTCTGCCGCCTCCTGTGCGCCGCACTGCCATTCGACGGTTTCGCGGCGCTGATAGGGGGTGAACCAATCGGGATCTGTGCGGTATGCGACGCGCCCATCAGGATAGAGGCGCGCGACCGCCCGGCGCGACGACAGGCAAAAGGCATGCACAGACATCTGCATGCCCCCGGTGTGGCAATAGCCCGCCTCGATGTTGCAATTGATCACCATATTCTTGCCGACAAATCCCATGGCCCCCATGCCGATGGAATTGCCCAGATCCTTGAACTCGCGCTCCAGCGCGGCAATCCTTGGGTCCGGATTCTCGCTGCCCACGACGCGCAGGCAGGCAGCGCGCTTGCCCAGAACCATGCAGGTATCCTTGGACCCCCCAAGGCCAATGCCGATGATCGCGGGCTGACAGGCCAGCCCGCGTTTGCCAAAGGCGACAAGGCTATCGAGGTAGAACCGTTTGATCCCCTCGATCCCGTCAGAGGGGAAAAGCATGCGGTAATCGGTGCCAAAGAGGCCGCCCTTGTGGACGGTGATGAGGTCGATCCAATCGCCCTCGGGCTCGTAGGCATACTCAATCTCCGGCGCGCCGATGCCGACGTTGTTGTTGTGGTCGGTGCGCCAGAGCGGATGCACGCGGTTGGGGCGTAGAGGCACGTCATAGGTCG
>NZ_JAGPVV010000015.1 GCF_018066915.1 Roseovarius sp.
CATGGCCTTGGGCGCGTGGGCGAGATGCAGGGTGCCGTTGCGGGTGGCCTCGCAGGCGATGTCATGCTGTGCAATGAGGTCAAAGACCAGCGTTGGGGCCTCGGCCAGAACCGTGTTCAGATGTTCGCCCGCCTCTACCCCGAGGATCTTGCACACCTCATCGGGCGGGAGCCATAGCCCTGCGTTGACAAGGCCCACGTTGCGGCCAGAGCCCCCCTCGCCCACAGTTTCGGCCTCGAGCACCGCCACATCGGCCCCCTGCCCTGCGGCATGCAGCGCCGCCGACAGGCCCGTGAACCCCGCGCCGATGATGGCCAGATCCACCATGCGTTCGCCGCGCAAAGGCGGCGCTGCAAAGGTCTCGAGAGCGCTCTCGCGCCAGAGGTTGCCAAGGCCCGGCATGGATCAGAAGAACGCCTGAAGTCCGGTCTGCGCCCGGCCAAGGATGAGCGCATGCACATCATGCGTGCCCTCGTAGGTATTGACCGTTTCGAGATTGACCATGTGGCGAATGACCTGAAACTCCTCGGAAATGCCGTTGCCGCCGTGCATGTCGCGGGCGTGGCGGGCAATCTCGAGCGCCTTGCCGCAATTGTTGCGTTTGATCATAGAGATCATTTCGGGGGCGGCGTTGGCCTCGTCCATCAGGCGGCCGACGCGCAGGGCGGCCTGCAGCCCGAGGGTGATTTCGGTTTGCATATTGGCCAGTTTCAACTGGAAAAGCTGGGTCTGGGCGAGCGGGCGGTTGAATTGTTTGCGATCGAGCCCGTATTGCCGGGACGCGTGCCAGCAGAATTCAGCGGCCCCCATGACGCCCCAAGCAATGCCATAGCGGGCGCGGTTGAGACATCCAAAGGGCCCTTTAAGTCCTTGAACATTGGGCAGAAGTGCGGACTCGGGCACCTCGACATTGTCCATCACGATCTCGCCTGTGACAGAGGCGCGCAAGCTGAGTTTGCCGCCGACCTTGGGGGCGCTCAGACCCTTCATACCCTTTTCGAGAATGAAGCCGCGGATCTTGCCGTCATGCGCCTCGGATTTGGCCCAGACCACGAAGACATCGGCGATGGGGCTGTTGGAAATCCACATCTTGGAGCCGGTCAGGCGATAGCCGCTGTCGGTGCGCACGGCGCGGGTTTTCATGCCTGCGGGGTCGCTGCCCGCATCCGGCTCTGTCAGGCCAAAGCAGCCGATGAGGTCGCCACTGGCCAGACCGGGCAGGTATTTGCGGCGCTGCTCTTCCGACCCGTAGGCGTAGATCGGATACATCACGAGCGACGATTGCACGCTCATCATCGAACGGTAGCCCGAATCAACCCGCTCGATTTCGCGGGCGACGAGACCGTAAGAGACATAGTTGGCCCCCAGCCCGCCGTATTCCTCGGGAATGGTGGTGCCCAATAGGCCCATCTGGCCCATTTCCTTGAAAATACCGGGATCAACACGCTCTTCGCGGTAGGCGGCGATGACGCGCGGTTGCAGCACCTCTTGCGCAAAGGTGCGCGCGCTCTCGGTGATCATGCGCTCTTCTTCGGAGAGTTGATCATTGAGGCGGAAGGGATCGGCCCAGTCAAAAGCGTTGAGATCCGGGGCATCCTTGGCGCGCAGCGTCGGGGTATTGGCGTTCATGGCGAGCTCCTGTGGCGTATTTTCCGAGTTGAGGACAGGTTACACTGGCAAAACGCCGATGAATAACGATAAATTCACATGGACATATGAGTAAACCGCAAGAATGACCCTGCCCCGCCGCTTTCTTCCGTCGATATCATCCTTGCGCGCGCTGGAGGCGCTGGACCGTCTGGGCAGCGCCACGGCGGCGGCGGCGGAATTGTCGCAAACGCAAAGTGCGGTCAGCAGGCAATTGAAAACATTGGAAGATCAGCTTGGCGTGGGGTTGATCGTGCGGCACGGGCGCGGCATTCACCTGACCCCGGAGGCGGCGGAATATGCGGATAAAATCCGGGGCGCGTTGCAACAGATTGCGCAAGCGTCGCTCACGCTGACGGCGAATCCGGCGGGGGGCAGCCTGAGCCTTGCGATTCTGCCCACGTTCGGCATGCGCTGGCTGGTGCCGCGACTGGCCGAGTTCGCGCGGCTCTATCCGGAGGTGACGATCAACCTCTCAACCCGGTTGAAACCGTTTAACTTTGCTGCAGAACCATTTGATGCGGCTATACATTTTGGCAAAGCGGATTGGCTTGGGACCGAGGCGTTACGGCTGCGGACAGAGCGGGTTGTGGCGGTGGCAACGCCCGAGTTTCTGGCACGTCATGCGCCGATCACACAGGCGAAGGACCTCTTGCACTTGCCGCTCTTGCAAATCGAGACGCGGCCCGGTGCCTGGCCTGCGTGGTTCGAGGCGCAGGGCGTGACCGGGGCCAAGGTGAGCGGCACGATCTATGATCAATTTTCAACCATCACGCAGGCGGCATTGCATGGGTTGGGCGTGGCGCTCTTGCCGGATTACTTGGCCGAGCAGGATCTGGCGACGGGGCGGCTTAGATCAGCTTGGGGCGACAAGACGCTGATTTCTGGGGCTTATTACCTTGTCTGGCCGGTCCAGAACGGGCGTGATCCGGCGCTCTGCAAGTTCCGCGATTGGCTGGCAGGACAGGCCGAGGACGAAGACCTGTTACCGCGCTGACGGGGATCAGCCCAAGGCATAGCCCGCGCCGCGCACGGTGCGCAGGGGATCGTCGCCGCCATATTGGCAGAGCGCCTTGCGCAACCGGCCGATATGAACATCGACGGTGCGGGTGTCGACATAGATATCCCGGCCCCAGACGCGGTCCAAGAGTTGCTCGCGTGACCAGACGCGACCGGGCTTTTCCATGAAGGTGGACAGCAGGCGAAATTCGGTCGGGCCGAGTTTCAGCGGCTTTTCGCTGCGGGTCACGCGGTGGGTTTCGGCATCGAGCACGATGTCGAGATATTCCAGCCGCTCGCCCACGGTGGCGGGACGGGTGCGGCGCAGTTGCGCGCGCACGCGGGCCATCAGTTCGACCAGCGAATAAGGCTTGATCACATAGTCATCGGCGCCCGTCTCCAACCCACGCACGCGGTCCACCTCTTCGGAGCGGGCCGAGAGCATGATGATCGGGATGCCGCGCGTTTCCGAGCGAGTCTTGAGCTGACGGCAGACCTCGATGCCCGAGACATTGGGCATCATCCAGTCGAGAACGATGATATCGGGCGGCATTTCCGAGACCATGAGCAGCGCCTCTTCGCCATTGCTGGCGGTGAGCACATGAAAGCCGTCGGCCTGAAGATTGTAGCCCAGCACTTCGCGCTGCGCCGGTTCGTCCTCGACCAAAAGGACGATGGGTTGATCTGCGGACATCGGCGCCTCCTTTACTTAGTGGCTGCCCTTGGGCGCGAGACTGGGATCAACCGAGGTTGTATCGCTCTTGGGGCGCGGATCGTCGGGGAAAGAGCCGGACACAAGATAGACCACCTGTTCGGCGATGGAGGTGACAAGATCGCCCATGCGTTCGGTGTTCTTGGCGATGAAATGCAGGTGCATGCAGGGCGTGATGTTGCGCGGGTCTTCCATCATGAAGGTCAGGAATTCGCGGAAGATCGCGTTATACATCTGATCGACATCCTGATCGCGGCGGATCACCTCATGGGCGAGATCCATGTCGCGCTGGATGTAGGCGTCGAGCACATCTTTCAGCATTTCCTCGACCTCGCGGGCCATGCGGCGCAGCGCCGAGGGCGAGCCGTTGACGGCGGTCATCTGGCTGAGGACCGAGGTGCGCTTGGCCATGTTCTTGGCATAGTCGCCGATGCGTTCGAGGCTGGCGGAAATCTTGATCACGGTCAGGACAACGCGCAGGTCGCGCGCGGCGGGCGACCGCAGGGCCAGAACGCGGGCGGCCTCTTCGTTGATCTGCTCTTCGAGCGCGTCGATGGCCTTGTCGCGGCCACGCACCTCTTCGGCCAGCTCGTCGTCGCGGGTTTCGAGCGAGCGGGCGGCGTCGGAGATTGCGCGTTCGACCATGCCGCCCATCTTCATGATATGGGCCTGAATGGTCTCGAGGTCGCGGTCGAAGGAGGAGACGATGTGCTGATGGTCGGACATGGAGTGTTCCTTAGCCAATACGCCCGGTGATGTAGCTTTCGGTGCGCTCATCCTTGGGGTTGGTGAAAATCTGGCCGGTGTCGCCAAATTCGACGAGATGACCCAAGTGGAAGAAGGCGGTCTTCTGGCTGACGCGGGCGGCCTGCTGCATCGAATGGGTGACGATGACCACGGAAAACTCCTGCCGCAGTTCGTCAATGAGTTCCTCGACCTGCGCTGTGGCGATGGGATCGAGCGCCGAGCAGGGTTCGTCCATCAAGAGCACCTCGGGCGAGGTGGCCACAGCGCGGGCGATGCAGAGGCGCTGTTGCTGGCCCCCCGAGAGGCCGGTGCCGGGCTGGTCAAGACGATCCTTGGCCTCGTTCCAGAGTGCGGCGCGGCGCAGGGATTTTTCGACGATCTCGTCCAGTTCGGATTTGGTGCGGGCGAGGCCATGGATGCGGGGCCCGTAGGCCACGTTGTCATAGATCGATTTGGGGAACGGGTTGGGTTTCTGGAACACCATGCCCACCTTGGCGCGCAACTGCACCGGATCGACCTTCTTGTCATAGACATCTTCGCCGTCGATGCGGATATCCCCTTCGACGCGGCAAATGTCGATGGTGTCGTTCATCCGGTTGATGCAGCGCAGAAAGGTGGATTTGCCACAGCCCGACGGGCCAATAAAGGCGGTCACGGTCTTGTCGAGGATATCGACATTCACGTCCTTGATGGCATGGGTGTCGCCATAATAGACCTGCACCTTGCGCGCGGCGATCTTGATGTCGTTGTTGGTCACTTTCGTCTCCGCGAATTTTGGGGCGTCATACATGGGTCTATACCTTTGTTTACCAGCGGCGTTCAAACCGTCTGCGCAGCAGGATGGCGGCGATGTTCATGATCACGAGAAAGACGAGCAGCACGATGATGGCCCCGGACGCGCGTTCCACGAACGCCGGGTCGCCCCGCTGGGTCCAGTTGTAGACCTGCACTGGGAGGGCGGCGGCGGGGTCAAAGAAGCCTTCGGGCGGGCCACCGGGATATTCGCGCACAAAGGCCACCATGCCGATCAGCAGAAGCGGCGCGGTTTCGCCGAGCGCCTGTGCCAGACCGATGATCGCGCCCGTGAGGATGCCGGGCATGGCAAGCGGCAGGACGTGGTGAAAGATCGCCTGCATCTTGGACGCACCCACACCAAGCGCCGCATCGCGGATCGAGGGGGGCACGGATTTGAGCGCTGCGCGCGTGGCGATAATGATGGTCGGAAGCGTCATCAGCGTGAGCACGAGACCGCCCACGATGGGGGCCGATTGCGGCAGGCCCACCATGTTGATGAAGATCGCAAGGCCAAGGATACCGAATACGATGGAGGGCACCGCCGCAAGGTTCGAGATATTCACCTCGATCAGGTCGGTCCAGCGGTTCTTGGGCGCGAACTCCTCGAGATAGATTGAGGCCGCGACCCCCAAGGGCAGCGAGAGAACCAGCACGATCAGCATCATATAGGCCGAGCCGATGATCGCCACACCCAGACCGGCCGCCTCGGGGCGGGTGTCAGAGGCATCGGGCGCGGTGAAGAAGGCCCAGTTGAACTTGGTTCTTAGGATACCCGCCTCTTTGAGTTGTTGGGCAAGTTGGAGTTGCTCGGGCGAGACATTGCGGTCAAGGGCCGCGCTTTCCATCGTCACGCGGCCTTTGAAAAAGCCGTCGATGCGCCCTGCGGCAAGCAGATCGAATTGCACGGTTTCGCCGATCAAGTCGGGGTTGGCCAAGACGAAATCACGCAGGGTGGCGGGGGCCTCCTTGGAAATCAACTCGCCCGCTGCCTTGGTATTGGCGACGTCTGAAACAGCACCCGTGCGCTCGATGGCCGAGAGCATCGCCGCCTCGATCAGCGGGGTGTAGCCAAAGGTCGAGACCTTGGCGATGTCGTCGGGATTGCGGTCGCCCTTCTTGTCGAGTTTGGCAGGGTCGAGATAGACCTCGAGTTCGACATAGGTCTGTTGAAAGGACGACAGGCCACTGGCAAGGATCGAGGTCAGCAGCCCCACCAGAGAGAGCACGCCGATGGTGACGGCAATCAGCCCCATCATGCGAAAGCGTGCCTCTTTGGCATTGCGCTGCTTGGTGCGCGCGTCCTGCGTCAGCAAGGAGCCCTTGCGCGGAGCCGGGACGGCGTCTGAGGCGGTGAAATCGGTCATTCGTACTGCTCCCGGTATTTGCGCACGATCACGAGGGCGAGGACGTTGAGCCCCAGCGTAAAGACAAAGAGCGTGAGGCCAAGCGCGAAGGCCACCAGCGTTTCGGGGCTGGCGAATTCGGTGTCGCCGGTCAACTGGCTCACGATCTTGACGGTGATGGTGGTCATGGCCTCAAACGGGTTGAGGCCGAGTTTGGCGGCGGCCCCTGCCCCCATGACGACGATCATCGTCTCGCCAATGGCGCGGGAGGCGGCCAGAAGGATGGCGCCCACCACACCCGGCAGGGCCGCGGGCAGGATCACCTGCTTGATGGTTTCCGATTTGGTGGCCCCGAGACCGTAAGAGCCATCCCGCATGGATTGCGGCACCGCGTTGATGATGTCATCCGAGAGCGAGGAGACGAACGGAATAAGCATGATGCCCATCACCAGACCGGCAGTCAGCACCGATGAGGACGAAGAACCAAGCCCCAGAGGCGACGCGATATAGTCGCGCAGGAATGGCCCCACGGTGATCAGGGCAAAGAGCCCGTAGACGATGGTGGGGATGCCGGCCAGCACCTCGATTGCCGGTTTGGCAAAGGCGCGCAGCGGTTTGCTGGCGTATTCTGCCAGATAGATGGCGATCATCAGCCCCAGCGGCACCGCCACCAGCAGCGCCAGAAAGCTCACGTAAAGCGTGCCCCACAAGAGCGGCAGGATGCCCAGATCAGAGCCGCCGCGAAATTGCGGGTTCCAGACGGTCGAGAAGAAGAAATCGCGGGCCGGATACATCTTGAAGAAATTGATCGTCTCGAAAAGCAGCGAGGCGACGATGCCGACGGTGGTGAGAATAGCCACCAACGAGGCCCCGATGAGGAGCGCCAGAATAAAGGTCTCAGAGGCGTTGCGCGCGCGTTGATCCGGGTTCACCCGCGTCCAAGACCAGATGAGCAGGCCAATCGCCAGACCCAGCACCGCGAGGGTCATCAGGAAATGGCCGGAGTTCTGCGACGTGCGCAACTCTTTGGCTGCCTCGAACACCGGCACCGGCACGTCAGAGCCAAGCGCCACACCGACATTGCCCAAGCGGTTGCGGATATCGGTGAAATCGGCGCGCATGGCGTCCAGATCATCCTCGGACATCTGCCCCGCCACCATCAGCGCATCCAGCCCATCGGCGATGCGGCGTACATCAGCCATCACAAGGCTCTTGGCCCCGCCTTCGGGGATCACGCTATCGGGGATCATACCGGCGATGCGGCCCTCGATCAGCAAGGGTTGCACGAAGAGCCAGGCGAGCATCAGCAAAAGGGCCGGGACCGCCGTGTAGAGCGCAACCGCCTGACCATAGTAATTCGGCAGGGAGTGCAATTTCTTGCCCGTGGCCTTGGAGGTTGCGAAAGCGCGTGCGCGCCCCAAGAAAAAGCCCAGCCCACACAGGCCGAGCACGATCAGGGTGATATAACCGGTACTCATCTGCTCTCCGCCAAAAAGGGAGGGATGGCGCAGATGCGCCACCCCTCGGAGGTCTTGGTCTTAGTTCAGCACGCCCATGGGGACGCGGTTGGCAACCATTTCCTGAGTCTTGGCAAGCTCGGGATCGGACACGAGGCCATAGGCCGAGAGCGGGCCATCGGGGCCTGCGATTTCGTCGGACACGAAGAACTCGATATATTCCTGCATGCCGGGGATCACGTCGAGATGCGCGTTCTTGACGTAGAAGAAGAGCGGACGCGACACCGGGTAGTCACCCGAAGCGATCGTTTCAACCGACGGCTCGACGCCGCCCATGGTGGCAACCTGAAGCTTGTCGGTGTTGTTCTGGTAGAACGAGAGACCAAAGACGCCGATGCCGTTCTTGTTGGCATCCACGCGGGCCAGCGTTTCGGTGTAGTCGCCGTCGATGTCGATGGACACGCCATCGGTGCGCAGCGCCATGCAGGCCTTTTCTGCGGCTTTCGCGTCGCCGCCATTGGCTGCGAGATGCAGGTCATAGGTGCCATTCTCTTCGCAACCGGCGATGATCACCTTTTCGTCAAAGACTTCGCGGGTGCCGTGCTTGGTGCCGGGCACGAACGCCAGGATTTCTTCGCCGGGCAGGTCGGCGCGCACGTCGGACCAGACCTTGTTGGTGTTGTCGGCCAGAGCGCCATCCTTGGCAACCTGAGCGGCCAGAGCCGCATGCCAGTCGGCCGGGGTGAAGGCATAGGCGGGGCCGTTGATGTCAGAGGCAAAGACGATGCCATCATAGCCAATGCGGACTTCCATGATCTCGGTCACGCCATTCTGCGCGCAGAGGTCGATATCCGACTGCTTGATGCGCGAGGACGAGTTGGCGATGTCGATGGTGTTCTCACCAACGCCTTCGCAGAGTTTCTTGCGGCCAGCGCCCGACCCGCCGGATTCAACGACCGGGGTGGGGAAATCAAAGTTTTCGCCAAAGGCTTCGGCGACGATGGCGGCATAGGGCAGCACGGTCGAGGAGCCTGCGATCTGAATGTTGTCACGGGCCGCGGCGGTGCCAGCGGCGAGGGCCGTCAGGGCCAGGGCGGAAACGGTGGATTTGAACAGCATGAGTTGCTCCTGAGTTCGGTTTCACGGGACGCCCAGGCAGGGGCGACCTCGGGGGCCAGCACTAGGTCAGAACCACAACGCTTTTGTTACACTTATGTAACGGTTTTATGACAGATAGGGAACTTGGGGGATTCAGGTGGTTTTTTCCCGGTCCCTGCGGCGCGCTCAGACCTCTTGGCGGTCCCATTGCGGCAGAATCACCGAGAATTCGCTGCCGTCACCGGGGGTGGAGGAGATTCGCAGCCGTCCCCTGTGGCGGTTGACGATATGCTTGACGATGGCGAGGCCGAGGCCCGTGCCCCCCATCTCGCGCGAGCGATGGGTGTCGACACGGTAAAACCGTTCGGTCAGGCGGGGGATATGCAGCGGGTCGATGCCGGGGCCCTGATCGCGGACACGCGCCACAATGGCCGGGGCGCGCAGGGTGGCATCACGCGGGGTCCGTTCCAGCGTGATCGTGATGCGGTTGTCCTTGCCCCCATATTTGATCGCGTTTTCAACAAGGTTGGTAAAGACCTGCTGCAACTGGTCGTCATTGCCGCGCACCACCATGCCTTCGGGGGGATCAAAGGTGATGTCGCAGGCGCGGTCGCGCGCCAAGGGGCGCAACGCATGCAGAACCGAGCCGATCACCTGCCCCAGATTGACCTCGTCGCGCGGGCGCACGCGCTCTTCGCTCTCGACCCGGCTGAGCGACAGAAGATCCCGCACAAGGCGTTCCATCCGCGCCGCCTCGGATTGCATGATCCCCAGAAAACGGTCGATGGCGGCCTGATCGTGGCGCGCGGGCCCTTGCAGCGTTTCGATGAATCCCATCAGCGCCGTGAGCGGCGTGCGCAATTCGTGGCTGACATTGGCCACGAAATCACGGCGCATCTGGGCTGCATGTTCGCGTTCGGTCAGATCCTCGAAACAGACCAGCGTGCCGCGCGCATCGCTGGTTTCCACATAGCCCACATGCACCTGAAAGCTGCTGTCGCGCCCGGCCTCTGAGGTCTGATAGGTGATCTTGCGCGGCAGACGATCGCGCAAGCTGGCCTCGATCGCCTCGAGCACATCGGGTTGCCGGAGCGCGGTCAGCAGGTGACGCCCCTCAAGCCCCTGCCCCAGCATGTCGCGCGCGCCCTGATTGGCGGCGATGATGCGATCATCCGGCCCCACCAGAATGGCGGCCATCGGGATACCTGCCAGAACCGTGGCCAGACCCTGCATCGCGGGTCAGAGCGCCACAAGACCGGAGCGGTACCGGCGCATATTCTGTTGGTAATGCAGCGCCGTGGCGCGCAGCGTGGCAATCGCCGCCTCGTCAAGACTGCGCACCACCCGACCCGGCGCCCCCATGACAAGGCTGCCTTCGGGGATGACCTTGCCTTCGGTGATCAAGGCGCCTGCGCCAATCAGGCTGTTGCGTCCGATGCGCGCGCCATTGAGCACCGTGGCCCCCATGCCGATCAGCACATTCTCTTCCAAAATGCAGCCATGCAGCATCGCCTTGTGCCCGATGGTGCAGCCCGGCCCGATGACGAGCGGATAACCCATATCAGTGTGCATGACGCAGTTTTCCTGCACATTGCTGCCCGCGCCCACGCGGATTTCCTCGTTATCGCCGCGCAGGGTGCAGCCGAACCAGACCGAGGCCAGATCCTCGATCACCACTTTGCCGATCAGGTTGGCATCGGGGGCGATCCAGCTGTCTTGGGCAATCTGCGGCGCGTGGCCATCGAGCGTATAGATCGTCATTGCATCTCCTCGAATTCGGTTTGCAGCGCGCGCACATGCGCGGTCAGGCCCGGCTGTTGGCTGCGGCGCAGGCGCGTGGCCTCGATGATGGTCTTGAGCCGCGCCTCTGTGGCATCCAGGTTGTCATTGATCAGCACAAAATCATAGCCATCCCAGTGGCTGATCTCGTCCCAGCTTTTCTCCATCCGTTTGGCGATGACCTCGGGGGTATCCTGCCCGCGTGTTTCCAGCCTGCGGTGCAATTCGCGGATCGAGGGGGGAAGCAGAAAGATCGAGAGCGTATGCGCGCCAAGGGCCGAGTTGCGGATCTGCTGCGCGCCTTGCCAGTCGATGTCAAAGAGCACGTCGCGCCCTGCATCAATGGCCGCCTGCACCGGCGCGCGCGGACTGCCGTAGAAATTGCCGAACACATGCGCATGTTCCAGCATCTCACCCGCCGCCACATCCTGTTTGAACTGGGCTTGGGTCATGAAGTGATAATCCTGCCCATCCACCTCGCCGGGGCGCGGCGCGCGGGTGGTGGCCGAGACGGAAAAGGCAATGGTTTCGTCCCAGTCGCGCAGGCGCCGCGACAGGGTGGATTTGCCCGCGCCCGAGGGCGAGGACAGGATGATCAAGAGGCCTCTGCGGTTGCTCATGCTGTCCCCTGCCCTTCTTCATGGTGAAAATACTCAAACTCCGCCAGTGCGGATGCTGCGTCATTCGACATTCTGCACCTGTTCGCGCATCTGGTCGATCACGGTCTTGAGGTTGAGCCCGATCTCGGTCAGCCCGCTGTGCTGCGCCTTGGAGCAGAGCGTGTTGGCCTCGCGGTTGAATTCCTGGCTCAGAAAGTCGATCTTGCGGCCAAGGGGCGAGCCTGCCTTTAGCAGCGCCCGCGTTGCCGCCACATGGGCGCGCAGGCGGTCCAGCTCTTCGGTGACGTCAAGCTTGACCGCCAAGATCGCCAGTTCCTGCGCCAGACGCGCGGGATCAAGATCGGTGGCGGTATCGCGCAGGCGCGCAAGTGCGGTCTGGTGGCTGCGGGCGATGTCGGCGCTGCGTTGGGCGAGCAGGTCATGGGCGGATTGGGTCAGGCGTGCTATGTCGTCCAGTTGGGCGTGCAGCACTTTGGCCAGTGCTGCGCCCTCGGCGGAGCGCATGGCAAGGAAATCCTGCAACACCGGTTCGAAATCCGCCAAGAGCGTCGCGCAGAGCGCGCTGGTGTCGGTCTCGCCGGTGCCCGCCTCGATCACGCCGCGCAAGGACAGGATATCGGCGGCGGTGGCCGGGGCAAGCGAGAGGCCGCAGGCCATGGCGCGATCCTCGACCAGTGCCATGGCGCGCAGTACATCATCGAGCCGGTCAGGGTTGACCGCCAATTGGCCGCTGGCATCGTCGCTGGTCAGGCGCAGGCTGAGTGCGACATTGCCGCGTGTGATCCCCTGCCCCAGCCGCGCCCGCAAGGCGGGTTCCAGCCCCTCGATCCAGTCCGGCACGCGCAGGCGCAGATCGAGCCCCTTGCCATTCACGCCGCGCAATTCCCAGGTCCAGCTATGGCCCGAAACGGCCCCCGTGGCCGTGGCAAAAGCGGTCATCGACTGGATCATCGGCAAGGTTCCTCGGCGCGGGCAGTTTTGGCCTGTCCTAGTGCGTGACCCAGCGGCTGGCAAGTCCCGGCGGCGGGGCGTGTCTGTCCCAGAGGTTAACCAATCCCCGCGATTTTTAAACAAATTCCCGAAAACTTGTGGCAGTCTTGGGGCAACGTGCGGTGCTTCAGGCGCTGCGTAAATTCTGCCAGTCAGACTGGCGCAGCACTGGGGGATGCCCTGAGCCGGGGGCTGGATCGAAAGGACCGTGGCATGCAAGACGAGATAACACGCGCGCTGGGGCCGGGGTGTGCGGGCGCGCTGAGCGCGCAGCAGGCCAGCGATCTGCAGGCCCTGCACGGGTATTGGGAGGGGCTCTGCGCGGGCCCCGATGTGCCGCGCCGCTCGGAAATTGACCCGCGCCGGATTGGCGGGCTCTTGTCCAATGCCTTTATCGCCGAGCGGATTGCTCCGGGGGTGACGCGGCTGCGGGTTGCGGGGCTGCATCTCAATGCCGTGATGGGGATGGAGGTGCGCGGCATGCCGCTGTCGAGTTTCATCGCCCCGAGCGCGCGAGAGGCGTTTGCGCTGGCGCTGGTCGATCTCTTCGAGCGGCCTGCGCGGCTGGAGATAGACCTCCGTGCCAAGGCGGGGTTGGGGCGGCCCGAGATGACCGGGCGTCTCATGCTCTGGCCGCTGCGCAGCGATTTGGGCGATGTGTCGCGGGCACTGGGCTGTCTGGTGACAAACGGCGACATCGGGCGTGCGTCGCGGCGGTTCGAGATGGAGGCGGTTCGGGTGCTGCCGCTTGGGGGGGCTGCGGTGCCGGTGGCCGGGCCGCTTGAGGTGATGCCGGGCGGTCTGCGTGATGCGTGGCGTGGACGCGGTGCGCCGCGCGGGCGGGCATATTTGCGGGTGGTGAAGTAAGCCGGGCGCGGCCTTGGCGTTCTATCGGAGAATCGACACGCTTTAGGTCGCCCCCGCGCGGAACAAGGCGCGAAGCGCCGCCGCGCGATCGCTGGGCCGTCCCGCGGCCTAGCGATTATGAGAGGGCGCGCGAGACTGTGGGCTGGACGGACTTGGCAAGCATAAAGTGCCAGTCACTTCCGTTGCTTCGCTAGTCCCCGGCCCAGCGATCGCGCGGCTCATTTCTTACCCCCGACCTTTACCCCCGACGACGAAAACACAAAACCGCAACAGGGCCTTGCCCCGTTGCGGTCATCCTGTTCATTTACCCAGCTTCGGCCTGACGGCGGTCATGGCGCAGGGATTTCAGCTCTTCCGCCACAAGGAAGGCCAGTTCGAGCGACTGGCTGGCATTGAGGCGCGGATCGCAGGCGGTGTGGTAGCGCGCCGAGAGATTTTCCTCGGAGAGCGCGCGCATGCCGCCGGTGCATTCGGTCACATCCTGTCCGGTCATCTCGAAATGCACGCCGCCGGGGATGGTGCCCTCGGCCTTGTGGATTCCAAAGAACTCCTGCACCTCGCGCAGCACCAATTCGAACGGCCGCGTCTTGTAGCCGGTCGCGGATTTGATCGTGTTGCCATGCATCGGATCGCAGACCCAGAGCACATTCGCGCCCTCTTCCTGCACCGTGCGAATGAGGCGCGGCAGGTTCTCGGCCACTTTGCCCGCGCCAAACCGGGCGATGAGCGAGAGGCGTCCCGCCTCATTGGTGGGGTTCAGCGTGGCCAAGAGCCGCTTCAGATCCTCAGAGGTCATCGACGGCCCGCATTTGAGGCCAATGGGGTTCTGCACGCCGCGCAGGAATTCGACATGCGCACCCTCGGGTTGCCGGGTGCGGTCGCCGATCCAGAGCATATGACCCGACCCCGCCAGCCATTTGCCAGAGGTGGAATCAAGCCGGCAGAGCGCCTCTTCGTATTCCAGCAAGAGGCTCTCGTGCGAGGTGTAGAAATCCACGGTTTTGAGCGTATGCGCATTGTCGCTGTCCACGCCCGCCGCCTTCATGAAGTCGAGCGCGTCCGAGATGTGATTGGCCATCTCGCGGTAGCGCGCGGCCTTCTCGCTCTCGGTAAAGCCGAGGGTCCAGGCATGGACCTGATGCACATCGGCGTACCCGCCCGTTGAAAAAGCGCGCAAGAGATTGAGGGTTGCGGCGGCCTGCGTGTAGGCCTGCAACATCTTTTCAGGGTTGGGGATGCGGGCCTCGGGGGTGAAGGCCAGTTCGTTGATGATGTCGCCGCGGTAGCTGGGCAGTTCCAGCCCATCAATCACCTCTGTCGGGGCCGAGCGCGGCTTGGCGAATTGCCCGGCCATGCGGCCCACCTTGACCACCGGCACCTTGGCCCCGTAGGTCAGCACCATCGCCATTTGCAGCATCACCTTGAAGGTGTCGCGGATCGCATCGGCAGAGAATTGATCAAACGCCTCGGCGCAATCGCCGCCTTGGAGCAGAAACGCCTCGCCGCGTGCGGCGGCCCCAAGCGCGCGCTTGAGGCGGCGCGCCTCACCGGCGAAAACCAGCGGCGGATATTGCCTCAGACGTGCCTCGACACTGGCCAGAGCGGCGGCATCGATATAATCGGGCATCTGCACCCGCGGTTTCGCGCGCCAGCCCGTTTTCTGCCATTCCGTCATCGTCCTTACTCCGCATTGAACGTAATCTGAGGCCTGTGTGTAGCAAAGCGGCGCGCAAGAGGCCATATGAAACGCACAAGAATGCGTCGCAAATCGACCATGCCTCTCTTGTCAATCGCGACGGTTTCGTGACAGACCGCTAGAGAGGCCGTTGCGCCGGGGAATCGGGTGATGATGACGTCAGAGGCCACGAAAATCGCGGTAAAAGCGCCCAAGGAGCCCAAACGCTTTGTGTTTGTGCTGTTGGACAACTTCACCTTGCTCAGCTTTGCCTCGGCCATTGAATGTCTGCGCATCGCCAATCGCATGGCCGAAGAAGAGCTTTATAGCTGGGCGCTGACGGGCGATTCCGAGGATGTGATCACCTGCTCTGCCGGGGTGCGATTCAACCTCGACTTTCCGTTGTCGGAGTTGAACCGTGAAGATGTGGTTCTGGTCTGTGGCGGCATGGATGTGCAAAAGGCCGCGACCAAGCGCATGTTGAACTGGCTGCGCCGTGAGGCGCGCAAGGGGCTGCGCATGGGCGGGCTCTGCACCGCGTCCTATGTGCTGGCGCGGGCGGGGTTGCTCGATGGCAAACGCGCGACGATCCATTGGGAAAACCACGACAGTTTCCTCGAAGAGTTCGAGGACGTCACCCTGACGAAATCGGTCTTTGTGATTGATGGCAACCGGATGAGCACGGCGGGGGGCACATCGTCGATTGACCTCATGCTCAACATCATCGCGGATGACCATGGCGAAAAGCTGGCCAATGCGGTGGCGGATCAGCAAATCTATAGCTCGATCCGCACCGATCAGGACACGCAGCGTCTGAGCGTGCCCACACGCATCGGCGTGCGGCATCCCAAGCTGAGCCAGGTCATCCAGATGATGGAAACCAATATCGAAGAGCCGATCAGCCCGGCGACACTGGCGCGCGACGTGGGCATGTCGACCCGACAGCTTGAACGGTTGTTCCGCCGCTATCTGAGCCGCAGCCCCAAGCGCTATTACATGGAACTGCGCCTGCAAAAGGCGCGCAACCTGTTGATGCAGACCGACATGACGGTGATCAACGTGGCGCTGGCCTGTGGTTTTGCCTCGCCCTCGCATTTCTCGAAATGCTACCGGGCGCATTACAACACGACGCCCTACCGCGAACGCGGCGCGCATAGTTCCCGTTTGTCGGTGTGATCGCTGTCAGCGTGTGATGCGGTAGGCTGCGCCCTGCCCCACACTGAGAAACCAGATTGACCCATCAGGTGCCTCGCGAATATCGCGCACACGCTGGGTTTCGCGGGATTTCAGGCGCTCGACCTCTGAGAGCGGCGCGCCATCCAGCCTCGAAATCATGTCGAATTTGAGCGATCCGACAAGGATATCGCCGCGCCATTCCGGGAACATATCGCCTTGATAGATCATCATGCCAGACGGCGCGATGGAGGGGTCCCAATGATGCGCGGGCTGCTCAAGCCCCGGTTTCTGGGTGCCTTCGCCGATTTTGAGGCCTGAGTAATGGCGGCCATAGGAAATCACCGGCCAGCCGTAATTGGCCCCTTTGGTGATGCGGTTCACTTCGTCGCCGCCGCGCGCGCCGTGTTCCACGACCCAAAGATTACCATTGGCGTCAAGCGCCGCCCCTTGCGGGTTGCGGTGGCCATAGGACCAGATTTGAGGCTGCGCGCCTGACATTTGAGTGAACGGATTGTCCGACGGGATTGCGCCATCGCGGGCGATGCGAACGACCGAACCGTTCTGGCGCGAGAGGTCTTGGGCAGAGTCGTCATCACCCCGGTCGCCGATGCTGGCGTAGAGCATCCCGTCGCGCCCCTCGACCAGCCGCGAGCCGAAATGCCGCCCGCCCGACGAGCCGGGGGCGAGTTCGAAAATCACCGTCCAATCGGTCAGACTATCCGCGCCGGGGGCAAGGCGGGCGTGGGCGATGGCGGTGCCGGCACCGCCCTGTTGCGGCTTGGAATAGGTGAAGTAAAGCTGACGGCTCTGCGCGAAATCGCGGGGAATGAGAACGTCGAGCAAGCCACCCTGCCCGCGCGTCGCGACATCCGGCAGGCCGCCCAATTCCCGGCGCTGGCCGTTTTCGATATGGATGACACGCCCGGACTTTTCTGTGATGAGCAGGCTGCCATCCGGCAAGAATCCCATCGCCCAAGGATCGTTTAGCCGGTCAACCATTTTTTCGACCGTCAGTTTTCCCGCGCTGCTGTCAAGGGCAAAGGCCGGGCTCATGGCGAGGCAAGCGGCGAGGATAAGGGGGATAAGGCGCATGGCTGTCTCCTTTTCCCATCC
>NZ_JAGPVV010000018.1 GCF_018066915.1 Roseovarius sp.
GCCGACGACACCGCCGCCGATCACGACCACACGGGTGCTGGTTTTCATTTTGGAACTCCCTGAGATTTTGCCTGAGCCTGCCAGTGGCGCAGGAAAGATCATGCCGATTTGCGACAAGATGTGTCGTATATCTTGGGTGTCTTTGTCTTTCGCCTTCATGCAGCGCAGTTTCGGGGGGATGCAATGAGGGGCGCTGCCCCTCAAACTCCCCGAGGTGTTTCTCGCCAGATGAATGACGCAGAGAAAACACGCCTCACTTCGGCATAACGACAGAAAATGTCGGAGATCGGCAATCGGGGTGCGGTCCAGCACTTCAGGATATGGGCAGAAAATTCCAGAGGGACCCCCCATGAAGACCCATGCACAAGCTGTCGTGATCGGCGGCGGCGTTATCGGATGCTCGATTCTCTACCACCTCACCAAATTGGGCTGGACCGATGTCGTTCTTCTGGAACGCAACGAACTGACCTCCGGCAGCACCTGGCATGCGGCCGCCAATATCCACGGGCTGCATGACAGCGCCAATATCAGCCGCCTGCAACATTACACGATGAAGCTCTATAACGAGCTCGAGGCCGAGACCGGGCAAAGCTGCGGCGTGTTCCAACCCGGCAGCCTCTATCTGGCGCAGACCGAGAATCGCGAGCATCAGCTGCGGCTTCAGGCGGCCAAGGCCAAGCTTTATGGCATGAATTTCCACGAAGTCAGCCGGGATGAGGCCGAGCGCCTGCATCCGTTGGTGAATTTCGACGGTATCCGCTGCATCATGTACGAGCCCGATGGCGGCAATGTGGACCCCTCGGGCGTGACCAACGCCTATGCCGTGGGGGCGCGGCAGCGGGGCGCGGAAATCCACCGTTTCACGCCGGTCACAGCGACGGTGCAACAGCCGGATGGGTCTTGGATCGTCGAGACGCCCAAGGGCAATATTCATACCCCTTGGGTGATCAACGCCGCCGGTCTCTGGGGCCGTGAAGTGGCCAAGCTGGCGGGCATCGAATTGCCGCTGCAACCCACCGAACACCAGTATTTCGTGACCGAGATGATTGCCGAGATTGCCGGCATGGATCGGCGTTTGCCCTCGGTCGCGGATCGGGACGGGGAGTATTACCTGCGCCAAGAGGGCAAAGGCCTGCTGATCGGGGCCTATGAGCGCGATATGCGGTTCTGGGCCGAGGACGGCACACCGCTCGATTTTGCGCATGACCTCTTCCCCGACGATCTCGAGCGGATCGAGGAAAACATGCTGCGCGCCATCGACCGGGTGCCGGTGGTGGGCACGGCGGGCATCAAGCGGGTGATCAACGGCCCGATGATCTGGAGCCCCGACAGCAACGTGATTCTTGGGCCGGTGCCCGAACTCAAGGGCTATTTCTGTTGCAACGGCATCATCCCCGGCTTTAGCCAATCGGCGGGCATGGGCTGGATGGTCGCCGAATGGCTGATCAACGGCGAGATGAAGTACGACATGTTCGCCTGGGATCTGGCGCGCTTTGGTCTCTGGGCAAACAACCGCGATTTCGTCAAGGCCAAGGTGCGCGATCAATATGCGCATCGGTTCTCGATCCATTTCCCGAATGAAGAGCGCGCCGCCGGGCGCCCGCTGCGCACGCGGCCGGTCTACGAGATGCAAAAGGAGATGGGCGCGGTCTTTGGTCTCAACTATGGCTGGGAGCATCCGCTGTGGTTTGCCGATATGCCCGGCACGGTCGATACGAATGGCTTTACCCGACAGAATTGGTGGGGGCCGGTGGGCGAAGAATGCAAGATGTTGCGCGCGCGGGCAGGGATCATCGACATTTCCAACTTTGCCAAATACCGGGTCAAGGGACCGGGGGCGGAGGATTGGCTGAACGCCGTCTTTGCCAACCGGATGCCCAAAGCGGTCGGGCGCTCTTGCCTCACGCCACTGATCGGGGTGCGCGGCGGGATTGCCGGCGATGCGACCGTAACGCGGCTGGCGCAGGATGAGTTCTGGGTGATCTCATCGGGCATGGCCGAGCGCTATCACAAGCGGTTCTTTGATGCCGTGCCGCTGCCGGAGGGGACCACGTTTCAAAGCCTGACCGACACGGTCTGCGGGTTCAACGTGGCGGGGCCACAATCGCGCGAGATGCTGCAACGGCTGACCAATGCCTCACTGGCGACGACGGATTTCCCGTTCATGGCAAGCCGCCGGATCGACCTTGGCGGCGTGTCCTGCGTGGCCATTCGGGTGAGTTTCACCGGCGATCTGGGGTGGGAGTTGCATTGCGCAGCCGAGGATCAGGCGCGGCTCTATACGGCGCTGCTGGCGGCAGGGCGCGAAATTGGCGCGGGTCCGGTGGGCAGCCGGGCACTGATGAGTCTGCGGATCGAAAAGGGCTATGGATCGTGGAGCCGCGAATACAGCCCCGAATACTGGCCACAAGAGGCCGGGTTGGCGGCACTGTGCAAGATGGACAAGGATTTCCTGAACAAATCCGCGCTCGAGGGCGTGATCGGGCAAGAGCCGCGCGAGCGGCTGGTGATCCTGCATCTGGAAGAGGCGGATGTGAGCGCCTCTAATGCCGATGCCACCGGCGGCGAGCCGATTTTCAAGGATGGCGTGGGTGTGGGTCGGGTGTCGTCCGGGGCCTATGGATATTCCGTCGGCATGAGTCTGGCGCTTGGCTATGTCAAAGGCGGGGCCGGTCCCGGTGATACGGTCGAGGTCATGGTGCTGGGACGTCCGCACCGCGCGCGTATTCTGCACGCGGCGCCGTTTGATCCAGCGGGCGCGCGCCTGCGCGCCTGATGGCTCAGGCGCCGCCGCTCTCGCCTTTGGCCTCGGCGGCGTCTTTGGCGATCTTGGCGCGCTTGAGCTTTTCGATCAGGTAGGCCCGCGCCTTGATATTGGCGCGGCGCACCCGCACGGCCGTCAGAAACGCCTCTTCGGCGGTCTGTGACGTGGCCCCGAGGATCTTTTGCACCTCGGTGATGATCAACTCATCCCCGGTTGCCTCAATCGCCTTGATCACATCGCGGGCCAGATCATCGGCCAGATCTTCGGTCACGCCCATGGGGTGCTCCTTCAAGCGGTTCAGCGCAATTTCGAACCGAGAAAGTCTATCAACTTTCTCTGAAATTGCTTTAGCGCGTGTTTTCGGTCAGGCGCCGTTTGACATAGGTGCTGACCGATCCGATCATCGTGTCCATATGCGGCTCTTTGAAGAAGTGATCTGCGCCTTCGACCTCTTGATGGGTGATTGTGATGCCATGCTGTTCGTGCAGTTTGTTCACCAGCGATTTGGTATCCGCTGGGGGGGCGACACGGTCATGGCTGCCGTTGATGATCAGGCCAGAGGCGGGGCAGGGAGCCAGAAAGCTGAAATCATACATGTTGGCCGGGGGCGAGACAGAGATGAAGCCGGTGATCTCGGGCCGCCGCATCAAGAGCTGCATACCGATCCACGCGCCAAAGGAAAAGCCCGCGACCCAGCAGTGTTTGGAATTGTTGTTCATGGACTGCAAGTAGTCGAGCGCCGAAGCCGCATCGGACAATTCGCCGATGCCCTGATCATACTCGCCTTGACTGCGCCCGACCCCGCGGAAATTGAATCGCAGAACGGTAAAGCCCATGTTGTAAAAGGCGTAGTGCAGGTTATACACGACCTTGTTGTTCATGGTGCCGCCGAATTGCGGATGCGGATGCAACACGATCGCGATGGGCGCGTCTTTTTCCTTTTGCGGGTGATAGCGGCCTTCGAGCCGGCCTTCGGGGCCGGGAAAGATTACCTCGGGCATGGGTTCCCTGTGTCCTCTTCATGGGTGAGTGCGAAAATCTTGACGACTTCGCTCGGGCACCTTAGAAATGTTCTAAATTGTGATCCGGGCCAGAATGGCTCAGAGCGAGATAAGCCTTGTAATGCGCAAGGTCAATCTGTTCGCGTGGGGGAAAGCCGATGAAACTGAGCACGAAAGGGCGATATGCCATGGTTGCGTTGGTGGATATCGCCTTGCAGCCCTCCGGATCGGTGGTGACGCTCGGGGATATCTCCAAGCGGCAGGATATTTCGCTGCCCTATCTCGAACAGCTTTTCGTCAAGCTGCGGCGCGCGGATCTGGTGAAATCGGTGCGGGGGCCAGGCGGCGGTTATCGCCTGATGCGGCCTGCGTCGGAAATCCGGGTATCGGATGTGCTGGCGGCGGTGGACGAGACGATTGATGCCCTGCACAAGGGGGCGGGTGCCTCTGGTGCGACCAGCGGATCGCGGGCGCAGTCGATGACCAACCGGCTCTGGGAAGGGCTGAGCGCGCAGGTCTACGTCTTTTTGCACCAGACGCGGTTGAGCGATGTGGCGGGCAACTCGTTGGCACCCTGTCCGGCGGTGCCGCATCTCTTTGCTGTGGTGGATGACGAGTGACAGGACTGCTGTGAGGGCCGTGCCTTTGCAGACCGGGCGAATTTCACTTGGAAAAGCGGGCAAATATGCAGAGAGTTTATCTCGACTACAACGCGACCGCACCCCTGCGCGCTGAGGCGCGCGAGGCCATGATTGATGCCATGGACCTGATCGGCAACCCGTCGAGCGTGCATGCCGAAGGGCGTGCCGCCAAGGGTCTGATCGAACGGGCGCGGGCGCAGGTGGCCACGGCCATGGGCGCGGATGGGGCGGATGTGATCTTTACCTCCGGCGCGACCGAAGCGGCGGCCTTGGCCTGTACCGGGCGGCAGTTGCACGGGGCTGCGGTCGAGCATGATGCGGTGGGGGCGTGGATCACGCCCGATCTGCCGGTCGATGCCGATGGGCGGATCACAGTTCAGGACCCGACGCATTCTGTGTTGCAACTGGCCAATTCCGAAACTGGCGTGGTTCAGGCCCTGCCCGAGGGGCTGGCGGTCAGTGACATGACGCAGGCCTTTGGCAAGCTGCCCTTGGCTTTCAACTGGTCGGGCGTGGAAATGGCCCTGATCTCGGCCCATAAAATCGGCGGGCCCAAGGGGATCGGGGCGGTTGTGATCCGACGCGGCACCGATCTTGCGGCGCAAATTCGGGGCGGGGGGCAGGAAATGGGCCGCCGTGCGGGCACCGAGAATGTCATCGGCATCGCCGGTTTCGGGGCGGCGGCAGAGGCGGCGGGGCATGATCTGGACGAGGGTGGATGGGCCCGCGTCGAAAAACTTAGAAACATTCTAGAGAATACCATTGCAGAGTTTTCAAATGAGACTATTTTTGTCGGGAAAGCTGCGCCGCGATTGCCGAACACCAGTTGTTTCATCACGCCCGGATGGAAGGGCGAGACACAGGTGATGGCGTTGGATCTGGCCGGGTTCGCGATTTCTGCCGGGAGCGCGTGCTCCAGTGGCAAGGTCAAGTCCAGTCGGGTGTTGCGCGCGATGGGCTTTGACGAGGCCAAGGCGGGATGCGCGATCCGCGTATCGCTGGGGCCGCAGACGACCGAGGACGACATCTTGCGCTTTGCCGAATGCTGGCTGAAGCGTCTGCAAAAACATCGGGGCCGTTTGGCCTGAGACGCAAGGAGAGGGGAATGGCTGCTGTGGACAAGGTTCAGGTCAAGGACGGGGTCGATCAGGAAACCGTCGATGCGGTCCGGCAGGTCGGAGAGGCCTATAAATACGGCTGGAACACCGATATCGAGATGGACTATGCGCCGCTCGGTCTGAACGAGGACATCGTGCGCCTGATCTCTTCCAAGAACGAAGAGCCCGAGTGGATGACCGAATGGCGGCTCGAGGCCTATCGCCGCTGGCTGACCAAGACCGAGCCCGAATGGGCCATGGTGGATTATCCCAAGATCGACTTTCAGTCGCAGTATTACTATGCGCGTCCCAAGTCGATGGAGGTCAAGCCCAAGTCGCTCGACGACGTCGATCCCAAGCTCTTGGCCACGTACGAAAAGCTGGGCATCCCGCTCAAGGAGCAGTTGATCCTTGCCGGTGTCGAAGGGGCAGAGGATGCGCCCGCCGAAGGCCGCAAGGTGGCGGTGGATGCGGTGTTCGATTCGGTGTCCGTGGGCACCACCTTTCAAAAGGAACTGCGGCAGGCCGGGGTGATCTTTTGCTCCATCTCCGAGGCGATCCGCGAGCATCCCGAGCTGGTCAAGAAATACCTCGGCTCTGTCGTGCCGGTCAGTGACAATTTCTACGCCACGCTGAATTCGGCCGTCTTTTCAGACGGGTCGTTCGTCTATGTGCCGCCCGGCGTGCGTTGCCCGATGGAGTTGAGCACCTATTTCCGGATCAATGCCGAAAATACCGGCCAGTTCGAGCGGACGCTGATCATCGCCGACAAGGGGTCGTATGTGAGCTATCTCGAAGGCTGCACCGCGCCCAAGCGTGACGTGGCCCAGCTTCATGCCGCTGTGGTCGAGATCATCATCGAGGAAGACGCCGAGGTGAAATATTCCACGGTGCAGAACTGGTATCCGGGCGATGAAAACGGCAAGGGCGGGATCTATAATTTTGTGACCAAGCGCGCCGATTGCCGGGGCGACCGGGCCAAGGTGATGTGGACGCAGGTTGAAACCGGCTCTGCCGTGACGTGGAAATACCCGTC
>NZ_JAGPVV010000024.1 GCF_018066915.1 Roseovarius sp.
CTTCTACCAAAGCTTCACTCCTATCAGTTTGCGGCGTTGCTCTCTGTGTTACTCTTTGTGGGCACGCTCTACGACTGGGTAAAATGTGTTTGGGGAAAGCGTCCAATGCTCAGTGACCTGCTTGTGGTGTCCGCTATCGTCGGTGTTCTCCTATCCCTGACCTATGAGGTTTCGTTCAATAGAACGGCCTCTACACTCTCATATTATCTGGAACGTCCGGCTGAAGGCGACTAGATCGAATTGATGCTCAAATACGCCAACCTCTCGCTCCTCCTCCTCTTCCCCCTCGCGTGGTTCGCGCCCCTCTTGCGCGCGGGGATTGACCTGCCGCTCTTTGGCCTCTCGGAAATCTCCGTCATCTCGGGCCTGCAAGCGCTCTGGCAGAGCGACGTCACCCTCGCGCTTTTGGTCACGGTCTTTGCCCTCTTCGCCCCCTACCTCAAGACCATCGGCCTCGCCCTCCTGCACTTTGGCCTCCTCTCCCCGCGCGCCCTGCCCGCGCTGCACCTCTTGGGCAAACTCGCCATGGCCGATATTTTTCTCATCGCGCTCTACATCATCGTGGTCAAAGGTGTGGGCCTCGCTCGGCTCGAAGTGGCCTGGGGCCTCTATCTCTTTACCGCCTGCATCCTCGCCTCTCTGGCGATCAGCCTCAGACACCGCCACAATCCCCCCAACACCCCGGATACTGTCTGATTTTCCGCAACAATCGCGCGGCAGTCACGCCACACTCCGCCAAACTTGACTCCAGAGTGATGGATTTACCCCTATGCCTTTCAGGCAATCGGCGTAAACTTGCCGATATTGGAGATGATCTTTCGGGGGGAAGTCATGACCACCACTTTAAAATCTGCTGCACTCCTAACCCAATCCATTTTGCAACGCGCGGCCTTTGTCGTATTTCTGGCCTCCGCGCTCACGCTTACCGCCGCCACCATCGCCGCCGCATTGGGCGCGCTGCCATGGCTCGAATTCAGCGTGGGCTTCGGAGGCGAAACCTACCAAAACGCAGGCCAGATTGCCCAGATCGGCCTTACCGTTCTGGCGGTGCTGCTCTGCGTCTACCTGCCCGCCAATGCCCGCATCATGGCGCTCGAAACCTCGCACCGGCGCTTCAACATCGGCATGCAAGACGTCGCCCGCGCCTATCACGCCGCCCATGCGGCGGATCGTGCCGGGCTTTTTCGTCTGTCCTCGGAATTTGACGCCGTGCGCGAACGGCTTGCCTATCTGCGCGACCACCCTGACCTTGGCACGCTCGAGCCGGACCTCTTGGAAGTGGCGGCGCAAATGTCCCATATCAGCCGCGAATTGGCGCAGGTCTATTCCGACGACCGCATCGCCCGCGCCCGCAACTTCCTCACGCAGCGCCAGCAAGAGGTCGAGGCCTTCAACGCCCGGCTTGATCAGGCCAAGCAGATCACCCGCGAACTCAAACACTGGTTCCACGAGGTCGAACTCGAGGAAAGCATTGCCGCCAGCCAGTTGCAACGCCTGCATGACGAACTGCGAGAGGTGCTGCCGGAACTGGGTCTGGAAGACATGCTGCGCCATGACGGCACCGTGATCGACATCACCCAGAAGGCGGCGGAATAACCATCTCTGAGGTTTCGCATTTGACCATGCCCGCCGCTTGGGGCATCAGGCGGGTATGGCAAAACCCGGCACCTTCACCTGCACGGCCTGCGGCGCGGTTCACAACCGCTGGTCGGGGCGTTGCGATGCCTGCGGCGAATGGAACAGTATCATTGAAGAGGCGCCGCTCTCGACCGGCCCCAAGGGCAAGACCTTGGGCGGCAAACGCGGCACGCCGCTGACCCTCACGGACCTCTCGACCGAAGAGGCGCCGCCGCCCCGTACCCTCTCGGGCATAGGCGAGTTGGACCGTGTCCTTGGCGGCGGTCTCGTGCCCTCCAGCGCCATTCTCGTGGGCGGTGATCCGGGTATCGGCAAATCCACGCTCCTGTTGCAGGCCGCTGCCCAATTTGCGGGCGCGGGCCTCAAGACCTTCTACATCTCCGGCGAAGAGGCGAGCGCGCAGGTCCGCATGCGCGCGCAGCGCCTGGGGCTTGGCAATGCCCCCGTCAAACTCGCCGCGGCCACATCGCTGCGCGACATCCTGACCACGCTCGAGGCCGAGAAACCTGATCTCGTGATCATCGACTCGATCCAGACCGTCTGGTCCGACACGGTCGAGGCCGCCCCCGGCAGCGTTTCCCAGGTCCGCGCCGCCGCCCATGAGCTGACCAGCTTTGCCAAACGCTTTGGCACCTCCGTGATCCTCGTCGGCCATGTCACCAAGGACGGTCAGATCGCAGGCCCCCGCGTGGTTGAGCACATGGTCGATTGCGTCCTTTATTTCGAGGGCGAGCGCGGGCATCAATTCCGCATCCTGCGGTCGGTCAAGAACCGCTTTGGCCCCGCCGATGAAATCGGCGTCTTCGAGATGACGGGCGCGGGACTGGCCGAGGTGGCCAACCCCTCGGCGCTCTTTCTTTCGGGGCGCGGCGCGCCCACCCCCGGCTCGGTCGTCTTTTCCGGCATCGAGGGCACGCGCCCCCTGCTTGTCGAAATGCAGGCGCTTGTTGCCCCCACCCCCCATGCCCAGCCGCGCCGCGCTGTGGTCGGCTGGGACGGGGCACGGCTTGCGATGATTCTTGCCGTGCTCGAGGCGCGCTGCGGCATCCCCTTTGCCGGGCTTGATGTCTATCTCAACGTCGCAGGCGGCCTCAAGATCAGCGAACCCGCCGCCGACCTTGCCGTTGCCGCCGCCCTGCTGAGTGCGCGTGAAGACCGCGCCTTGCCCGCCGAAACCGTGGTTTTCGGGGAAATTAGCCTCTCCGGTGCGCTCCGCCCGGTGGGCCAGACCGAAAACAGGTTGAAAGAGGCGCAAAAACTTGGTTTCACAGCCGCGATTACCCCGTCAGGTAGCAAGACGACGGGCGACAGTGGCCTCAAGCTCACCCATATGGGGGATTTGACCACATTCGTGGGTGACATATTCGGCGCAGGTTAGGCGCCTATCGGGACAGGAAGAGGCATATGGAAGGTTTCACCATCATCGACGGCGTCGTGGCGCTCTTCATCGTGCTATCGGCGCTCCTGGCCTATTCGCGCGGCTTCGTGCGCGAATCTCTGGCCATCGCGGGCTGGGTCGTGGCGGGCTTTCTCGCCTTTATCTTTGCCCCGCAGGTGGAACCGCTGGTCAAGGAAATCCCGGTGGTGGGCGAATTCATCGCCGATAGCTGCGAACTCTCGATGATCGGGGCCTTTGCCGTGGTCTTTGCCGTGGGCTTGATCGTTGCCTCGCTGATCACCCCGCTCTTTTCGTCCTTGGTGCAACGCTCGGTCTTGGGCGGCCTTGACCAAGGGCTTGGCTTTGTCTTTGGCGTGGCGCGCGGCGTGCTGCTCGTCGCCATCGCCTATTTCGTCTATCAGACTGTCATCTCCTCGCAATCCATCCAGATCATCGACGACAGCCGCTCGGCGCGTGTCTTCTCGCAACTGACCGGCAAGATCGAAGAGCGCAACCCCGACGAGGCCTTGGGCTGGATCACCCGGCAATACGAGGACCTGATCGGCAAATGCGAGGCGCCGCAGTAACCGATGCTGCCGCAAAGCCCGGTTCTCGCCCTCATTCTCATGGCCGTGGCCGGGCTTGCCGTGGCCATTCAGGCCCCGCTCAATTCGGCGCTCGGGCGCACGATTGATAGCTCGGTCGCGGCGGCGGCCGTGTCCTTTGGCGTGGGTTTTGTGGCGTTGGTGCTCTTGGTGGCGCTCTCGGGCGACAGCGCCGCCTTTGGCCGCGCCGCCCTCGCCCCGCGCTGGCTCCTGCTCGGCGGCCTTCTGGGTGCGTTCTTTGTCTGGGCCTCGCTCTGGAGTGTGCCTGTCCTCGGCGTGCTCACCACCGCGGCCACGCTCATCCTTGGCCAGATCGTCGGTGCCATGGTGCTTGATTACATCGGTGCCTTCGGCATCGCTGCGCGCGATCTGTCGTGGACCCGCCTCACCGCTGCCCTCTTGGTCGGCGCAGGCGTCATCCTTTCACGCTTCTGACCCCTCGCCAGCCATCGCATCCCCACGTTATCTGTGATAGTTTCGTGACATGTCCGGCCTGAGGGCGTATGACACGCCCAAGCGATATCCACGGATTCGGAGCTGCCCGCTTTGCCCAAACAGATGCCCCCCGCCCACCCCTTCGACGATGACAAGCTGAAGGAGGAATGCGGAATCTTTGGCGTGATCGGTCTGACCGACGCGGCAAATTTCGTGGCCCTCGGCCTGCACGCCCTGCAACACCGCGGCCAAGAGGCTGGCGGCATCGTCAGCCATGATCCCGAACTTGGCTTCAACTCGGTGCGCCGCTTTGGCTATGTGCGCGACAATTTCACCAGCCAGTCGCTGATGGAAACCCTGCCCGGCCCGCTCGCCATCGGCCATGTGCGCTATTCCACCGCTGGCTCCAAAGGGGCTGCGATCCGCGATGTGCAGCCTTTCTTTGGCGAATTTGCCATCGGCGGCGCGGCCATTGCCCATAACGGCAACATCACCAACGCCATTGCCCTGCGCAAGGAACTGATCGAGCGCGGCTCGATCTTTCAGTCCGGTTCGGACACCGAATGCATCATTCACCTGATGGCCCGCTCGCTGCAAAAACGCATCCCCGAACGGATGGAGGATGCGCTGCGCCGGGTTGAAGGCGCGTTTTCCGTGGTCGCCATGACCCGCTCGAAACTCATCGGCGTGCGCGATCCCTTGGGCGTGCGCCCGCTGGTCTTGGGGCAACTTGGCGAAGGCTGGGTGCTCAGCTCGGAAACCTGCGCGCTCGACATCATCGGCGCACGCCTCGTGCGCGAGATCGAGCCGGGCGAAATGGTCGTCATCACCGCCGGTGGCGGCGTCGAGAGCCATTTCCCCTTCCGCCGCCAGCCCTCGCGTTTCTGCATCTTCGAGCATGTCTATTTCTCGCGCCCCGATTCCATCATCGGCGGCCGCTCGGTCTATGAAACCCGGCATCAGATCGGCGTGGAACTGGCCCGCGAGGCCCCGGTCGATGCCGATCTGGTCTGCCCCGTGCCCGACAGCGGCACGCCTGCGGCCATCGGCTATAGCCACGAATCGGGCATCCCCTTTGCGATGGGGATCATCCGCAATCAATACATGGGCCGGACCTTTATCGAGCCCACCGAACAGATCCGCAACATGGGCGTGCGCCTGAAACTCAACGTCAACCGCGCCCTGATCGAGGGCAAGCGCGTCATTCTCGTGGATGACAGCGTGGTGCGCGGCACCACCAGCCGCAAGATCAAGGAGATGATCCTTGATGCCGGCGCTGCCGAGGTGCATTTCCGCATCGCTAGCCCGCCCACCGCTTGGCCCTGTTTTTACGGGGTGGACACGCCGCAGCGCGAAAAACTGCTCGCCGCGACCATGTCAGAGGATGAGATGCGCGATCACTTGCAGGTCGATAGCCTCAAATTCATCTCGCTCGACGGTCTCTACCGCGCTGTGGGCGAGGCGGGCGGGCGCAATGCCAAATGCCCGCAATATTGCGATGCCTGCTTCTCGGGCGAATATCCCGTGGCCCCCTCCGACATGATCGAAAAGGGTTTCGCGCTGAAAGCCGCCGAATAACAGCCCCCGCTCAGCCGCCAAACCCGGTGGCTGAGCGGAGAGTTGCCCGCATGATGCTGCATTGCGGCAACTCCTCGCCGACGCGCGCCGCAGCCCTTTCCCCGGTCTCTTTCCCTGTCTAGATGCCCTCAGCGCATTGCACGAAAGAGGCACAGGTGACAGATCACACAGAAACCCCCGCCGCCACGCTAGAGGCCGCCACCCTGCGCGGCGTCCTGCCCGATGCCGGGCTCACGCTCGTTGGCACCCTGCATGGTCCCTCCCATGCCCGCGCACTCCTTCGGATCGGAAGCGCCGTCCACACCGTCGAGGTCGGCACCAGCCTTGGGAGTGCCACCGTCGCGGCGATCGGCGAAGGCGTCGTGATCCTTGCGCGCAGCGGGGGCCGCAGCGAACGCCTCAGCCTACCCGCCTCCTGATCCTCTGACGTCAAAGAAAAACGCCGCCCCCTTTTCAGGAGCGGCGTTCTTTGTTTCCAAGCTTTGGGGCTGGCTCAGCCCTTGCGTGCGCGGATCAATGCGGTTGCACCGGTCACGATCATCGCCGCAATCACGGCCTTGACCGCATCGCCCAGCAGGAACGGGGCCATCCACCCGGACCAGAGCGCATCCGCGCTCTTGCCCAGCATC
>NZ_JAGPVV010000029.1 GCF_018066915.1 Roseovarius sp.
TGGCCGCTGTTCGGCCCTTACCCACAGATGTGTCATGTCAGCCTCTCAGATCATGTCATCCGCGATCACCCGCGCCACCGAGGCACGCGCGCGCATCGCTTGCACAAAGGCGGTGATCTTGGGGAATTGCGCCACGTCCACACCGTCGCCCTCGAGCCAGTTGCACGCCACATAGAGATAGGCATCGGCAAGCGAGACAGTCTCGCCCAACACGAATGGCCCGGTGAGCACGTGGTTTTCGACATAGGCGGCGCTGTCGGTCATGGTCTGCACCGACTTGGCCTTCATATCGTCAAAAGAGCTTTGCTGATCGGCCCACCGATGGCCGCGCATCTTGTGCGCGTGGTTCACATGCATGGTTGAGGCGAGGTAATACATCGCCTCGCGCATCTTGGCGGCCTGATAGGGATCGGTGGGGCGCAATCCGGCCTGCGGCGTGGTGTCGGCGATGTAATCGAGGATCGCGCCGGTTTCGGTCAGGATGCCCTGCTCGGTGATGAGCGTCGGCACCCGCCCTTTGGGATTGATCGCGAGATAGGCGGCGCTGGATTGTTCGCCTGCCCGGAAATCGAGACGCACCGGGTCAAACTCGAGCCCCGCTTCATGCAGCGCGATGACCACCGCAATCGAGATGGTGCCTTTGGCGTAATAGAGTTTCATGGCGCGGCTCCTCTTGTTGTCAGATAAAGGTGCGGGCATGTGCCCGGTCGGGGGTGTCGAGATGGGGCGTGGCGTTGAACGTGCCCAGCATCAGCATGTCATGCACATGCTCTAGCCGGTGCAGCGAACTGTTCATCACCTGCAGCATGACCTTGGCCATGCCCGGAATATCAAGTCCGAGGGCATGGCGCATGACCATGCCGATCACGCCACCCGATGTCACGATCAGGATGCGCCCGTTGTGCTGGCAGATGTCGTCGATCAGGCTGGTGATGCGGGTGGTGAAATGCTCGAAGGTCTCGGGCACATCGTCAAGATCGCCCCGCGCCCAGTGTTCGATCACCTGCGGCAGGTAGCGGGCAAATTCAGTGGCGTCCGCGGGGGCGGGAATCCCGTGCTGCGTCTCGATGGCGCGGGCGAGGGCGAAGTAGCTCAACTCGTCAAGGCGCGGGTCCCGTTCGGTGATCTCATAGCCCATGGCGCGGGCGGTGCCGATCTGCCGGTTGAGGGTGCCGGTGATGACATGGTCGAAATGCGGGTTGGTCCGGGCCAGATGCGCGCCCAGCCATTCGGCCTGCTGCACACCCAGAGGCGACAGCCGGTCATAGCCTGCCTCATCGGTGGCATGGCTGTTGGCCTGCCCGTGCCGCACCAGAATAAGCTCTGCCAAGGTTTCCCTCCCCCGAATTCCGCGCGACGTTAGCGCCGGTTGCGGCGGGGTTAAAGGTGGCGCGCAAAATAATCCGCCCTTTCGTTGGTTGTGCCTTTGACGGTCGGGGAATTGAGGCCTCGGCGATGGCTCTTTGCCTTTCGTGGCGCAAACGCAGGGTTAGGTGTCGGGATTGACGGCCTATGGGATGCAACTGCATGCTTAAAAAAGACCCAAAGCAGGGAGGCACGCTGATGACCGACAAAATCACATTCGTATTGGACGGCCACGAGGTCGAGGCAGAAGCCGGTCAGACGATCTGGGAAGTTGCGAATGGTCGCGGGCTGAAAATTCCGCATCTTTGCCACAAGCCCGCGCCCGGCTACCGCCCCGATGGCAATTGCCGCGCCTGTATGGTCGAAGTTCAGGGCGAGCGGACGCTGGTTGCCTCCTGCATCCGCGAAGCCAAGGCGGGCATGGTGGTCACGACCAATTCCGCGCGCGCAGAATCGGCGCGCAAGATGGTGGTCGAGATGCTCTTGGCCGATCAGCCCGAGCAGGCGCAATCGCATGACCGCTCAAGCCATCTCTGGGACATGGCCGAGGCCAATGGCGTGACCCACAGCCGCTTTCCCAAGCTTGAGAAAGAGCGCATTCCGCTGCTTGATGACACCCATATCGCGATGCGCGTCAATCTGGATGCCTGTATCCAGTGTGGCCTCTGCGTGCGCGCCTGCCGCGAAGTGCAGGTCAATGACGTGATCGGGATGGGCGGGCGCGGGCATGATGCCTATCCGGTGTTCGATCTGGCCGACCCGATGGGGGCCTCGACCTGCGTGGCCTGCGGCGAATGCGTGCAGGCCTGCCCGACCGGGGCCTTGATGCCTGCCACTGTGCTTGACGATCAGCAGCAGGGCGACAGCGCCGATTTCGACGAGGAAGTGAAAAGCATCTGCCCCTTCTGCGGCGTGGGCTGTCAGGTTTCGCTCAAGGTCAAGAATGGCAAGGTCAAATATGTCGAGGGCATCAACGGTCCTGCCAACGAAGGGCGTCTCTGCGTCAAGGGGCGGTTTGGCTTTGACTATATCCACCACCCGCACCGCCTGACCAAGCCGCTCATTCGCCGCGACGATGCGCCCGCCAAGGGGCTCAATGTCGATCCCGGAAACTGGCAGGAAGTCTTCCGCGAGGCCGAATGGGACGAGGCGCTCGATCTGGTCGCCGGCGCGCTCAAGGGTCTCAAGGACACGCATGGCGGCACCAGTGTGGCGGGTTTCGGCAGCGCCAAATGCACCAATGAAGAGGCCTATCTCTTTCAGAAATTCATCCGTCAGGGATTTGGGCACAACAACGTCGACCACTGCACGCGGCTCTGCCATGCCTCTTCCGTGGCGGCGCTGATCGAGAATGTCGGCTCTGGTGCCGTCACGGCGACCTTCAACCAGATCGAGAACGCCGATGTGGCGATCATAATCGGGGCCAACCCGCTCGAGAATCACCCCGTCGCCGCAACCTATTTCAAGCAGTTCACCAAGCGCGGTGGCAAGCTCATCGTGATGGACCCGCGCGGGCAGGGGATGAAGCGCTTTGCCACCCATATGCTGCAATTCCGGCCCGGCGCCGATGTGGCGATGCTGAATGCCATCTGTCATGTGATCGTCGAAGAGGGGCTTTACGACCAGCAGTATATCGCCGCCTTCACCGAGAATTGGGAAGCGGAGAAAAAGCATCTGGCGCAATTCCCGCCCGAGAAGATGGAAGCGATCTGCGGTGTTCCGGCCGAGACCCTGCGCGCCGTTGCGCGTGATTTTGCCACCGCCAAGGCCGGCATGATCTTTTGGGGGATGGGCGTCAGCCAGCATATCCATGGCACCGACAATTCGCGCTGCCTGATCTCACTGGCGCTGATGTGCGGCCATGTGGGCCGCCCCGGCACGGGCCTGCACCCGCTGCGTGGCCAGAACAACGTGCAGGGGGCGTCCGACGCGGGCCTCGTGCCGATGTTCCTGCCCGACTATCAGACCGTGACCGACGACGGCGTGCGCCGCGCCTTTACCGAAGTCTGGCAATCGGGCGACTTCTCGAACCAGAAGGGCCTGACCGTGACCGAGATCATGGATGCGGTCCATGAAGACAAGATCAAGGGCATGTATATTCTGGGTGAAAACCCGGCGATGTCCGATCCTGATGTGGAGCACGCCCGCGATGCTCTGGCCAAGCTCGAGCATCTGGTGGTGCAGGATATTTTCATCACCGAAACGGCGAACTATGCCGATGTGATCCTGCCCGCGAGTGCGTTCTACGAAAAGTCCGGCACTGTCACCAACACCAACCGTCAGGTGCAAATGGGGCGGCGTGCGGTCCCGCCTCCGGGCGAGGCGCGCGAGGATTGGGAGATCACGGTCGACCTCGCCAACCGGATCGGGCTTGATTGGTCCTACGACAGCCCGGCGGATGTCTTTGCCGAGATGAAGGTGAACATGCGCTCGCTCGACAATATCACATGGGAGCGGCTGGAGCGCGAAGGGGCTGTGACCTATCCTTGTAAAGGCCCAGATCAGCCCGGCGAGGCGGTGGTGTTTGGTGACGGGTTCCCGCGTCCTGAAGGACGGGCGAAATTCACCCCGGCGGCGATCATTCCGCCCGACGATGTGCCCGACGCCGAGTATCCGATGGTCCTGACCACGGGACGGCAGCTTGAGCATTGGCACACCGGGTCCATGACCCGCCGCGCCAGCGTGCTCGACGCGGTCGAGCCAGAGGCGAATTGCTCGATGCATCCGGCCACCCTGCGCAAGCTGGGTGTCGAGCCGGGCGGCATGGTGCGCCTGAGCACCAAGCGCGGCTCGATCCGGATCATGGCGCGGGCAGATCGTGCCGTGGCCCCCGATATGGTGTTCCTGCCCTTTGCCTTTGTCGAGGCGGCGGCGAATATCCTCACCAACCCGGCGGTCGATCCCTACGGCAAGATCCCCGAGTTCAAGTTTTCGGCGGTCAAGGTCGAAGCGGCGAACATCGCGGCGGAATGATACGCAGAGCGCCCCGCGCAGGTCGCGGGGCGCAGACGTTCCTGCCGATGGATTTGGCATTTGGCCTCAGGCGATGGCGCGCCTATAGTCGCGCGTGGACATGACCCGAAAACCCGACACCCCCCTGCGCCGTGGCTGGACCACGGGCGCTTGCGCCACCGCCGCGACGCGGGCGGCGCTTAGTTTGTTGTGGGGCGAAGGCAAAGTGCGGCGCGTGCAAATCACCCTGCCACGCGGCGAAACGCCAGAGTTTGACATCGCGCATTACGCCAGCGGCGATGGTTGGGCCGAGGCGGGGGTGATCAAGGATGCGGGCGATGACCCGGATGTGACCCACGGCGCCATGATCATCGCGAGGGTGGCACGCTCGGAGGGGGGCGTGGTCTTTCGCGCGGGCGAGGGCGTGGGGCGTGTCACCATGCCCGGCCTGCCGATCCCGCCCGGCGACCCCGCGATCAACCCGGTGCCGCGTCAGATGATGCAGCACACGGTCGAGGATATGGCCGAGCGCCTGTCGGAAAGCCCGGATATCGAGATCACCGTTTCGGTGCCGGGTGGGGCAGCGCTTGCGCAAAAGACGTGGAATCCGAGGTTGGGCATCAAAGGAGGGCTGTCAATCTTGGGTACCACCGGGATTGTGCGCCCGTTTTCCTGTGCGGCCTGGATCGCGTCGATCCATCGCGGCATCGACGTGGCACGCGAGACGGGGTTGACCCATGTGGCGGGCTGCACCGGGGCCACGAGCGAAAAGGTGGTGCAGGGCCTCTATGGTCTGCCGGATCACGCCATGCTCGATATGGGGGATTTCGCAGGCGGCATGCTCAAGTATCTTGCCCGGCATCCGGTGCCACGCCTGACGGTAGGGGGCGGTATCGGCAAGATGATCAAGCTGGCACAGGGCGCGCGCGATCTGCATTCAGGCCGCAGTCAGGTGGATTTTCCGGGCCTTGCCGAGGCGCTTGGCCTGCCGGACTTGAAATACATGAACACAGCCTTGCAGGCCTATGATTTTGCGGGGGAAAAACTTGCGAATTGGGTGGCGCGTGAAAGCCGCGAGAAGGTGCTGGCGATGCTGCCCGAGGGGGTTGAGGTGGATACTGTCGTGATCGACCGGGCAGGCACGGTGCTGGCGCGGGCGGGGTCGGCATGACGCTTTTGCTGCTGGCGGGCACGGCCGAGGCGCAGCAAGTGGCGCGGCATTTGGCGGACGAAGGGCGCGCGGCGGTGGCCTCGCTCGCCGGGGCGACCCGTGCGCCGCGCGCTATCGGGCTGCCCATGCGAATCGGAGGATTCGGCGGCGATACGGGGTTTCTGCGCTATCTGGCCGAGGCGGGGATCACGGCGGTGCTTGATGCCACGCATCCTTTTGCGGCGCGCATCTCCGAGCGCACGGCGCGGCTCTGTGCGGCCCATGATTTGCCCTATTGCCAGCTCTTGCGCCCGGAATGGGGTCCGGGGGCAGAGGATCGCTGGACAGGGATTGCGGCCGAAGAAGAGGCGGCAGCGCATATTCCAGAGGGGGCCACGGTCTTTCTTGCCACCGGGCGGCAGGGCGTTTCGCGCTTTGCCAATCTCGAGGGTCGCCGCCTGATCTGCCGTGTGGTCGATCCACCCGAGGCCGCCTTTCCCATGCCGAATGGCACCTATATCGTGGGTCGTCCGCCGTTTTCCGTGGAAGATGAGATTGCGCTCTTTACGCGACTTTGTATTGACTGGTTGGTGGTCAAGAATGCAGGCGGGGCCGCGTCCGAGAGCAAATTGGCGGCAGCGCGGGCGTTGAAGCTGCCCGTGGCGATGATCGCTCGCCCGCCGCAGCCTGAGGCCCCCTGCGTGGCGACGGTGGCGGCGGCAATGGAGTGGGTGCGCGCATTATGACCGGACGGATCATCGAAAGTGCTGAGGATGTGGAGGAAGGTGCGGCGCATCTGGCCGCTCTTTGTCCACGCCTGCGCCATGCCTATGATCTGACTGGGCCGCTGCCCCTGCGGCGCAATGCCGACGGGTTTGCAGAGCTGTTGAGTGCGATAGTCAGCCAGCAGGTCAGCGTGGCCTCGGCCAATGCGATCTGGTCGCGGTTGGAACAGGCCGGGTTCGTGGAACCTGCGCGCATTGTTGCAGTCACGGATGACGACCTGCGCGCCGTGGGCCTCAGCCGACAAAAGGCGCGCTATGCCCGCGCCCTTGCCGAGGCGGGGATCGACTATGATGCGCTGCGCGTGGCCCCCACATCCGACGTGATCGCAACCCTCACACAGGTGCCCGGCATCGGCGTCTGGACGGCGGAAATCTATGCGATGTTCAGCTTGGGGCGCGCGGATGTTTTTGCCCCCGGCGATCTTGCCTTGCAAGAGGCGGTGCGCCTGCTCTACGAGCTGCCGGAACGCCCCAAGGAACGGGCGCTGCGGCAGATGGCCGAGGAGTGGTCGCCCTGGCGCGCCGTTGCGGCGCGGCTCTTGTGGGCCTATTACCGGGTGGCCAAAGAGAGGGAAGGGATCAGATGACACGGGTTTTGCAAGCAGGCCGCAAAGCGCCGCAGTCGGGCGAGACACGCTCGGCCGTGGTTTTTCTGCACGGATACGGGGCCAATGGCGCGGATTTGCTGGGGCTGGCCGACCCGCTGGCAGAGCATCTGCCCGATACGCTTTTTGTTGCGCCCGATGCGCCGGAAAGTATCCCGGGCATGCCTTTTGGCCTGCAATGGTTCCCAATCCCGTGGATCGACGGATCGAGCGAGGAAGAGGCGCATCGCGGGCTGATGGCGGCCTCTGACGATCTGAATGCCTTTCTCGATGCGCTGATGGTGGATGAGGATCTCTTGCCCGAACAGGTGGTTCTCTTCGGCTTTTCCCAAGGCACGATGATGGCGCTGCATGTGGCACCCCGGCGCGAGGATGCGCTTGGAGGGGTCGTGGCCTTTTCCGGGCGGCTTCTGTCGCCGGAACTGCTGAGCGATGAGGTGCAGAGCCGCCCGCCCGTGCTGCTGGTGCATGGCGACGCTGATGAAGTGGTGCCGGTGCAATCGCTGCCGCAGGCGGCAGAGGCGTTGCAGGGGGCAGGCTGGCAGGATGTCTATGCCCATATTATGAAGGGCACGGGCCATGGGATCGCGCCCGACGGGCTGTCGGTGGCTCTGGCCTTCATGCGCGACAAACTTGGCCTCTGACGGTTTCCCGCAAATCGCCGCAGGCTTGCCATATTACGGCGGCGCTGATCTGCTAACCTGCGACGGATGAGCAAGGACACGGACAGAATTACCCCGCATCGACGGGCGCTTTCACTTGGCGCACTCTTTGTCGCCGAGATGGTGCTGCTTGTGCTGGGTTATCAGGTGCTGAGCGATCTGGAATGCCGCGCCACCGGGATTGAACTGGCCTGTCGGGGGCTGCGGTTTGTGGCGCTCTGGCTTCTGTGTGCGGGATCGTTGATGGGGATATATCTCTGGGCGCGTCCCGCTGCGCGCACGGATTTTGGCCTTGCTGCTGCGGGTGCGCCGGGCGGATGGGGATGGGCCTTGGTGCATGGCGTTGGCATCGTCGGCATGTTGGCCCCCCTGGTCCTGATCGCGCCCGAGGCGCTGAGCGCCGAGTTTCAGCGCATGTTCCCGCTCGCGGCCTTCGGCGCGCTGATGGCGGCCCTGGGGGGTGTGTTATGGCTCATGCGGCCTATGGCTTGGATCGCGTGGTTGCAGGGGCGCGCCCTGTCCCTTGTCGCGATTGCAGGTTTTGCGGCTGCGTTGCCGGGGGCGGTGGTTCTGGCGGGGCCGCTCTGGAGCGTGCAGGCGATCACGGATGTGACATTTATTGCGGTTTTCCTCTTGCTGCGCCTCTTTGTCGAAGACGTGATCGTGGACCCCACAACCTACGTGATCGGCACGCCGGAATTCCGGGTTATGGTGGCCGATAGCTGTTCGGGGATTGAGGGGTTGGTGCTGATCACCGCCTTTCTGGCCCTCTACGGGGTGCTATTCCGTGACGAATTGCGCCTGCGCCGCTTTGGCCTTGTGATCTGGCCTCTCGCGCTCTTGGTCAGTTGGGTGTTCAACGCGGTGCGGATCACGGTGCTGATCCTGATCGGGGTGCATGTCTCGCCTGAGCTTGCGGTCAATGGCTTTCACAGCTTTGCCGGGTGGTTGATGTTCACCGCGCTGTCGATCGGGGTGTTGGTTGTTGTCGGGCGCAGTGGCTATGCGCTCCAGGCGGCGGCGGTGCCACGGGTGCGCAGCGTGGCCCCGCTGGCCGAGGATGATGTGGCCGGGCGCATCCTGCCGTTTATCGTGTTTGCCCTGTCGGGCTTGATCGCACAGGCGTTTTGGAGCGAGCCCGCCTTGGCCTATCCGGTGCAGGTGGGCATGATGCTGGCCGCGCTCTGGTGGGTGCGGGGTACGGTGCTGCGCCATCTGGCGTGGCCTTCGGGGCTGTCGGTTGTCGCGGGCGGAGTGGTCGGGGTAGCGTGGATCATCACCGCGCCCCCGGCAGAGCCGCCCTCAGAGGTGCTCTTGTCGCTTGGGGCAGGGGCCTTTGCCCTTTGGGCGGGCCTGCGGATATTGGGCACCGTGGCGCTTGTGCCGGTGATCGAAGAGCTGTTCTTTCGGGGTTATGTGCAAGCGCGGCTGGATCGGGGGACCGTCTTGAGCCGGATCATCGCGATTGCTGTCTCGGCTGGCCTCTTCGCCCTCGTCCATGGTCGCTGGGTCGAAGCGGGGCTGGCCGGCGTGATTTTTTCCTTTGTTTACATGCGCAATGGGCGGCTGGCTGATGCCATGGCCGCCCATGCTGTTGCCAATGCTGTTATCGCAGCCGTCGCCCTTTGGAGGGGGGATTGGGCGCTGATCTGACAGGTAAGGTCAGTTCCGCGCGCGACGGCGTTTGATTTCCCAAGCAAGGACAAGGGCCGCGAGAACGACCGCGATGGCAAGGGTGCCACTGGCGGCGTCCATTTCCGGCACGGAGGAGGTCGACGTTGAGCCGCCGCTCGTTGTCGTGCCACCGTACCAGCCATTCCAGAACCAATCAAACATCGGTCATCTCCGTTATATCTCTTATTCAAACTCTTACCGCACATATGCCAGATTTTCGACACATTTCAAGCCGCCCCCCTCAGTAATGCGGTATTTGGAAACGAACCGCGTCGAAAGGACGCTTTGTTTCCGAGGTGGGGGCGGAGATGCCAAAACGATGAGCAGTTTATCCGGTCACCGCGCTATCGCTCTGATAAGTCGCTGAGAATCACTCTGCTGCGCGCAGGGGAGACCCCTCTACGCGCGTCGCTGAGTCGGCTTTTTCTTCATTTGATGCAGCGGTTTGGCGGACTTGAGCAGAGGATTTTTCATGCTCGTCGGGCCAGACGATTTCCGAGTGCGCAAGCCGGCTTGCGGTGCGGGCGAGGGCCCAATCCTGAGCGGCACGGCTGGAGCGGCCGAGCGAGAGCTTGGCCAGAAGCTGCGCGCCCCAGAGGGCGTAGGTGCCGAGCCACACCCGCAGGGCCAGCATCGCGGGGGTGAAGACCAGCGTGAGCACGGTTGCGATGCCGAGGCCGAACACCACGGCGGTCGCAAGCTGCTTCCACCACAAAGCTGTTGGACTATCAAAGGCATAGCCGCCATTCACAAAGTCGAGGCTGAGCCCGAACATCATCGGCGCAAGCCCCGCCATGGTGGTGATCGTGGTCAAAAGCACCGGGCGGATGCGATCCTGCGCGGTGCGGGTGATGGCCTCGATCTGGGGCATGTAGCGGGCGTATTCCTGAAAAGTGTCAATCAAAACAATGTTGTTGTTCACCACGATCCCCGCGAGGGCGACGATGCCGGTGCCGGTCATGATGATCGAAAAGGGCTGATCCATCACGAGCATGCCGATGAGCACGCCCGTGGTCGAGAGCACGACCGCCAAGAGAACCAGTACCGCGTTGTAAACGCTGTTGAATTGCGCCAAGAGGATGATGAACATCAGGCCAAGCGCGCCGACGAAAGCCTGTTGCAGGAACGCGCCGGATTCGGCCTGATCCTCGGCATCGCCGGTCCATTCATAGCTGATACCGGGCGGCAGAACGCCTGATTCGAGCCATTCGGTCAGATGTGTTATCCGTTCGTTCGCTGTGATCGGAACCTTACGGTCTGTAAGGTCCGAGGCGGATTGTGTAACGAATTCGCCGTCCTTGACCGCCGCCTTGATGTCAAAAAACCGGGTTTGGTCTATGCGGTCGATCTGGGCCAGTTGCTTGACCGGTTTACGGGTGACGAAATTCGACAGGGGCACCAGCCCATCGTCGGTGCGCACCTTGAGGCTGTCGAGGGTCGAGAGCACGCGGTCCTGATCGGGCAGGCGGACACGGATCTCGATTTCCTCGTCGCTGCTGTCCACGCGCATGGTGTCGAGCAGGATGCCGCGCGTCACAAGTTGCACCATGGCACCGACGGTGGCGACATCGGCCCCAAAGCGACCGGCCTTTTCGACATCGACGTCGATCTGCCAGTCGATGCCGGGCAGGGGCAAGGTATCCTCGATCTGATGCAGGCCCTCGGTCGCGTCGAACTGCTGGCGCGCCACCTCGGTAAAGGCGATGAGATCGTCCCAATTGTCGCTCTTGAGGCGCAGATGCACCGGCTTGGCCGAGGCGGGACCACGGGATTGGGCGAGGACCTCGAACTTGATGCCGGGGACCTGTTCGAGTTCTGCGCTGAGTTCGGCAATCACGGCATCGCCGTCGAATTCCGCCGCCACGACATCGCGCGACACGGTCAGGTCGATGAGCGGGATGGTGAACCATGGTTCCCGTTCTTGCGGGCGATCCTCCCACGCGATGGTTTCAAACTGAATCTGGCCGATGGTATCGCGTGGCGGCTGCGCGCCGCCGGTGTTGGTATCAAGCCCGCCATCCCCGGCAAAGGCAAAGGCGGTCTGGATGCCGGGATGGGCGCGGATGATATCCTCGACCTGTTTGACCAACTGATCCTTTTGGTCAATCGACAGGTTGCCGCGCCCGCGCACATAGACGATGCCGCGCTCTGGTTCGCTATCGACGAAGAATTCGGTGCCGTTGTTGTTGTTGATGTAGAACATGAGCACAGAGCCCACGAGCACGAAAATCGCACCAAAAGCCACCAGCGGCATGACCGGATTGCCCGCGATGGCATGGATCACCCAGCCAAAGGCCGAGCGTTGATAGCCACCCTGCACCCGTTCGCGGCGCGGGGGCAGCCAGCGGTGCCGCGCCGCATTCAGGAGTTTGCCAAAGCGGCGCGGAATGGCCACGAGCGCCAGCAGCGTGGCGACAACCCCCGAGAGGCCCACCGCCATCAGCAGCGAAACCCCCAGCATGAGGCCAAAGATCGTTGTCAGCACTGGCACGACCGAGCCGAGGATGCGCGTGCCGTCCATGCCGGAAAATTGCGCGCGCACCTCATTGAGCAGGGCGGGTGCCACTTGACCGGCCACAAGGGCCGCGCCGATGGCCACCGGAAAGAGCAGCACGTGCCAGAGCCAGAAGCCACCAGCGATCTGGTCGGTGCGGGCGTTGAACCAGCGCTCCAGCCGCCCGGTGACACCGCCCAGAACGGGCAGATAGACAAGCGCCACCAAGAGCGAGGCGGAGAGCACGAAAATCAGTGTGACGGGCAACATGCCCATGAATTGCCCCGGGATACCGGGCCAGAAGAGCATCGGCAGAAAGGCGCAGAGCGTCGTTGCGGTCGAACTGACCACGGGCCAGAACATCCGTTTGGCGGCACCCACATAGGCGGTCATCGGTCCTTCGCCCTCTTCGATGCGCTTGTCGGCGTATTCCACCACGACAATGGCCCCATCGACCAGCATCCCCACCGCGAGGATGAGGCCGAACATCACGATATTCGATATGGCGACCCCCATGACCGCAAGAAGCGCGAAGCAGAGGAGAAAGGAGGTGGGAATGGAAAAGCCCACCAGCAGCGCGGGCCGAATACCCAAGGCGGCCAGTGTGACGATCATCACCAGGGCGATGGCGGTGAGAACCGAGCCTTCGAGCTGGCTGACCATGGAGGCGACAGTGCTGGATTGATCGTTGGAGGTGCCGACGCTGACGGCGACCTGCAAATCCTCGGGCCAGGTCTTTTCCGCCTCAGCCACGGCGGCGCGCACGAGGTCCGCGGTCTCGATGATGTTGAAGCCTTTGCGCTTGACCACCTGAAGGGCGACGGTCGTCTCGCCGTTGAAGCGCGCGGTGCCAAGCCGGTCCTCGAAGGTGAGGTTGATCGTCGCCAGATCCCCCAGCCGCACGATGCGGTCGCCATTGGTCTTGACCGGCAGGTTGTAGAAATCGCTGGTATCCTCAAACGAGGACGGGATCTTGACTGCGAAGGTGCCTTGGGTGGTGTCGACCTCGCCTGCCGCAATCAGTTGGTTGTTGTTCTGCACCACGTTGATGAGATCAAGCGCGGTGACGTTATACGCCTCAAGGCGCAGCGGGTCGATGATGACCTCGAGCATTTCCTCGCGATTGCCCGCGATGCCCGCCTCGAGCACCGGTTCCAGCCCTTCGAGCGTGTCCTGAAGGTCATTTGCCAGCCGCGACATGGTGCGTTCGGGCACCGGGCCAGAGAGGTTGACGATGATGATCGGGAACTCGCTGAAATTCACCTCGTTCAGGGTGTATTTCTCGGCCCCTTCCGGGAAATCAGCCTCGGCGGTGTCCATCGCGTCGCGCACATCGGCGAGGGTCTTGGTCTTGTCCCAGCCGAATTCGAATTCGAGCGCCACGCCGCCGTAATTCTCGGCGGCGGTGCCGGTCATTTTCTTGAGCCCGTCAAGGTCGCTCAGTTCGGTTTCCATCACCTTGACGAGAAGTTTCTCGCTGTCTTCGGCGGAGATGCCGGGGAATGGGACCGAGATGAAGAGGGCGGGCACCTCGATGTCGGGCTCGCCTTCCTTGGGCAGGCTGACATAGGCCATGGTGCCGGCAAGGACCGAGAGCACGATGAAGGCCAGCACCATCCGGGCGCGGGCGGCGGCCCAATCAACGAGGCCGGTCATTGGCCCAACTCCTGAAACACAGGGTCAACAGGCACGCCATCGGTGACGTAATCCTGTCCGATCACGATCACATCGGCACTGTCGGGCAGGCCGGTGATCCAGACGCCCGAAGGCGTGTCGCGCAAAAGCTCGACCGGGACGAATTGCGCGCGGCTCTCGGGGCCGACGATGCGCAGGCCCAAGGTGCCCTCGTCATCAAGGGTGAGGGCCGATTGCGGCAAGAGATGCGCGCGTTTGCCCGCGGCGCCAATCAGGATTTCGGCGGTTTCCCCGTCGCGCAGAGAGAGGTCCGGATTGGGCACTGTCACTTCGACGCGAAAGGTGCGGGTGACGTCATCGGCTGAGCGCGCGACGAAGGTCACGCGCCCCTCGACCATGCGGCCCGAGGCCATGCGGATGCGCGCGGGGGCGTCCATCTCGACGCGTGCCACCTGCATTTCGGACACGAAGCCGACCATGGTGATCGGGTCGAGTTGCAGCACGGTGGCGCAGAGCGCGCCGGGTTGCAGCAGGCTGCCGATTTCGGCGGTGTCGGTGTCGAGCACGCCATTGAACGGGGCGATGATCGAGAGGCGATTGATTTCCGTTTCGGCGGCGGCGACGGCGGCATGGGCGGATTCGATCCCGGCGCGCGCGGCCTCAAGGCCAGAGGTGGCCGATTGCACCGCCGCCTGCGCCGAACTGACCGCGGCGCGGGTGGCGGCGACGCGGGTTTGCGAAGCGAAGCCGCTCTCGATCAGGTTCTCGGCGGCGTTTGCGTTGATTTGCGCCTCTTCGAGTTGGGCGCGGGCCTCGTTGGCGCGGGCCTCGGCCTCGGGGATGCGGGTCTGGGCCTCGGTCAGGCGGGCGCGGGCCTCGGCCAAGGCGGCCTCGCGTGCGGCGGGATCAAGGCGGCAGAGGATGTCGCCTTGGGCCACCATATGGCCTTTGCGCAGCGGCTCGTTGATGACGAGGCCAGAGGTTTCGGCGCGCAATTCGACGATGCGGTCGGCCTCGGAGCGGCCGCGCACGACGACGGCGCTGTCCACTTCGCGGGCTTGGGAGTGGAGGGCCACGACGCGCATGATCGGTTCGGCCTCTGGCGCCGTTTCGGGCAGCGGCTCGGCGGTTTGCGGGTCGGGGGCGGGAAGAAAGCGGTCATGCTCGAAAACGACCACATAGACAAAGGCAGAAACCACAAGGGCGATGAGAACAGGAAGCAACCGCATTTATCTACCTTCGGGCCATGAGGCGTGGCGGGGCCGGGGGTGGGCTTGGCCTGCGGGTCTTGGCCCATACTCCCGTCTACAGACTTACGCTAAACTAACCGGTTCAGATTAATCTTTTCTGATGCCTGCTGCAAGCGCGCCCTTGCGTCGGGGGTGCAGCGCCCCTTGGCAGGGGCGGGGCTTCGGGGTAAGAGGGGCAAAATTCAAGGGGGGCGCGGCGTGAGCAACACCGACAGTTTCATCGACGAAGTCACCGAAGAGGTGCGCCGCGACCGGCTATTCGGGTTGATGCGCCGCTATGGCTGGATCGCGGTTCTGGCGATCCTGTTGCTGGTGGGCGGTGCCGCGTGGAACGAATGGCGCAAGGCGCAGGACCGCGCCGCCGCACAGGCGCTTGGCGATGCGGTGCTGGCAGCCTTGGCGACGGAAGATCGGGCGGCACGGGCTGCGGCCCTTGATGCGATCACGGCACCGGGCGCGCAGGCGGCATCGGTGATTGCCCTCCTGGCGGCCGCAGAGGAAGCGGCAGACAGCCCCGAGGCGGCGGCGCAGCGGTTGCTGGCGCTTGCGGATCGGTCGGATGTGGAGGCGGTCTATCGCGATATTGCCACGCTCAAGGCGGTGATGTTGCCCGGTTCGGGGCTTGATGCCGAGGCGCGGCGCGGCCGGTTGAACGGTTTGGCCCTGAGCGGCGGGGTTCTGCGGCTATTGGCCGAGGAGCAACTGGCGCTGATCGACCTTGAAACCGGCAATCGCGAGGCGGCGCTCGAACGCTTGGCTGCGATTGCAAGCGATGCCGAGGCCACGATGGGCTTGCGCAGGCGGGTGACACAAGTGATTGTGGCCTTGGGCGAAGAATTGCCCGACCTGCCAGAACCGGTTTCCGGTGTCGTGCCGGTGGGTGAATGACAAAGGCCACGCCGGGCCAGAGGCCCACGTGGGTCGCGAGCGCGGCAAGAGGCGAAGAGTGAGGGCAAGAGCAGTGAAACCGAACGGATTGATCCTTGGGCTGGTTGCAGTCCTCGCGCTGACGGCCTGCACCAAGAAGACACAGATTCTGAGCGGTGAACGCGAGGGAATTCGCGAGGTTCTCCAGAGCGAGGCGGCACGGGCCCAAGCCAGCGTAACGCCGGAAAATCAGGTGCTGCCGGTCTCGTTGCCTGCGGCCACGGTCAATGCGGAGTGGCGGCAGCGGATCGGGACGCCGGGAACCCGCACCGCCCATCCCGCGCTGTCGCGCGCGCCGCAACTGGCGTGGTCGGTCAATATCGGGCAGGGCGACGGGCGGCGGGTGCGGATCACCGCAGACCCCGTGGTGGCCGAGGGGCGCATCTTTACACTGGATGCCGAAGCCAAGGTAGCGGCGGTCTCGACCACGGGTCAACTGCTCTGGACGCGGGATATCACCCCGGCCAACGACAATTCGGACAATGCCAGCGGCGGTGGTCTGGCCTATGGCGATGGCAAGCTCTTTGTTTCGTCCGCCTTTGGCAAGCTCACGGCGATTGACCCGGCCAGTGGCGGCGTGATCTGGGAGCAGGAATTGGGCGCGCCCGGCAGCGGCACGCCGGCGGTGCTCGACGGGCTGGTCTATGTTGTCTCGGGCGATGATGTGGCCTGGGCAATCGAGACCGACACCGGGCGCATTGCCTGGCAGTTGAGCGGCACACCCGACATTCACAATGTTCTGGGCGGTCCGGCCCCGGCCATCACCGACAAATACGTGGTCTTTGCCTTTGGTGCGGGGGAATTGCAGGGTGCGTTCCGCCGGGGCGGTCTGCGTCTCTGGGATGCGCAGGTTGCGGGCGAGCGTCTGGGTGTGGCGAGCGCGCGGGTGGATGACATCACCGGCGATCCGGTGGTCGTGGGCGACCGCATCTATACCGGCAGCCATTCGGGGCGCACCGTGGCGCTGAGCCTTGGCAGCGGCAATCGCCTCTGGACGGCCGAAGAAGGCCCGCTCAACCCGGTCTGGCCTGCGGGCGACTCGGTTTTCATGGTCACGGATCGCAACGAGTTGGTGCGCCTTTCGACCGAGGACGGCACGCGCATCTGGGGGCATGAATTGCCGCTCTTTTCGGATCGCAAGCCCAAGAGGCAGGCCGAGATCGTGGGCCATTTCGGCCCTGTTCTGGCGGGTGGTCAGTTGATCCTTGCCTCGGGTGACGGGCAGTTGCGGTTCTTTGATCCGGCCTCGGGGCAGATGACGGGCGCGCGCGATTTGCCGGGCGGGGCCACGTCCAACCCGGTGGTTGCGGGGAACACGCTCTATGTCGTGTCGAAAAAGGGTCAATTGCTGGCTTTCCGTTGATCGTGTGTTCCTGTATCAGGGCGACTTGATCCGTATCGGAGCCTGAGCCATGACCTTTTCTCTCGCCATCGTGGGCCGTCCCAATGTTGGCAAATCGACGCTGTTCAACCGGCTGGTGGGCAAGCGTCTGGCCTTGGTCGACAACCAGCCCGGTGTGACGCGCGACCTGCGTGAGGGCGCGGCGCGTTTGGGCGACTTGCGGTTCACGGTGATTGATACGGCGGGTCTGGAAGATGCCACCGACGAGAGCCTTCAGGGCCGTATGCGCAAGCTGACCGAGCGCGCGGTTGATATGGCTGATGTTTGCCTGTTCCTGATCGACGCACGCACGGGTGTGACGCCCATGGACGAGACCCTTGCGGAAATTCTGCGCAAACGCTCGGCGCATGTGATCCTTGCGGCCAACAAGGCCGAAGGTTCAGCGGCGGATGCGGGGGTGATCGAGGCCTGGGGTCTGGGTCTGGGTGAGCCTATTCGCATGTCGGCGGAGCATGGCGAGGGGCTGAATGATCTCTACGCACAACTGATGCCGCTGTCCGATGCCTTTGAGGCGCGCGCCGAGGCGGAGGCGCCAGAGGTGGATGTCTCGCTCGATGAGGATATCGAGGACGACGAGGATGTCAGCTATCGCAAGCCCACCGAGGCGCGCCCGATGCAAGTGGCGGTGGTGGGACGGCCCAATGCCGGGAAATCGACGCTGATCAACAAGATCCTTGGCGAGGAGCGGCTCTTGACCGGGCCGGAAGCCGGGATCACGCGGGATGCGATTTCGCTGCGCATCGACTGGGACGGGATGCCGGTGCGGATTTTCGACACGGCGGGCATGCGCAAGAAGGCCAAGGTGCAGGACAAGCTGGAAAAGCTGTCGGTGTCGGACGGTCTGCGCGCGGTGAAATTCGCCGAGGTGGTCGTGGTTCTGCTTGATGCCGCGATTCCCTTTGAGCAGCAGGATTTGCGGATCGCCGATCTGGCCGAGCGCGAGGGGCGCGCGGTGGTGGTGGCGATCAACAAATGGGACATGGAACCCGACAAGAGCGACAAGATCCGCGAATTGCGCGAGGCGTTCGAGCGGCTCTTGCCGCAGTTGCGCGGAGCACCTCTCGTCACGGTGTCGGCCAAGACCGGCAAGGGGCTGGACCGGCTGCGCGATGCGGTGGCCAAGGCGCATGAGGTGTGGAACCGGCGCGTGACCACGGCGCAATTGAACCGCTGGCTGATCGGCATGCTGGAGCAGCATCCGCCGCCCGCGCCGGGCGGTCGCCGGGTCAAGCTGCGCTACATGACGCAGGCCAAGACGCGGCCACCGGGCTTCGTGGTCATGTGCAGCCATCCCGACAAGCTGCCCGAGAGCTATTCGCGCTATCTGGTGAACGGGCTGCGCGCCGATTTCGACATGCCGGGCACGCCCATCCGTCTTTATTTCCGCAGTCAGGCGGATCGCAACCCCTACAAGAGCAAGAAAAAGGCGGGGCCGTCGAGCCTGCGCAAGCATCTGACGGGCCGCGCGAGCGACTGAACCGGGGCAAGGCGGGCCTGCGCGGAAAATCCTGCGCGGCCCCTCTTGCATTCATGCGGGGCGAGGTCACATCTGCGTCACATCAAGACTGTTATTCCTCTGTTATCCCTCTGTGGCAAGGAGGCTGACGTGACCGAAACCCCCGATCAGGCCGCGCTGCGCGCGTTTCTCAAGCCCTATACCGCCAAGAGCGATTTGCGCGG
>NZ_JAGPVV010000034.1 GCF_018066915.1 Roseovarius sp.
CGATGGCAATGGTCGCGGGTAGGCGGTTGAAGGTGCCGTCACTCTCGTCGGCCTCAACCACCATCCATTCGCCCTGCCCCATGCGCGCATTGCTGCCATAAGCGTGGATAATACCGCCGTTGACGACCGTGGGATCAATCCCGCCCTTGACCAAAAGCTCCGCCACAAGCGTCGTCGTTGTGGTCTTGCCATGGGTACCCGCCACCGCGATGTTGGACTTGAGGCGCATCAACTCGGCCAGCATCTCGGCCCGGCGCACCACCGGCAGGCCGCGCCTGCGCGCCTCGTCGAGTTCGGGATTGCCGGGCTTGATCGCGGAGGAAATCACCACCACTTCGGCCCCTTCGAGGTTCTCGGCGCGCTGCCCTTCGAATACCGTGGCCCCAATGCCCGCCAGCCGCTCGGTGATCGGGGTGGATTTGAGGTCGGAGCCCTGCACCCGGTAGCCATGGTTGATCAGCACCTCGGCAATCCCCGACATCCCGATGCCCCCGATCCCGACAAAATGGATGGGACCGATATCGGTCGGAAGCTTGGTGGCTGCGTTCATTGCTTTTGCCCTTTTTGCGCAAGGTCCTCGACCATATCGGCCAGATGTTGGGGGGCGTCCGGCATGCCGCAACTGAGTGCGGCCTGAGCCATCATCGACGCGCCGGTCGGATCGCTCAGCACCGCGCCAATCTGTTCGGTCAGCACGGCCTCGGTCAACCGGCTCTCGGGGATCACGATTGCTCCGCCCGCTGCGGCCAGCCCACGGGCATTGGCAGCCTGATGGTCGCCTGCGGCGGCGGCATAGGGAATGAGGATCGCGGGTCGTCCGATGATCGACACGTCGGCGATGCTCGATGCGCCCGCCCGGCTGATCGCCAGCTGCGCTTCGGTCATGCGGCGCGGGACATCACGAAAGAACGGCTGCACATCGGCGTCAATCCCCGCCCCGGCATAGAACCGTGCCACGCGGTTCATGTCCTCTTCGCGGGCTTGATGGCTGACCCGGACATTGCGCAGGATCGCGTCGGGTAGGGCTGCGATGGCCGCAGGCACCATGTCGCTGAGGATACGCGCCCCCTGAGAGCCGCCGATCACCAGCACCGACATCGGATAATCCCCCGGTGCGATATAGCCCGCACCCGCCCGTTCCAGCACCGCTGCGCGCACTGGATTGCCCACATGCACGCCCTGCGTGCCCTCAGGCAAGGTCGTGGGCCAAGTGCCACAGGCGACCACATCGACACGCCGCGCAAAGAGCCGGTTGACCCGGCCCAGCACGCCATTTTGCTCATGCACCATACGCGGGCGCTGCAGCACCCAGGCCGCCGTCAGCGCCGGGATGCTCGGATAGCCGCCAAAGCCCACCACCACATCCGGCTTGTCCCGCATCATCCGCAGGCTCGCGCCCACAACGCCGCCCGCAATGTGAAACGGGGCCATCAGCTTGTTGATCAGACCGCCGCGCGCGAAGGTGGCGCTTGCCACCTGTTCGATTTCAACCGAATGCGGAAAGCCCCCCACATACCGCGCACCGCGCGCATCTGTGCTCAGCCGCACCCGCCAGCCCCGCCGCAGCATCACCTCGGCCAAGGCCTGAGCAGGAAACATATGCCCGCCGGTGCCGCCCGCCGCGATGATCAAGAGCGGCTGTCGCGCGGTCATGACCGCCCCCGCAGGATATCCCCGATCTGCCCCTGCGGCCGCGTCCGGGTAAAGGCCAAGAGCATGCCCACGGCAATCCCCCCTGCCACCACCGACGAGCCACCATAGCTTACGAAGGGCAGCGTCATGCCCTTGGCGGGCAAAAGGCGCACGGCGACCCCCATGTTGATCATCGCCTGCGCGCCGAACATGATCACAAGGCCCGTGCCCGCCAGCCGGATGAACGGGTCACGTTCGCGCATCAACCGCAAGAGCGAGCGCACGACGACACTGGCATAAAGAGCAATGATGCAGAGCACCAGAACCAGCCCATATTCCTCGGCCGCCACCGCAATGATGAAATCGGTATGGGCGTCCGGCAGGCTCCACTTCACCTGACCCTCGCCCACGCCGACACCAAAGAACCCGCCTTCGCGGATCGCGTTGGTGGCAAAACCAAGCTGTGTGGTCGGGTCCACCTCCGGGCTCAGAAAACCGTCAATCCGGCGCGCGAAATGCTCGGAATTGGCATAGGCAAAGCTGCCCACAAGGACCACCCCCCCCGCCATCCCCAGAAGCAGCGTCACCGGGGCACCAGCCACGAAATACATGACACCCCAGCCAAAAAGCACAAGCGCCGCCTGCCCGAAATCGGGCTGCATCGCCAGAAAGGCAAGGATCACCATCGTCAAAAGAAATGACCAGCTCAGCCCCGGCGGCCCATTCACTTGCTGGCTTGCCGCCATCATCCAGGCAGCCACGACCACGAACACTGGCTTGAGAAACTCTGACGGCTGCACCGACGCAAAACCGAGGCTATACCACCGCACAGCCCCCTTGCCGAAATCCGTCCCCAGAAACGGCAGCGCTATCAGCGCGGCAAAGGCCGCGAGAAAGCCCAGAACCGCCATGCGGCGCACCATTTCAGGCCGCATCATCGACACCAGCACCATGGCCGCGAGGGCCATGCCACCAAAGAGCGCCTGTCGCTGCACGTAATAAAACGCACCCAGCCCGTTCTTTTCCGCAAGCGGCGGCGAGGCTGCAAGCCCCAGCAACATGCCGATGCCGAACAGGATCAAGACGCAGGTCAAGGACCATTTGTCGATCGTGCGCCACCATTTGGGAAGGACGGGCTCTGCGTCCCGCAGGGGCATTGCCCCGTAGACCATTTCTGTCATCTGCCTGCCGCCTCATGCATCTTGCGCCCCTTTTCGGGGTCTGACACATATTCTAGCGTTGTTTTCGCCTTATTACCAGCACTATCCCCTTGCCAATCGGCGGCTTTTCGCGGCAGAGCCAGACCCATGCATCACCTCTGCAACACGCTCATCCTTGGGGCCGGGGCCGCCGGCATGATGTGTGCGGCCCATGCTGGGCCGGGCACTCTGGTGATCGACCATGCGCGCGCACCGGGCGAGAAGATCCGCATATCGGGCGGCGGGCGCTGCAACTTTACCAATCTTGGCACGACACCGGCCAATTTCCTCTCGGGCAACCCGCATTTCTGCAAATCCGCGCTCTCGCGCTATACCCAGTGGGATTTTCTCGATCTCATCGCCCGTCACGGCGTGGCGTGGCATGAGAAAACCTTGGGACAGCTCTTTTGTGACGACAAGGCCACCCAGATCGTGACCCTGCTGGTCAAGGAACTGCGCCACGCCGGGGCCGATCTCTGGCTCTCGAGCCAAGTCACGGACATCTCGCATGACGGCAGCCATTTTCACGCCACGCTAGACCGCGAAGGGCGGCGCGCTCGTGTCACCGCCCGCAACCTCGTGCTCGCCACAGGTGGCAAATCCATCCCCAAGATGGGCGCCACCGGCATGGCCTATGACATCGCGCGGCAATTCGGCCATCAGATCACCGATACCCGGCCCGCTCTTGTCCCGCTCACCTTTTCCGATGCGCCCTTTGCCGCCCTGTCCGGCACCGCCTTGCCGGTGCGCGCGCTTTGCGACGGGGTCAGCTTTGACGAGGCGGCACTATTCACGCATCGCGGCCTCTCTGGTCCGGCGATCCTGCAAATATCCTCCTATTGGCGCGAGGGTCAGACGATCACCCTCGACCTGGACCCCACCGCCACGCTCTTTGACGCGCTCCGCCAACAGCGTCAGACCACAGGCCGCCGCAATGTCACGACCGAGTTTGGGCATCACCTGCCCGCGAAACTGGTGGCGTATCTGGCCCCCAGCCTGGGCCTCGCGGGCAATCTCGCCGATCACTCCGACGCGCGGTTGGCCGAAATCATCGGCACCCTGCGCGGCTGGCAGATGAAACCCACCGGCACCGAAGGTTACCGCACCGCCGAAGTCACCTTGGGCGGCATCGACACCGACGGGCTTTCTTCCAAAACCATGCAGTCCAAGCATCTGCCCGGCCTCTACGCCATTGGCGAGGCTGTGGATGTGACCGGATGGCTGGGCGGGTATAATTTCCAATGGGCCTGGTCATCGGGGTGGGCCGCAGGCAAGGCGATTGCCGAAAGCGCCGGGGATCATTGATCCAAGCGCAAGAGAACACCCCCGACAGAGCCCAAGCCCGACTTAACCCTCTGGCGCCTGCATCATCCGCGCGCCACCTTCATCCAACTCGCGCGCGGTCAAAACCATGCGCATCCCCAACTCGAAATTGCGTTGCATCTGCATGGTCGACAGCAATTCCTCGACCGGGTTCACGTTGCTGCTCTCCAACGTGCCTTGCAACACTTCCGCGCGCTGATCGGGTGGCGGCAGAGGTCCTTCGACGGTCCTGATCTGGCCATCCGCGCCCTTGGTCAGCGCGACCTCCGCTGGTGGAACCACCGTGGCCAAGACCCCGGCCAGAACCGGCTCGCCCTCAGGATCATCGAGAGGCTGGATATAGATTTCACCGATATCCGTGATCCGGATGTTGCGATAGGCGGGCACCTGAATAGGGGCGAGATCCGGCCCCAGCATCGCATCTCCCGCGCCATTGCGCAGCTTGCCATCGGTGTCACGCCGCAGGTCGCCACGGCGGCTGAGGGCGGGATCACCAGAGTCGGGCATGACATAGAAAAACCCTTGATCGGCGATTGCGACATCGAGTTCTTCGTCGGTCCG
>NZ_JAGPVV010000060.1 GCF_018066915.1 Roseovarius sp.
GCCGAATAGGGGCTGCGCGGATCATAGGGCGTGTCTTCGGTGAACTTGACCATTGGGTCGGCAGGCAAAGAGCCGTAAACCTCATCGGTCGAAATATGCTGAAACCGGAAACTCTCTGGCCGCCCCTGTGCCTGCCAATACCCGCGCGCGGCCTCCAAGAGGTTGTAGGTGCCGGTAATATTGGTCTCGACAAAGGTGCCGGGGCCATCAATCGAGCGGTCCACATGGCTCTCGGCGGCCAGATGCAGCACCGCGTCAGGCGTATGGGCGGCAAACACCCGGTCAAGGGCCGCGCGGTCGCGAATATCGGCATGCACAAAGGTATAGAGCGGGCTCTGCGCCACACTCGCCACATTCTCGAGGCAGGCAGCATAGGTCAACGCATCGAGGTTGATCACCTCATGCCCTCGCGCAATCGCGAGCCGCACCACCGCCGACCCGATGAATCCGGCCCCCCCGGTGATCAAGAGCCTCATGCCGTGACCTCATAGACAAACGGGCTCACGAAATCGCGCAGCAAAGGCGCCTTGGCATCCTTGGCGCTCAGCACCGCCGATGCGGGATCAATCCCCCAGTCGATGCCAATCTCGGGATCATCGAACCGCACCGCGCCATCGCAGTCGGGCTCGTAGTAATCCGAACATTTATAAATGATCTCGGTCATCGGCGCGCGGGTGACGAAACCGTGCAAAAATCCTTCTGGGATCAACAGTTGACGCCCATTCTCGAAAGTCAACTCAACACCCACCCACTGACCATAGGTCGGGCTTCCGCGCCGGATATCCACCGCCACATCATAGAGCGCACCGCGCCCGCAGCGCACGAGCTTGGCCTGTGCATGCGGCGGCGATTGAAAATGCAGCCCCCGCACCGTGCCCACCTGTTCCGAGAGCGAATGATTGTCCTGCACGAAATCAATCGCGATTCCGGCCTCTTCCATCCGCCGCCGATTCCAGCTTTCGCTGAAAAATCCGCGCGCATCACCGTGGCGCGCAGGTGTGAGGATCACCACGCCGGGTAAGGAAGTCTGTTCTATGTGCATGGCTTGCTCGTCGTCCTTTGTGCGGCGCAGGGCCAATGCCCCGGATCGCCTCTGTCTCTCACCTTCTGGCAAATCCACACGCTTTTTGCCAGACACAATGTCCACGCGGCAGCCCTATGGCTCCTACCCTCTTGTGGGCGCAGGCGTCAGCAGCCGGCGAAACAGCGCCTCCAGATGGGCCACAGCGCCTGCATGCACATCCGCCGGTCCCATCAGCACCCCCACCTGCGCCTCGAAATCCGCGTAATGCTGCGTTGTGGCCCAGATCGAAAAGAGCAGATGACGCGGATCGACCGGCGCAAGCTTGCCCTGCGCGACCCAGCCTTCGATCACCACCGCCGTCTGATCGACCAACGGTTTCAAAACGCTTTCCAGATGCGGCCCCATGCGCGGCGCGCCCTGCAATATCTCATTGGCAAACAACCGGCTCTCGCGCGGCAGGTCGCGTGACATCTTGAGCTTGCGGCGCACATAGCCCATCAGCTCCTCCAGCGGATCACCTTGCGCATCAATCGCGCGCAGAGGGTCCAGCCAGGCATCCAGCAATTGATTGAGCAAGGTAACGTGGATCTCTTCCTTGCCCTCGAAATAATAAAGAATGTTGGGCTTGCTCAGACCCGCCTCTGCCGCGATCTGATCCAGCGTCGTGCCGCGATAACCATGGGTCGAGAACACCTCGAGCGCCGCCTCGAGAATCCGCTTGCGGTTGCGCAATTGAATCCGGCTTGGCTTGCGACCGGCCTGCGCGGCGGGGGCTTGCGGCATCCTCTTCCTTTCTTTGCGGGGCGCATTTTTCATCACCCCGCCTCCCAGCTTAGCCAGATCACGGCTCAGCCCCAAGACGAATCTTGACAGCGCCCATGCCCCAAGCAATCGTAAGTTTACCAAATGGTAAAAAAGCGAGCAATCCCATGGCGGCACCCGGCGAAAACCTCAAGATCAACAGCACCCGGCTCTGGGATAGCCTGATGGAGATGGCCAAGATCGGCCCCGGCATCGCAGGCGGCAACAACCGCCAGACCCTGACCGATGAAGACGCCGAAGGGCGCGCGCTCTTTCAATCCTGGTGCGAGGCGGCGGGGCTCAGCATGGGCGTCGATGAGATGGGCAATATGTTCGCCCGCCGCGAAGGCACCGACACGCAAGCGCTGCCGGTCTATGTCGGCAGCCATCTGGATACACAACCCACGGGCGGCAAATACGACGGAGTGCTGGGCGTGCTGGCGGGGCTCGAAATCATCCGCACCCTCAACGATCTGGACATCAAGACGCGCCATCCCATCGTCGTCACCAACTGGACGAATGAAGAAGGCACCCGCTTTGCCCCCGCCATGCTCGCCTCGGGCGTCTTCGCGGGCGTGCTGGACCGCGATTGGGCCTATGACCGGGTCGATGCCAAGGGCAAACGCCTTGGCGATGAATTGGAGCGGATTGGCTGGAAAGGCCCCGAAAAGGTGGGCGCCCGCAAGATGCACGCCTTTTTCGAGTTGCATATCGAACAGGGCCCGATCCTCGAGGCCGAAGGCAAGCAAATCGGCGTCGTGACCCACGGCCAGGGTTTGCGCTGGATCGAATGCACCGTTACGGGCAAGGGCCAGCACACCGGCTCGACCCCCATGTATATGCGCCGCAACGCCGGGCGCGGATTGGCGCGGGTCACGGAACTCGTCCACGAAATCGCCCTGCAATATCAACCCAATGCCGTGGGCGCGATCGGTCACATCGACGTCTACCCCAACAGCCGCAACGTCATCCCCGAAAAGGTGGTCTTCACCGTCGATTTCCGCTCTCATATCCTCGAGACACTCGAGGCGATGGTCGAAGACCTCATGGCCTCCGCCCCCGGCCTCTGCGCCGATGTGGGCGTGAAATTCAGCGCCGAAGTGGTCGGCGCCTTTGATCCCCCCGCCTTTGACGAGGCCCTCGTCGCCCGCGTGCGCGACGCCGCCGACCGGCTGGGATATAGCCATATGGACATCGTTTCAGGCGCAGGCCACGATGCCTGCTGGATCAACAAGGTCTATCCCACCACCATGGTCATGTGCCCCTGCAAGGACGGTCTCAGCCATAACGAAGCCGAGGACATCACCCCCGACTGGGCGCGCGCCGGCACCGATGTGCTCTTGCACGCCGTGCTGGAAACGGCGGAGGTGGTGGAGTGATTGGGGGCCAGCCCCCAAACCCCCGGGGTATTTAAAGCCAGATGAAAGACCACCCGCCAGAAAGACAGGGAGACCCCCAATGACCACCAAAGTCATCAAGAACGGCACCGTCGTCACCGCCGACCGCACATGGAAGGCCGATGTGCTGATCGAGGGCGAAACCATCAAACAGATCGGTGCGGACCTCAAGGGCGACACCACGATTGACGCCACGGACGCCTATGTCATCCCCGGCGGCATCGACCCGCACACCCACCTTGAGATGCCCTTCATGGGCACCACCGCCGCCGAGACCTTCGAGACGGGCACATGGGCCGCGGCCTGCGGCGGCACCACGATGATAGTGGATTTCTGCCTGCCCGGTGCCGATGGCAGCATCAAGAACGCCATCAACGAGTGGCACCGCAAATCCGCGCCCCAGATTTGCAGCGACATCGGCTATCACATGGCGATCACCGGCTGGAATGAGACCGTGTTCAACGAAATGAAGGATGCCGTCGATATGGGCGTCAATTCCTTCAAGCATTTCATGGCCTACAAAGGGGCCTTGATGATCGAGGACGACGAGATGTTCGCCTCGTTCAAACGCTGCGCCGAACTGGGCGCGCTGCCGATGGTCCATGCCGAGAATGGCGATCTGGTGGCCGAGATGCAGCAAAAATACTTTGACCAAGGCATCACCGGACCAGAGGGGCACGCCTATTCCCGACCGCCCGAATTCGAGGGCGAGGCTGCCAACCGCGCCATCTGTATTGCCGACGCAGCGGGCGTGCCGCTCTATATTGTGCATGTCAGTTGCGAACAGGCGCACGAGGCGATCCGGCGCGCCCGGCAAAAGGGCATGCGCGTCTACGGCGAGCCGTTGGTGCAGTTCCTCACCCTCGACGAATCCGAGTATTTTAGCAAGGATTGGGACCATGCCGCGCGCCGCGTGATGTCACCCCCCTTCCGCTCCAAGGATCATCAGGACAGCCTCTGGGCCGGGTTGCAGGCCGGATCACTCCAAGTGGTCGCCACCGATCACGCCGCCTTTTCCACCGCGCAGAAACGCGCCGGACGGAATGATTTCCGCATCATCCCCAATGGCTCCAACGGGCTCGAGGAGCGGCTTGCCGTGCTCTGGACGCATGGCGTCGAGACAGGCCGCCTCACGCTCAACGAATTTGTCGCCGTCACCTCGTCCAACGTCGCCAAGATCCTCAACATCTACCCGAAAAAGGGCGCGATTGTCGAAGGCGCGGATGCCGATCTCGTGGTCTGGGACCCCAAGATCACCAAGACGATCAGCGCCTCCAACCACCATTCCATCCTTGATTACAACGTCTTCGAGGGGTTCGAGGTCAAGGCGCAGCCGCGCTATACCCTCAGCCGCGGCGAGGTGATCTGGGCCTGGGGCCAGAATTCACAGCCCCAGCCGGGGCGTGGCCGCTTTGTCCCCCGCCCGGCCTTCCCCTCGGCCCATCAGGCACTCTCGAAATGGAAGGCGCTGACCGCCCCCAAGATGATCCAGCGCGACCCGTTGAATATCCCGGCGGGGATCTGAAAAATCCGGCGCGCAGGGCCCTCATGGCCGGGCGCGCCTCTTGACAACCAATAGCCAGCCGGGCGCAGTAGCGACCGGGCCAGCAGGGGATAGGGTTTGAGCAGCAACACAGTCATCAGCGCGCGCAACCTGTCGCTGACCTTTCAGACCGGCGATGGCCCGGTCCATGCGCTCAAGGACGTGAGCCTTGAAGTGCAAAAGGGCGATTTCGTCAGCTTCATCGGCCCCTCGGGCTGTGGCAAGACCACCTTTCTGCGCTGCATGGCCGATCTGGAGCATCCCACCGGCGGCAGCCTGACGGTGAATGGCACCAGCGCCGAAGATGCGCGCAGATCGCGCGCCTATGGCTATGTGTTTCAGGCGGCAGGGCTCTATCCATGGCGCACCATCGGCGGCAATATCCGCCTGCCGCTCAAAATCATGGGCTACGGGCGCTACGATCAGGACGCTCGCGTCAAGCGCGTGCTGGAATTGGTCGACCTCGCGGGATTCGAGCGGAAATACCCATGGCAGCTTTCGGGCGGCATGCAGCAGCGCGCCAGCATCGCCCGCGCGCTCGCCTTTGACGCCGACATCCTTCTGATGGACGAGCCCTTTGGCGCATTGGATGAAATCGTGCGCGACCATCTCAATGAACAACTCTTGCAACTCTGGGAGCGCACCAACAAGACCATCTGTTTCGTCACCCATTCCATCCCCGAGGCGGTGTATCTGAGCACGAAAATCGTGGTCATGTCGCCCCGCCCCGGCCGCATCACCGATGTGATCGAAAGCACGCTGCCGAAACATCGACCCCTTGATATCCGCGAGACGCCGGAGTTCCTCAACATCGCCCATCGCGTCCGCGAAGGGCTGCGCGCGGGGCATGGCGATGCGGTCTGAGGCCATATGCCCCGCAATGGCCCCCTCCCCTGTGACAGGGAGGGGGGTTTTCACCGTTCACGGTCATCGGCTCTCCAGCCTGTACCGTGGGGGCAGAAAACCACGAATTCCTTTCAGCGTTCTTAAAATACTCAAAATCAGCGCTCGATTTCAGCGCAGGTATTTGAGTATTTTTGGAACAGTGAAGGCAGCGAGGGCATGATGCGTAATCTCCTGCCTGTGCTCACCATCGTCGCCACGCTGCTTGCGCTCTGGTATGCTGCCGCCGTGGCGCTCAACGCGCAATGGGCGCGGGATCAGGCGGCGCGGGCGGGTGAAACCCTTACCATCCCTGCCCTCATCAACGACACATGGTCTCAGGACAAGCCCAAGCTGCCCGCCCCGCATCAGGTGGCGGTCGAAATCTGGCAGACCACCGGTGCCATGGTGCTGGAAGGGCGCGGATTTTCCAAACGCTCACTCTTCTATCATAGCTGGATCACCTTCAGCGCCACGGCGCTCGGCTTTGTCCTTGGCACCGCCCTTGGCATCGCATTGGCCATCGGCATCGTCTACAACCGCACTATGGACATGAGCGTGATGCCTTGGGTCATCGCGAGCCAGACCATTCCCATTCTGGCGATTGCCCCGATGATCATCGTGGTCCTCAATGCCGTGGGCATTTCCGGGCTGCTGCCCAAGGCGATGATCTCGATGTATCTGTCGTTCTTTCCGGTGGTCGTTGGCATGGTCAAGGGGCTGCGCAGCCCCACGCCCATGCAGCTTGACCAGATGCGGACGTGGAACGCGAGCGCCAACCAGACCTTCTGGCGGCTGCGCCTGCCCTCGTCGATGCCCTATCTCTTCACCTCGCTCAAGGTCGGCATGGCCGCAAGCCTTGTCGGTGCCATCGTGGGCGAATTGCCGACCGGAGCCGTAGCAGGACTTGGCGCGCGCCTGCTGGCTGGCAGCTATTATGGCCAGACCATCCAAATCTGGTCGGCGCTCATCATGGCCGCGACGCTGGCGGCGGCGCTGGTGGGGCTGATTGGCCTTATCCAGCGGATCACGCTCAAGCGGATGGGGATGGCGTGATGGGCTGGCTGGCGCTTGGATTGGTGGCATGGGCGCTTGGCTGGTGGATCAATTCCCGCCTGTCGCACCAGCCTAGAACACGGGCCACGCGGCTCTTGGTGCCGGTGATCTTTGGCCTCACTGTGGTGGTGATCTGGGAATGTCTGGTGCGGGGCCTCTCGATCTCCCCCGTCCTATTACCCGCTCCCACCGCCATTGCCGCAACTTTCGCCAAATCCACCCATATCCTTTGGGCCGATTTCGTGCAGACTGCCCTCAAGGGCGCGCTCACCGGCTATATCATGGGCTGCGGCGCGGCCTTTCTCACCGCTATCGCCATCGACCGCTTTCCCTTCCTGCAACGGGGTCTCTTGCCGGTGGGCAATTTCGTCGCCGCCTTGCCGATCATCGGCATGGCCCCCATTCTGGTGATGTGGTTCGGCTTTGACTGGCAGTCCAAGGCGGCGGTCGTCGTGGTCATGGTGTTCTTTCCCATGCTCGTGAACACCGTGCAGGGGCTCACCGATACTGACGCCATGCAGCGCGACCTGATGCGCACCTATGCGGCGGGCTATTGGCAAACCTTGTTCAAGCTGCGCCTGCCCGCCGCGATGCCCTTTATCTTCAATGGCCTCAAGATCGCGACGACACTGGCGTTGATCGGGGCGATTGTGGCAGAGTTCTTTGGCTCGCCCATCAAGGGCATGGGATTCCGCATTTCGACCTCGGTCGGGCAACTGGCGCTCGATCTCGTCTGGGCCGAGATTGTGGTCGCGGCCATTGCGGGCTCTGGATTTTACGGCGCCGTGGCGCTCTTGGAAAAGGCGGTGACCTTCTGGCATCCGTCGCAAAGAGGCCGGGCATAAGACAAAGAAACCACCAACAAGGGAGATGACAGATGAAAAAACTGACAGGACTATTCAGCCTCACGGCGCTGACCGGCTTTGCGGGCATGGCGCAGGCGGCGGATGATCTGACGCTGCAACTCAAATGGGTGACGCAGGCGCAATTCGCAGGCTATTACGTGGCCCTCGACAAGGGTTTTTACGAGGAAGAAGACCTCAACGTCACGATCAAGCCGGGCGGGCCGGATATCGCGCCCACCCAGGTGATCGCGGGCGGCGGCGCAGATGTGACGGTGGAATGGATGCCCGCCGCCCTTTCGGCGCGGGAAAAGGGCCTGCCGCTCGTCAATATCGCGCAGCCGTTCAAATCCTCGGGCATGATGCTGACCTGCCTCAAGGAAACCGGCGTCACCGGGCCGGATGATTTCCCCGGTCGCACGCTGGGTGTCTGGTTCTTTGGCAATGAATTCCCGTTCCTGTCTTGGATGAGCCAGCTTGGCATTTCCACCGAGGGCGGGGCCGATGGCGTGACCGTGCTCAAACAGGGCTTCAACGTCGATCCGCTGTTGCAGAAGCAGGCCGACTGCATCTCGACCATGACCTATAACGAATACTGGCAGGTGATCGACGCCGGCATCACCGAGGATCAACTCATCACCTTCAAATACGAGGATCAGGGCGTCGCCACGCTCGAAGACGGGCTTTATGTTCTGGAAGAAAAGCTGAGCGATCCGGCAGAGGTCGACAAGCTCACCCGCTTTGTACGCGCCTCGATGAAGGGCTGGAAATGGGCCGAGGAAAACCCCGAAGAGGCGGCGATGATCGTTCTCGACAATGACGCCACCGGCGCACAGACCGAAGAGCACCAGATCCGCATGATGACGGAAGTGGCCAAGCTGACCGCAGGCTCCAACGGCGCACTCGACCCCGAGGATTACGAGCGCACGGTGCAATCGCTGCTCTCGGGCGGATCGGACCCGGTGATCAGCGCGCATCCCGGCGACGGCGCATGGACCCACTTAATCAGCGACGCCGCGCTGAACTGATCTTTGCGATTGGCAAACCCGATGGCCCGGACCCGCGTCCGGGCCATTTCTATTTTCAGACAAGCCCCCTCGGGCACCATCATTGATCTAGGGGCTGGCGCACCAGCCCCCACCACATCTTGACCCACCCCCTCAAAAATCTATGCAAATGAATACTTTAATCGAAAACAAGGCTGTGATAGACTTTATGCTATAAATCAATGCCAGCCGGAAAACCGGCGGCGCGAGGCAGTAAAAGAGCAGTTCTATGAAAACACGGGGCAGACAGCCGGTCCGTTGGGGCTTGGTGGCGTTCGCAACTTTCTGGATGCTGGTGATCGTGCCGCTGAGCGCGGCCGCAGCACCCTATGCAGCCTTTGTAATGGACGCCCGCAATGGCGAAGTCCTTTACGCCAATAACGCCGACACGCGGCTGCACCCCGCCTCGTTGACCAAGATGATGACGCTCTACGTGGTCTTTGAGGCCATCGAGAACGGCGAAATCGGCCTTGATGACAAGGTCGTGATTTCCAGAAATGCCGCCTCCGAGCCTCCTAGCAAGCTTGGCGTGCGCGCGGGCAGCTCGATTGCGCTGCGCTATCTCATCCGCGCCGCAGCGGTCAAATCCGCCAATGACGCAGCAACCGCGCTTGGCGAGGCGATTGAAGGGTCCGAGGCACAATTCGCCCGCCGCATGAACCGCACCGCCGAGGCGCTCGGCATGACGCGCACCACCTTCAAGAATGCCCATGGATTGACCGAAAATGGCCACCTCTCCACGGCCCGCGACATGTCCATTCTCGGGCGGCACCTGTTCTATGACTTTCCGCAATATTACAATCTCTTCTCGCGCATCACCACCGATGCCGGCGTGACCTCGGTCAGCCACACCAACCGCCGCCTGCTCGAGGCCTATCGCGGCGCCGACGGGATCAAGACGGGCTATACCCGCGCCGCTGGCTTTAACCTGACCGCAAGCGCAGAGCGGGGTGGCGAACGGATCATTGCCACTGTCTTTGGCGGCCAATCCACGGCCTCGCGCAATGCCAAGGTGGCGGAACTCTTGGATTTGGGTTTTAACAAGGCGCCGACTCAGGTCGCCGTGCATCGCCCCGCACGCCCCCCCTATCTGGGCAAGCTGGGCACGGCACCGGTGATGATCGCCGCAGGCGAAGACCGCCCAAGCGTCGCCGCCAAGACCGTGCGCCTGACCACCGCCGCCGCTGTGGTCAAGAGCCTGCGTCCGCAATCGCGCCCCATGGCCACCGCCCAGATGCCCGTTATCGCCGCACGCGATGATATCGAACGCGCACTTCTCGCCGCTCAAGAGATCGAAACAGCCACGATTGCGGCCTCGGACACGCCCGAGGACAGCGCCACTGTCACCCCCGATGTGCGCCCAGAGCAACGCCCGACCGATATCGTTCTGGCCAGCGCCCCGGCGCCGGAACCGGAACCCGAGGTCGTGACCCGCGTCTCGACCTCTGGCGGGCGGCATTGGGGCATCAACGTGGGCCGCTATTCCAGCGAATACAAGGCGCGCCAGATGCTCTTGCAGACCGCATTGAACGAAATGGCCACGCTTGATGGCAGCCTGCGCAAAGTGGTCCAGCGCCCCGCCGGGTTTGATGCGAATTTCATGGGCATGACCCGCGAGAGCGCCGATCTCGCATGCCGCCGACTGCAGGCCAAGAAGGTCACCTGCTTCATGATCGGGCCAAGCTGAGCACGCGGCGGATTGGGGGCCAGCCCCCAAACCCCCGAGGTATTGCAGGCCAGATGAAATCAGCGTCAGGGTTTGGGGTGGTCGTCCCAATCGTCTGACAGGATGCGCCGTGCGTCGCCTTCGGGATCGTCATACTGGTTCGAGCGCACCGTATAGACAAAGGCCACAAGGCCCACACCACCAAGGATCAGCGAAATCGGAATGAGGTAGGTGAGGATGTTCATCGGCTACCTCAGGCGCAGCGCGTTGAGAGAGACAGTGATCGAACTCAGCGACATGGCCAAGGCCGCGATCAGTGGCGAACAGAGCCCCACCACCGCCAGCGGCACGGCAATGATGTTATAAACCGTCGCAATCTGGAAATTCTCGCGGATGCGGCGCGTTGCGGACTGCGCCGTCACACAGGCCGCCGCAATCGGCGAGAGGTCATTGCCCAAAAGCACGATATCCGAGGCCACCCGCGCGGCATCCAGCGCCGTCGCGGGCGAGATCGACACATGCGCCCCAGCCAGCGCGGCGGTATCGTTCAGCCCGTCACCCACCATCAGCACATGCGCGCCCTCTGCGGTCAATGCCGCCACGCGCGCCACCTTGTCGGCCGGCAGCGCCTCGGCCATCCAGTGCGATATCCCAAGACGCTTGGCCAATGCCTCGACCGCAGGGGTGGTATCACCGGAAATCAGGATCACCCGCTTGCCCTGATCCATCAACCCTTGCACCGCCTCGGCGGCACCGGGCCGCAGCGCATCGGTAAAGGTGATGGCAACCGGCGGCTCCTCCCCGACCTTGAGAAAGGTCGCTGTCTCGGACAAACCTTGCGCCCCAGTCCAACTTGCCCGCCCCAAACGGACCTCTTGGCCCATGTAACTGGCTTTTGTACCATATCCGGGCACTTCTGTAAGGTCTGTAAGGTCAGCCGCCACGATCCCCGCCGCGCGCGCGGCACGGGTGATCGACTGCGCCAGCGGATGCGACGACCCCTGCGCCAGCGCAAGCGCCAATTCCACGACCGGGCGCGGCAGCGTCCCAAGGTTGGTCGCCTGCGGCATCCCCGTGGTCAGCGTTCCGGTCTTGTCGAACACCACCGTGTCGACCTGTGCCAGCCGTTCAAGTGCTGTTTCATGCTTGATCAGCATCCCCCGCCGGAATAGCCGCCCCGAGGCCGCCGTCGTCACCGCAGGAACGGCAAGGCCAAGCGCACAAGGACAGGTGATGATCAGAACCGCAGCCGCAATATTCAGCGCCGTGCGCACGTCCCATGTATAGAGATACCAGCCCAAAAAGCTGAGCCCCGCAAGGATATGCACCCCCGGCGCATAGAGCTTGGCGGCGCTATCGGCGAGCGAGGTATAGCGCGAGCGCCCCGATTCCGCGATGGCCACCAGATCGGCCATGCGGTGCAGCGAGGTTTCACGCCCCACCGCCGTGGCGCGGATGGTCAGTGGCCCGGTCAGGTTCACCTCTCCGGCGCTGACAACCTGCCCCACGCCCGCAAAGACCGGCAGCGTTTCGCCCGTCAGCAGCGAGCGGTCGATCTCTGACGTGCCCCGGACAATCTCGCCATCCACCGGCATGCGCCCACCGGGCCGCACGAGGATATGATCGCCAACAGCCAATTGCGCAACGTTTACAACCTCTTCGACACCGTCCACCAGCCGCGTGGCGCGCGGCACTTCGAGCGCGGTCAGCTCTTCGGCGGCAGAGCGGGCAATCGCCCGCGTCCGGTGATCCAGATACCGCCCCGCCAATAGAAAGAACGTGAGCGCCATGGCCGCGTCGAAATAGGCATGATGCCCCGACAGCATGGTTTCCCAGAGCGAGGTGAGGATCGCCAACACAATGGCCAGAACGATCGGCACATCCATATTGAGCCGCCCATTGCGCAAGGCCGCCCAGGCATTGCGAAAGAACGGCACGCCGGAAAAGGCAATCGCAGGCAGGGTGATCGCGGCGGAAATCCAGTGGAACATGTCGCGCGTCGCATCCTCGGCCCCGGACCAGACCGACACCGACAAGAGCATGACATTCATGCTGGCAAAACCCGCCACAGCGAGCCGCATCAAGAGATCGCGCCCGGCGCGGTCATTGGCCGTGGCATTGAGCGTGCCCTGATCCAGCTCATAGGCCTCGTATCCCAGCCCTTCGACCAACGCGCGCATTTCTTCGGCGGTCACGTCGGGGGCGGCGTCGATGCTAGCGCGCTTGAGGGTCAGGTTGACGCGCGCCGAATTCACCCGGTTATCGGCGTTGAGCGCCCGCTCGATCTTGGAAATGCAGGCCGAGCAATGGATCGTGGGCAAGGATAGCGCAATCTGCGCATGTGGCAGGGCGCGCGCCGCCAGCGCCTCTGCCGCCGGAACAGCGGCACAGGCCGGGCAGGCCGAAGGCGAGGGGCGCATGGACAGGGTCATGGTCTATTCCTTGAGCAGAATGACGCGCTGTTGAAAGAGGGTGCCGTCCGGGTTCCAGGCCTTCATGCGGATGTTCCAGTTGCCACCACCCAGGTCCACCGGGGCAACATAGGCCCGACCATCATAGCGGAATTCGGGCGTCTGGTCGTCGCGCACATGGGTCGCGCGGCCAACCGTAGCCTCCAGCTTTGCCACCTCGACAGGTTTGCCCGCCGCGTCGGTGATATGCAGCATCAAGACACCGCCCGCGTGATCCGCCACGACGGTCCAGCCCAGCCCCTCTTGCGCGGCCTTGCGGTCGTTGAATTCCTGACTGGCGACATAGGAATTCTTGACCTCGAGCCCCGGAAAGGTCCGCACCGCCGACCAGGCCAGCACCAGATTGACCGCAATGATGACGCCAAAGGCCCCGACAAAGCCGATAAACACGTGTTTGCCAGTAATCTCACGCTCGGCCATCAGTCATCCTCTCCGTTAAAGACCGTATCTTTGTGGGCCCGCTCACCGCTTGTGAGATCCTCGATCCAGATGCGGACATCGCTACGCTCTTCTGTGGCGGGCTCTGATCCTGCCGGGGCCACCAGATAGACGCGTTGCAAATGCACTTCATCGGCGTTCACACTGATCTTGCCGTCGGTGGCCCCTTCCAGTTCGACCTTGATTGCCGGATCGCCCTTGACTGTGACCTCGAATTCCCGCGTCTCGTGCTGCATGTTGCGGATACGCACCTCATAGGTATTGCGGATCGAGCCATCGGACAGCGTCACATATGTCGGGTTGCGGACTGGCGCCACAGTGAGGTCGATATCCGACCGGATGAACAACGCAAACACAAGCCCGACCCCCACCAGCGACCAGAGCGCGGTGTAGAGGATCGTGCGCGGGCGCAGGATATGTTTCATGATCGGCTTGGGCTTGCCGCCCGCGCGCTCTGACACTTCATCGGTAAAGGCCATATAGTCGATCAAGCCACGCGGCTTGCCGATCTTGGCCATGATGTCGTCGCACGCGTCGATGCAGAGCGCGCAGGTGATGCACTCCAACTGTTGACCATCGCGAATGTCGATCCCGACCGGGCAGACGTTGACGCAGGCCATGCAGTCGATGCAATCACCCTGCGGCGCGCCCTCCTTGACCGCCTCGGAATTCTTGCGCGGCTCGCCGCGCCATTCACGGTAGCCGACGGTCAGCGTATCCTCATCCATCATCGCCGCCTGAATGCGCGGCCATGGGCAAGCATAAATACAGATCTGTTCGCGGGCAAAACCACCAAAGAAAAACGTCGTGCCCGTCAGCACCGCAATTGTCGTATAGGCGATGGGATGGGCGTTGAGGGTAAAGAGATCGACCAGCAGCGTCGGCGCATCGGTGAAATAGAACACCCAAGCGCCCCCGGTGGCCACCGCGATCAAAGCCCAAGTGATCCACTTGGTCAGCCGCAGCCGCACCTTGCGCAGATCCAAATTCTTTTGCCGGTGCAGGCGCAGCCGCGCATTGCGATCCCCTTCGATCCAGCGTTCGACCAGAATGAAGAGGTCGGTCCAGACTGTCTGCGGACAGGCATAGCCACACCAGACCCGACCCAAGGCCGAGGTAAAGAGGAATAGCCCCAAACCCGCCATGACCAAGAGACCGGCCACGAAATAGAATTCATGCGGCCAAATCTCGATCCAGAAGAAAAAGAACCGCCGATTGGCCAAATCGAGCAACACCGCCTGATCCGGCAACGCAGCACCCCGGTCCCAGCGAATCCAGGGCGTGACGTAATAAATGCCCAAGGTGACGATCATGATCACCCATTTGAGGTTGCGAAACTTGCCATATACCCGTTTGGGAAAGACCGGTTCGCGCGCGGCATAGAGGGATTGCGGTTCTGTTGGCTGGGAATCGGCCACGGACATACTCCGGTATGATCATTCTCTTGATCGTGTTCTGTCAGGATACGAGCGCAACAGCTTTGACCTGTGTCAAATTCTGAATCTAGAATCGATCTATTGCGCCGCACCACGTTGTCGAGCCATGCGCCGCAGCCACGCCACAAAGGCGCGCGCCGCAGGGCGCAGCACGCCGGGGCGTGTTACCACATGATAGCCGCTATCGGCATGGTCCTGAAACAAGAGCCGTAGTCGGCCCGCCGCGATATCCTGACGCACCCAATCCAGAACCGTGACGGCGACACCCTGCCCATCGCGCAGCCCGTCCAGCAACAGGTTGCCCGGCACCTGCATCAACCCGGCCACCCGCTCGCGGGTCACGCCGCGATGACGCAGCCAGTCGCTCGCCTCATTGGTTCCGAATTCCTGAAGCCAAGGCAGATCGGCCAGATCAGACGGGCTCTCGATCCGCCGCCCCTCGACAAGTCTTGGGGCAGCCACCGCAACAATGGGCGAAGAGAACAGCAATTCAGCCTCCAGCCCCGGCCACTCTCCGGGTCCATAGCGGATTGCAATGTCGATGCCGCCCGGCTCCAGCGCCACCAGCCGAGGGGTCGGGTCGATCATCAGGTCAATCTCGGGATGGCGGTGGCGGAAATCCCCCAGACAGGGCATGAGCCAGTGCGCCGCAAAACTCGGCGTTGTCGAGATTTGCAAAGGGCGCTCTGAACTCTGTTGAGACAACGTTTCAACCGCACGCGCAATCGCGCCAAAGCCAAGCGTCAGCGCATCCGCCAGGTCCTGACCTTCCGCCGTGAGGCGCAGGTTCCGCCCCGAGCGATCCACAAGCACAAGGCCCATATGCGCCTCAAGCTGCTTGATTTGTTGGCTGACCGCCGCATGGCTGACGTTGAGCCGGGCCCCAGCCGCCGCCGTGCCCCCGGTTTCGGCCAAGGCAGCAAAGGCCCGCAGAGCGGTCAGAGGGGGGAGCGATAACCAATCCATGATGTAAGTATAACTTACAATCCAAAACTATTCCAGAGTCGCAAATCACGCCGCATTTCCCCATTCTGAAAGCAGGATCACCAGATAGGAAAGGTCAAAGCAATGCTCGGAATTCTCGCCAATACTTTCAGAACCGCCACACGGATGGACCTGCCGCCCGTGCGTCGACCTCCGCATTGGCCACCGGCAGAGCGGTTCGACACCCGCGCCGGTGCCGAGTTGGAGGCGCATCTGACCGCGCGCAGGCGCTTCTGAAACACACGACAGGAAAGGCCCCGCAAGGGGGCCGATCGGGTGACAAACGCGCCGGTCCTGTAGGTCATCGGCACCGGCCCTTCCAGGAAACGCGCGAACAGAACGGAAGGACCGGCACCTACCCCCGAGCCTCGCGGCTCGGGGTATTCTTTCAGGGATTACTCGCCCCCGCCAAGCTGGTGGACATAGATCGCCACAGCGCGAATCTCGGCCTCGCTCAGATCGGCCCCGCCCATCGGCGGCATCACGCCAAAGCGCGAATAGGTGACGGTTTCCTTGATCGTGTCGAACGACCCGCCATAGAGCCAGATCGCATCGGCCAGGTTCGGGGCCCCCTGATAGATATCGCCCGCTCCAGCCTCGCCGTGACAGGCGGCGCAATTCTCCGCAAACACGGTCTGACCTTCGGCAACCAGAGATGCATCCTGCGGTTCGCCCGACATCGACATCACATAATTGGCGACTTGATCAATCTGCGCCGGTTCCAGAATCTCGCCAAAGGCGGGCATCTGCGAATAGCGCGCATCAGGGTCCTCTTGGTTGCGGATACCATGGGCGATCGTGGTGTGAATATCCTCGATCGTGCCGCCCCAGAGCCAGTCATTGTCCAAGAGGTTGGGATAGCCTTTGGCCCCCGCCGCCCCCGAGCCATGGCACTGTGCGCACCATGTCTTGAACACGGCATTGCCTGCCGATGTGGCATAGCCCTGCAATTCGGGATCACCGGCAATCGCGGTCAGTTCCACCGTTTCCAGCTTGGCATTGATGGCGGCATTGGCGGCCTCGGCCTCGGCCAGTTCGACCGCGACATTGGCGCGCGTCGACCAGCCCTTGTATCCGGCCGTAGCGCTCTGAACGAGCGGCCAAGCCGGATAGGCGATCACATACCAAATGCCCCAGACGATACAGGCATAGAAGGTCCACAGCCACCAGCGCGGCAAGGGATTGTTGTATTCTTCAATCCCGTCCCATTGATGGCCGGTGGTTTCGACCTCTTGGTTCTTCTTATTGGGTTGTTTGGCCATGTCTCATGCCTCCTCGTGCCGGGCGCCATGGGCGGGGGCCGGTTTGTCTTCGTGCCGGAACGGAATGGTTGACGGGTTCTCATAGCTCTTGGTGGCGCCGGGGCGAAACACCCAGAGCACGACACCGACAAAGAACGTAAAGAGCACCAGCAACATCCAGCTATCGGCGAATTGGCGCAACAGGGAATAGGTTTCCATCGCTCTACCCCCCTATCGGCTTGCGTCGGGGGTGAAGGTCGAGAAATCGACCAGCGTCCCCAGCATCTGCAGATAGGCGATCAGCGCATCCGCTTCGGAAATACCCGGCTGCCCGTCAAAATTGCGCACCTGTGCCTTGGGGTAACGCGCCAAGAGACCCTCGGTATCGCCATCAGGATCAATCTGAACCGAGAAATCGGCCTTGGCGTTCTCGATCATCTCGTCGCTATAGGGCACCCCCACCAGACGGTGCGCCTTGAGCAGGTCCTCGATATGCTCAGGCTCGATCATCCGGTTTTCGAGAAAGCCGTACTTGGGCATCACCGATTCCGGCACCACAGACTGCGGATCGCGCAGGTGGTCCACGTGCCAGTCATCGGAATAGCGGCCACCGACGCGGGCCAGATCCGGCCCGGTCCGCTTGGACCCCCACTGGAACGGGTGATCGTATTTCGATTCCGCCGCCAGCGAGTAATGCCCATACCGCTCGACCTCGTCGCGCATCGGGCGGATCATCTGACTATGGCAGACATAGCACCCTTCGCGCAGGTAAATGTCGCGCCCGGCCAACTCCAGCGGCGAGTAGGGGCGCATGCCCTCTACATCCTCGATGGTGTTCTCGAGCCAGAACAGCGGGGCGATCTGCACGATCCCCCCGACCGTGACCACAAGGAAGGCAAAGATCGCCAAAAGCGTGACGTTCTTTTCCAGGATTGCGTGTTTGTCCAGAATTGCCATCTCTCCGGCCCTCCTTATTCAGCCGGGACTGCGCTGTTCACAGGCGCAACGGCCGGCGAACGTGTCACAGTCATCCAGAGGTTGTAGCACATGATCAACGCACCCGAGAGGAACATGACCCCACCCAGACCGCGCACCACATACATCGGGAACTTGGCCGCCACAGTGTCCGCGAACGAGTTCACGAGGAAACCGTTGGCATCGACTTCGCGCCACATCAGGCCTTCCATGATCCCCGTCACCCACATCGAGGCGGCGTAGAGAATGATGCCGATGGTCGCGAGCCAGAAGTGCCAGCTCACAAGGCTCAGACTATAGAGCCGCTCACGGTTCCACAGTTTGGGCACAAGGAAGTAGAGCGCGCCAAAGGTGATCATGCCGTTCCAGCCCAGAGCACCCGAATGCACGTGCCCAATGGTCCAGTCGGTGTAATGCGACAGAGAGTTGACCGCGCGGATCGACATCATCGGCCCTTCAAAGGTCGACATGCCGTAAAACCCGATGGAAATCACCATCATCCGGATCACCGGATCGGTGCGCAGCTTGTCCCATGCGCCCGAGAGCGTCATCAGACCATTGATCATGCCACCCCAGGACGGCATCCACAGAATGATCGAGAACAGCATGCCAAGCGTCGAGGCCCAGTCAGGCAGAGCGGTGTAATGCAGATGGTGCGGACCGGCCCAGATGTAGATAAAGATCAGCGCCCAGAAGTGGATGATCGACAGTTTGTAGCTGTAAACCGGGCGTTCGGCCTGCTTGGGCACAAAGTAATACATCATGCCAAGGAACCCGGCGGTCAGGAAAAAGCCCACCGCGTTATGCCCATACCACCACTGGGTCATCGCATCCTGCACGCCCGAGAAGACCTGCACCGACTTGGAGCCAAAGACCGAAACCGGAATGCTGAGGTTGTTGACCACATGGAGCATTGCCACCGTGATGATGAACGACAGGTAAAACCAGTTCGCCACGTAGATATGCGGCTCTTTCCGCTTGACGATGGTGCCCAGGAATACGGCCAGATAGGCCAGCCAGACCACCGTCAACCACAGATCCACATACCACTCGGGCTCTGCATACTCCTTGGACTGCGTGGCCCCCAGCAAATAGCCAGTGGCGGCCAGCACGATCACAAGCTGATAGCCCCAGAATACGAACCACGCCAGATTGCCACCCCAGAGCCGCGCCGCAGAGGTGCGTTGCACGACGTAAAAGGACGTGGCGATCAGAGCGTTGCCTCCAAAGGCGAAAATCACCGCCGAGGTGTGCAGCGGGCGCAACCGACCAAAATTCGCATATCCCTGCGCCCATTCGAAATTGAGCCCCGGAAAAGCAAGTTGAAAGGCGATGAATGTGCCCGCGAGGAAACCGACAACGCCCCAGAGCGCGGTTGCGATCACCCCGGCGCGGATCACGCCATCCATGTATTCCCCCGACAGATCCACGCGGGATCTCGGTTCATCCGTGTGGCGCAAGGTCCACAGGAAAAGCCCACCAGCCACCAGCGCCACTGTCAGCGCATTCACCAGGTAGGCCAGATCGCGCGCATAATTGGCCGCGATCAACGCCAGAAGCGTGACCAGACCAAGCACGATCAGCTTGATGTAATTCGTCATGTTGCGTCCCTTCGTCTCTTTCTACCCGAGTCGCCGTGACCCGTGCAGCCGCGTTAGACTGTGACCGTAATGCTAGGGTCGGACTCAACTATCCTTGATCTGTGTCAAAACACTGACTTTGATCAATTGATCCGCGTCAAGGCAGCCCCAGCAATACACCTCTAGGGTGACATAACGTGCGACACAGTCAAAGGAATGCGACATGACATACAACAGCCTGTTTTCCGTTTTGACCGATGAGTCCCTTGTTGAGGAAACCCTGACCCACGCCACCAGCATGGCCACCCGGCATGATGCGCATCTCGATGTGCTCTGCTTGGGCGTGGATCGCAGCCAATCCGGCTATTACTATTCCGGTGCCAGCGCCATCGTGCTGCAGGAAACCATCGCCCGCGCTCAGGAAGAGGCCGCCGCCATCGAAGCCAAGGCGCGCGCGTTGCTCAAAAATTCATCCCTGCGTTGGGGAATTGAATCGGGTGTCTGCCAATTGGCGGATCTGGGGCGGCATGTTGCGACCCGGGCGCGATTCTCGGATCTGGTGATTCTGCCGCAGCCCTATGGCAAGGGGCGTGGTGCCGAACTCGAACCCGTGACCGAATCAGCACTCTTCGAGGGATGCACCCCGGTTTTGATCGCCCCCGCCGGTGGCACGCCGGTTCCTAACCCCGGCCGGATCATGGTCGGCTGGAACGAAAGCACCGAGGCCTTGGGCGCGGTGCGCGCGGCGTTGCCCCTGCTCAAGACCGCGGAAGTGGTGCATGTGGTGGTGATCGACCCGCCCACCCATGGGCCCAACCGCTCTGATCCCGGCGGGCTCTTGTCGCAGTATCTCTCGCGTCACGGGGTCAAGGTCGAGATCGACGTGCTCGCCAAGACCTTGCCGCGTGTCTCGGACGTGCTCTTGCGGCATGTGCGCGACATGGATGCCGATATGGTCGTGATGGGAGCCTACGGCCACTCGCGCTTTCGCGAAGCCATCTTCGGCGG
>NZ_JAGPVV010000065.1 GCF_018066915.1 Roseovarius sp.
TAGCGCAACCCGCCAATCCTACCTCAGATATTTTCTCCGCTAAACCTCCCAAGGCATCCGCCCCAGTCCGTCCCGCGTCCCAACAACCGCCTCAGCAGCGCCGGTGAAGGGGTATTTACGGTTAGAGGCTCAGGCCCGCAACCCCTTTTTTTGGCTTTTGTCATCTTTTTTTCGCAAACCCGGATTTTTACGGAATATTAAGGGGTTAGGGGAAAGATCGGCAAGATTTTGGCCCTCTCGCGCAACAATCTTTCCCAAGCCTGTTGCGCCCTTCTCCTACATCTGGGGTTATCCACAGAGTTACCCCCAAAACCCGGTAAACCCGGCCAAGAGCGCCCGCGTCACGCGCGGCGACTCTGCCGCGTCGGCCGCCATCTCAGCCCCAAAAGAGCCAGAATCACCGCCAGATAGACCAGCGGTTCGATCTGAAAGCCTTTGCTGAGCCAGATGAAATGCACCGCCCCCAGCACCGCCACCCCATAGGTCAGCCGGTGCAACACCCGCCAACGCGGCCCCAGCCGCCGCAAAGACAGGTCATTCGAGGTCAGAGCCAAGGGAATCATCAACAGGAAGGCGGTAAAGCCGACCGTCACATAGGGTCGCTTGAGAATATCCGCCCAGATCTGCGCCCAGATCTGCACATCGAGCACCAGCCAGACCAAAAGATGCACCGAGACATAGGTAAAGGCCAGCAATCCCACCGCCCGGCGAAACCGGATCAGGTTGACCCCCAGATACCGCCGCAAGGGCGTGATGCAGAGACCGAGGATCACCAGTTGCAAGGCGACCTCGCCCAGTTCCCGCTCCAGCGCCTTGATCGGCTCGGCCCCCAGCCCGCCAGTGAGACCCAGATAGAAAGTCCAGACCGCCGGTGCGAGCCCGAGCAGCCACACCGCCCAGACCGGCACCCGCCGGGCCAACCCGTTGATCCGGTCCTGCACCATCAGAAGTTCTTTTTCAGGTCCATGCCCGCATAGAGCCCCGCCACCTCATCCCCATAACCGTTGAACATGAGCGTGGGCACGCGCGGCGAAAAGAGCCCGCCGCCGATCTGCCGTTCCGTGGCCTGGGACCAGCGCGGGTGATCCACCTCGGGGTTCACATTACTATAAAAGCCGTATTCCCCGGCATTGGCCTTGTTCCAGCTTGTCGGCGGTTCCTTGTCGGTCAGGGTGATCCGCACCACCGACTTGATCGACTTGAACCCATATTTCCATGGCACCACCAGACGCAGCGGCGCGCCGTTCTGATTGGGAATGTCGCGGCCATAAATGCCCGTGGCCATGATCGTCAGCGGATGCAGCGCCTCATCCAGACGCAGCCCCTCGACATAGGGCCAATCGAGCACCGGATAGCGCACCCCCGGCATTTCATCGGGGCGCAGCACGGTCTCGAAGGCCACGTATTTCGCGGCACTCTGCACCCCGGCCAAATCAAGGAGATCGGCCAGTTCGAACCCGTTCCACGGCACCACCATCGACCAAGCCTCGACACAGCGGAACCGATAGAGCCGCTCTTCGATGGTCATCTTGGCCATGATCTCGTCAAAGTCATAGGCGCCGGGGCGGTCCACCAACCCGTCGATGGTCACGCTCCAGGGTTTTGTCGTCAGCGTGCGTGCATTGCGCGCCGGATCGCCCTTGTCGGTGCCGAACTCATAATAGTTGTTATAGGTGGTGATGTCGTCCCAGCTATTGGGCGTCAATGCCTCGGGCTGCGTCTGGGCCTGCGCGCGCGCCGCCCCAAGGCTGAGGCCCACCCCAGCCGCCACGCCCGCGATCATCTGGCGGCGATTGAGAAACGCCGCCTCGGGCGTTACGTCCTTGTCACTCAGGGTGTTTGTCCAGCGATGGGCCATGTCATCTCTCCTATGGGTTCATCCATTATATAGAGACAGACACGGCCCTCGCCACCGAAGGGTTTCAATGCGCGGTCACAATCCCGCGTCCGCATTGTAACTTGGCCGGATTTTATTGAACGCAACCGACGTGCCATCCGCCTGCACCAGCCGCACATGCCGCCGCCGCATCAGGCGCGGTTCGGCCACGCCGACCGAATGGGCGATGGTCTCGACCTCCTTGATCACCGATTTGGCGTAATTGGCGACCTTGAGGTATTTGTCCTCGACCACCAGACCGCGCTGCAAATAGGGATCATGGGTGGTGATGCCGGTGGGACAGGTGTTGCGATTGCATTTCAGCGCCTGAATACAGCCAAGGCTGAACATGAAACCACGCGCCGAGGTGACGAAATCCGCGCCTGCGCAAATCGCCCAGGCGACATCGCCGGGATTGATCAGCTTGCCCGCCGCAATCATCCGAATGCGGTTTTTCAGCCCATAGCGATCCCGCAGGTCCACCATGCGCGGCAGCGCGTCCCGAATGGGCATCCCCACCAGATCCATCAGCGGCATGGGGGCGGCCCCGGTGCCGCCCTCGCCGCCATCAATCGCAATGAAATCCGGCGCGCAATCCGGCCCCCGCGCCATGATCATCTCAAAGAGCGGCTCCCATGCCTCGGACGATCCGATCACCGTCTTGAACCCGACCGGGCGGCCCGTCACCTGCCGGATATGGCCGATCACATCCAACAACTCGCCATAGTCATTGATATCGGCGTGACGGTTGGGCGAAATGCTGTCCTTGCCCACTTCGATGCCGCGAATGGCAGCAATCTCTTCGTTGACCTTTTCACCGGGCAGGATGCCACCCTTGCCCGGCTTGGCCCCCTGCGCCAACTTCAACTCGAACATCTTGATGCAAGGATTGTCAGACACCTCGCGCAGGCGCTCATCACTCAGATTACCCAGAGCGTCGCGCACGCCGTATTTGGCAGTGCCGATCTGATAGACCAGATCGCAATTGCCAATCAGGTGAAACGGGCTCAGCCCCCCTTCGCCGGTATTCAGCCAGATGCCCGCCTTGGCCGCGCCTCGGCTCAGCGCCTCGACCGCCGGGCGCGAAATCGCGCCATAGCTCATGCCGGAAATGTTAAAGATCGACTTGGCCATATAAGGAATGGCCGCCGTCGGCCCGATCTGCATCGGGGCCGTCATAGCAAACTGATCATCGAGCGGCGGAAACACCGCAGGCACAAAGATGGGCGTGCCCGGCACCCCTAGATTGCGAGTGGAGCCAAAGGCAATCGTATTGCCCCCGCCCTTGGTCGCGTGGCTAACCCAATCACGCTGCGCGCGGTTGAACGGCATCTCCTCGCGGTCCATGGCAAAGAAATACTGGCGAAAGAACTCGCCCAGCTTGGTGAACAGCCCCCGAAATCGGCCAATCACCGGGTAATTGCGCCGGATCGCATCGCCGGGCTGGGTTCTGTCCAGAACATAGAACACCGCCACCGTCAGGACGACCGCGCCCAGTGCAAAGACAAACAACAGCGCCAGAACCTCTAGGATCTGCGTCACATACCCCATCTGAAAACTCCAATGATCCCACCCACGCCCCCAAGGGGCACCACGCGCGCAACCTGCGCCATTCAGGCCCCGCAAACAAGCACGCAAAAGACGGCTTTGCCACGCGTTTATCACATAAGGGCGAGGATCGGGCCATCCGCCCGCCCCCCGCCGACCCGGCGGGAAACCCGGCTGAAACGCCTGCACCCTGCGGGATAATTTCCGCCTGTTCACAAAAACGTGACTGGAAATCTCGAACGCGCTTGGCTTAGCGGGCGCACCGCGCAGGTCAAACCGCGTCGGCGGAAACCCCCGGTGAACCAATGCCAATCCCCCACCGTAAGCCTCGTATGATCCCGACACCGGGGTCATGGAAACGGACACTTAAACGGAGACGCAAACCATGTTTCGCAGAACCTATCTCGCCCTGACTGCCGCCGCCCTGATGGCCGGCCCCGCCTTTGCCGACAACCACGGCAAGGACATCGTCGACATCGCCGCCGGCAACGAGAGCTTCTCGACGCTTGTCGCCGCCGTGCAGGCCGCTGACCTTGTCGATACGCTCAAGGGCGAAGGCCCCTTCACCGTCTTTGCCCCGACCAATGACGCCTTTGCAGCCCTGCCCGCAGGCACGGTCGAGGACCTGCTCAAGCCCGAGAACAAGGACAAGCTGACCGCGATCCTCACCTATCATGTGGTGCCGGGCAAGGTGATGTCGGGTGATCTCTCGGATGGCATGACCGCCACCACCGTGCAGGGTACCGACGTGACCATCGGCACAACCGATGGCGTGACCGTCGATGGTGCCAAGGTGGTGCAGGCGGATATCGAGGCCAGCAATGGCGTGATCCACGTGATCGACACCGTCATCCTGCCGAAATAACCACCACTCACGACCGGCAGCAGCGGGGCGGCCCACTGGCCGCCCCGTTTTTCGTTACACGTGCTGCGCGCCGTTGATCTCGATCTCGGTGCCGGAAATATAGGACGACCCTTCGGAGCAGAGAAAAAAGATCGTGTTGGCCACCTCATCAGGTTCGCCCAACCGCCGCATCGGGATGCTCTCGACCAGCTTGTCCGTGCCCGGCGACAGGATTGCCGTGCGAATCTCTCCGGGTGCGATCGAATTGACCCGCACGCCCAAGGGGCCAAAATCATGCGCCATCTCGCGCGTCAGCGCCACCAGCGCCGCCTTGGATGTGGCATAGGCCGCACCGGCAAAGGGATGCACGCGGCTTCCGGCAATCGAGGTGACATTGACCACGGCCCCCTTGGCCGCCGCCAGTTCATCCCGCAGACTGCGCGCCAGCACGACCGAGGCAAAGAAATTGACGTGAAACACCTGCCCCCAGGTCCGCAGATCGGTGCTAAACGTATCCAGCCGCTCGCCCTGCGGCCCTTTGGGCGAAATCCCGGCGTTATTGACCAGCGCATCCAGCCGCCCGCCCAGCCGCTCGCGGATCACGTCGACCTTGGCGATCACATCATGCGGATCGGCAAGATCCATCTGAATGTGGTTCTCCGCCCCGCCGCCCCACGGACATTCCTCTGGAAAGGGCTGCCGCGAACAGGTGATCACCCGCCACCCCGCCGCATTGAACCGCCGCACCGTGGCATGCCCGATCCCCCGGCTTGCCCCCGTCAGCAAAAGCGTCTTGGTCTCGGACATGTTCCACCTCTTTCGGTCGCGGATTTCCCTACGCTCAAACCTAGCGCTTTGCGGCCCTCCCGCAACGGGCCTTGGCACCACCCCGCACAGATTGTAATGAAGGACGCAACCCCGCGTCGGAGACCAGCATGAAGGCCAGAGACATGAATCGCGACTGGATCGCCACCGCCCGCACCCTCTCCGAGGCGCTGCCCTATCTGCAACGCTACACCGGCGCCATCGTCGTGATCAAACTCGGCGGTCATGCCATGGGCAGCGACGAGGCGATGGAGACCTTCGCGCGCGACGTGGTGCTGATGCGGCAGGTCGGCGTCAACCCGGTGATCGTCCACGGCGGCGGACCGATGATCAACCAGATGCTCGAAAAGCTGGCGATCAAGTCCGAGTTCGTGAATGGCAAACGCGTGACCGATGCCGCCACCATGGAAGTGGTGGAAATGGTGCTCTCGGGTCAGGTCAACAAACGCATTGTGGCCGCGATCAACGGTCAGGGTGGCCGCGCCGTGGGTCTCTCGGGCAAGGATGCCCAGCTCATCACCTGCACCCCCTCGCATCCCGATCTGGGTCTCGTCGGCGAACCGACCGAGATTGATCCCACCATCCTGCACACGCTCTTTTCCGCAGGCATGATCCCCGTCATCGCCCCCTTGGGCGCAGGCCACGAGGGCGAGACCTACAACATCAACGGCGACACCGCCGCCGGGGCCATCGCCGCGGCGCTCAAGGCCGACCGCCTGCTCCTTCTCACCGATATCGACGGGGTCCGCGATGCCGAGGGGCGCGTTGTCACCGAACTCAGCGCCGAGCAAATCCGCCAGATGACCCGCGACGGCATCATCGCGGGCGGCATGATCCCCAAGACCGAAACCGCCCTCGCCGCCATCGACGGCGGGGTACGCGCGGTGGTGATCCTCGACGGGCGCGCGCCGAATGCGACCCTGCTCGAGCTTTTCACCGAACATGGCGCAGGCTCGCTCATCCGGGGCAACAACACCCCCCGTGTGCCCCGCTCTGGCCAGAGCTGAGCGCCGCGCGTGCCCGGCCTTCCCCCGGCGCTCGCAAACCTCGCGCGCGCGCATCACTTGACCCTCTCGGGCGCGCTGCATCTCACGCCCGGTGAAGTGCCCGGCCATCAGACCCTCGTGCTCCTCAGCCCGGCCGAACCGGGCTTTTGGGAGCATTTCACCGCAACGCCTGAATACCTGGACGGCGCGCGTGACCCGATGAACCGTTGGTCTGCCCGCGTCATCACCGCCATGGCCGAGGCGCTCGGGGCAACGCCGCTCTTTCCGTTTTCCGGCCCACCCTGGCAGCCCTTCACCGATTGGGCGCGCCGCAGCGCCCGCGCCTGGCCCTCGCCCGTGGGCCTCTTGGTGCATGACGAGGCAGGGCTGATGATTTCTTATCGCGGCGCGCTGGCCTTCCCCGACCGGTTCCCGCTGCCGCCCCCCGGCCCACGCCCCTGCGACGCCTGCCTTGACCAACCCTGCCGCAGCGCCTGCCCGGTGGAGGCCCTCATCCCCGAGGCCTATAACGTGCCCGCCTGCAAATCCGATCTCGACCGCCCCGGAAATGACTGCCGCGCGCGCGGCTGTGCCGTGCGCCGCGCCTGCCCGCTCAGCCAATCCTATGGCCGGCTCGAGGCGCAATCCGCCTTTCACATGGGGTATTTCGGATGAAAACCCTCATTCTCATGCGTCACGCCAAATCCGATTGGGGCGATCCTCGCCTCCCCGATAGCGCCCGCCCGCTCAACGCGCGCGGTCGCCGCGCCGCAACAGCCCTCGGCGTTTGGCTGCGCGCGCAGAACCTGCGCCCCGATCAGATCCTCTGCTCCTCCTCTGTCCGAACCCAAGAAACCTGCGCCCGGCTCAAGCTCGACACAGCGCCAGAGCTGCAAGACGCGCTCTATCTGGCTGAGGCCGATGAGATGCTCACGGTCCTGCGCCGCGCCACCGGCAGCCTTGTCCTCATGCTGGGCCACAACCCCGGCATCGCCGAATTCGCAAGGCTGCTCTTGGCCTCTCCGCCAAACCACGACCGGTTTGACGACTATCCCACCGGGGCCACGCTCATCGCGCAATTCGACATCACTGACTGGTCGGCCCTTCACCCCGGCACCGGCACGGTGCTGCAGTTTCTCACGCCCCACGACCTGCCATAACCGGCACATGCAACCGCCCGTCTTTATCGGATCAGAGATCTATCGCGGCTCCTCCTACGGGGCGCGTCACCCGCTCTCGATCCCGCGCGTGCCCACGGTGATCGACCTCTGCCGCGCTCTGGGCTGGCTGCCACCCTCGCAATACCGCACCAGCCCCCGCGCCAAGCCGCAGGCGCTGACCGCGTGGCACACCCCGGCCTATATCACCGCCCTGCAAGAGGCCGAAACATCCGGGCAGGTCACGCCCGAAATCCGCGCTCGCCACCAGATCGGCACGCTCTCCAACCCGGTCTTTCCAGAGATGTTCCGCCGCCCCGCCACCGCCGCCGGTGGCTCCCTGCTCGCCACCGACCTCTTGGCCAACGGCGGCCTGGCCTATAACCCCGGCGGCGGCACGCATCACGGCATGGCCGATCATGCGGGCGGGTTTTGCTACCTCAACGACCCGGTGCTGGCGATCAAGGCGTTTCTGGCCCAGGGCCTCAGCCGCATCGCCTATATCGATATCGACGCGCATCACTGCGACGGGGTCGCGGCGGCCTTTCCCAATGAGCCCCGCGTGCTGATGATCTCCACCCACGAGGCCGGGCGCTGGCCCTTCACCGGCACGCTAGACGACCGCGCTGGCAGCCATGCGATCAACCTGCCTCTGCCCCGCGCCACCAACGACAGCGGCTTTGCCATGGCCCTGCACGAGGTCATTCTTCCAGCCGTGCAAGCCTTCCATCCGCAGGCCATCGTCCTGCAATGCGGTGCCGACGCCGTGACCGAGGACCCGCTGTCGCGCCTCTGCCTCTCCAACAACGCCCATTGGGAAGCGGTGGCGCTCTTGCGCCCGTTCGCCCCGCGCCTCCTCGTCCTGGGCGGCGGCGGTTATAATCCCTGGACCGTGGGCCGCCTCTGGTCCGGCGTCTGGGCCACCCTCAACAGCACCGAAATCCCTGACCGCCTACCCGAACCCGCCCGCGCCATCCTTGCAGCCCTTTCATGGACGCGCCGCCCGGCCTTGCCCGACGACACGCTCATCGACACGCTGCGCGACGCCCCGCGCCCCGGTGCCATCGCGGACGATCTGCGCGCCTCGGTCCAACACCTGCGCGCCCGCAGCGCCGCTTGGCTCTGACAGCAAAAGGGGCGGCATGAACGCCACCCCTTTCATCTCGCCCCAAATACCTCGGGCGGGTCGCCGTCAGGCGACGGGGGCAGCGCCCCCATGCTGCGCTCAGTGACCCAGAATCTGGCTCAGGAACAGCTTGGTGCGGTCCGACTGCGGATTGTTGAAGAACTCTTCCGGCTCGTTCTGCTCCACGATCTGCCCCTGATCCATAAAGATCACCCGGTTTGCCACCTTGCGTGCAAACCCCATCTCATGTGTCACGCAGAGCATGGTCATGCCTTCTTCGGCCAGTTGGATCATCGTATCGAGCACTTCCGAAATCATCTCGGGATCGAGCGCCGATGTCGGCTCGTCAAAGAGCATGATCCGTGGCCGCATGCACAACGAGCGCGCGATCGCCACCCGCTGCTGCTGCCCCCCCGAGAGTTGGCCGGGATATTTATGCGCCTGCTCGGGGATCTTGACCTTTTCGAGGAAATGCATCGCCACTTCCTCGGCCTCGCGCTTGGGTGTCTTGCGCACCCAAATTGGGGCCAGCGTGCAGTTCTCCATGATCGTCAGATGCGGAAAGAGGTTGAAGTGCTGGAACACCATGCCAACCTCGGACCGGATCTTGTCGATGTTCTTGAGGTCATTCGACAAGAGCGTGCCATCGACCGTGATCTTGCCCTTCTGATGCTCTTCCAGCGCGTTGATGCACCGGATGAGCGTGGATTTGCCCGATCCCGACGGCCCCGCGATCACGATCCGCTCGCCTTGATAGACGGTCAGGTCAATGTCGCGCAGCACGTGGAACGCGCCATACCACTTGTTCATCTTGGTAATCTCGACAGCCACCTGATCCGAGATGTTCATTTGTGTTTGTGCGGCCATGTCCGTGACCCTCCTTAGCGATGATCCGTGCGAAGCTGACGCTCCAGCCACTGGGAATATTGCGAGATACCGTAGCAGGTGATGAAGAAGAGGACGCAGGCAAAGCCGAAAAGCTCCCAATAGACCCCGTTCCATTCGGATGAGGCCAGGATCGGACCCCGGATCATGCCCACGATGTCGAACATCGAGATGACCGAGACCAGCGTCGTATCCTTGAAGAGGCCCACCGCCACGTTGACGATACCGGGGATCGAGATCTTGAGCGCTTGCGGCAGAATGATGAGCTGCATCGCCTGCGCATAGTCCAGACCCAGACTATCCGCGGCCTCGTATTGCCCGCGCGGCAGCGCGGCAAGACCGCCCCGGATCACCTCGGCGATATAGGCCGAAGAGAACATCGTGATCATGATGATCACCCGCAGGATCAGGTCGAAATTCGTCCCCGGCGGCAGGAAATAGGCCAGCACGACGTTGGCCACGAACAAGAGCGTGATCAGCGGCACACCGCGAATGAACTCGATGAAAACCACGCAGATCCACTTGATGATCGGCATGCTCGATTGCCGCCCGAGGGCCAGCAGGATGCCCAAGGGCAAGGACAGCGAAACACAGACCACCCCCAGCATCAGGTTGATCATGAACCCGCCCATATCGCGCGAGGCCACAGCCTCGATCGCCATCACATTCTCCATCGGGGCGGTCACATAGCCCGACAGAATCCAAAAGACGAGCGCCGCCACGAACGCGACGATCACCGCGATCCCTGCGTTGACCGTCACCATGCGGCTATAGACAAAGGCACCGACCAGAACCCCCAAGAGGGCAAAGACCGGCACCAGAAGCGACCCACCCCAGATCAGCCAATAGGCGATAAAGGGGTAAAGCCCGGTAAAGATCAGCATCTTGCGCGGGAATACCTTGCCAAAGAGCACCGGTGCGGCGGCAATGAACAGCAGCAAGAACGCCAGACCCGGACGCCAGTATAGCTCGGATGGATATTTGAACCCGAACAAGAGCTGATTCCAGCGCTCGGTCAGCACCGCGAAACAGCCGCCCATCTTGCCCTCGAGGATTTCACGACAGGCCGTCAGGCTCGGGCTTTCCCAAACCCCGTTGATAAACCACGGCGCGGTCGACACGATGATCTGAAAGACGACATAGGCCGACACAATCGTCAGCAACGCATTGCCGGGCGAGGAAAAGAGATTCTCACGCAGCCATTTCACTGCCCCCGTTTGCGTCGCCGGCGGCGGCGCTTCGGGCAGCATGTGCTTGCGCACAAAGGCGAGTTGATCACGGCCCATGCTCAACGCTCCTTCAACTTGATCGAGTTGTTATAGACGTTCATGATCGCCGAAATCGCGAGGCTGATCGTCAGATAGAACAACATCAGCAGCAGCACACATTCAATCGCGCGCCCCGTCTGGTTGAGCGTGATCCCCCCCAAGGTGCCGGTCACATCCATGTAACCCACGGCAATCGCCAGCGACGAATTCTTGGTCAGGTTCAGGTATTGAGAAATCAGCGGCGGAATGATCACCCGGAGAGCCTGCGGCAGGATCACAAGGTTCATGATCCGGTTGGGCCGCAGGCCCAGCGAGGCCGCCGCTTCGGTCTGGCCCTTGCTCACCGCCTGAATACCCGCACGCACGTTCTCGGCGATAAAGGCACCGGTATAGATTGCCAGCGCGAACCACAGCGCAATCAAAGAGCCGCGAATATGCAGACCGCCATCAAAGTTGAACCCTTTGAGCGCCGGGTAATTCAGGCTGATCGGCTGGCCCAGCACGAAATAGATCAGGATTGTCGGGACAAAGAGGATCACCAGCGATGGCCACCCCATCGGCAAGAGCCGCCCGGTGTCATAAAGAAGTTTGGTCGCATAGCGGCGATAGGCAAAGACGCCGATGATCGACGCAAGGAACGTCAGCACCACCACAAGCGATCCCGGCCCCCAAACGGGTGCGGGCACATAGACCCCCCGGTTGGTAAAGGCAAAGGCATCCATGAACATCGACGCATCGGCACCGTCGCCCCGGAACTGGTTGGGCGACGGCAGCACCGCCGTCATCACGGTAAAGATGATCAGGATCCAGATAAGCACCGGGATGTTGCGAAAGATCTCGACATAAAAGGCCATCAGCTTGCGCACCAACCAGTTGGGCGAAAGCCGCAGAACACCGGCCGTGACCCCGAAAACCGTCGCCGTCGCACAGCCCAGAACTGCCACGATCAGCGTGTTGAGCACGCCGACCATCGCGGCGCGCAAATGGCTCGACTGGCTGTCGTATTCGATCGGCCGCTGGTTGATGTCGTAATTTGCCGGACTGCTCAGAAAGCCGAACGAAATGTTCTGCCCCTGCGCGGCAAGGTTGTTGACCAGGTTGGCCCCAAGATAGCCAAGCAGCAGCATCAACAGAACCAGCGCGATGAATTGAAAGGTGTAAGAGCGATACCTCGTGTCGTAAATCAGCATAGATAGCTGAAACGACGCCTTGGGAGGGTCGGTCATCGTTGTCATCTGGGATTTCCCTGTGTTTCGACCCGGATTTTTATCGGCATCGCTGCCGTGGGCCGATTTTTGAGTGGTCTTCTGGTGAAAAGGGCGCGGGAGGTATCCCGCGCCCCTCGTCAGGTTCGCTTACCGGAACGGCGGGGCATACATGATGCCGCCCTGCGTCCACTGTGCGTTCAGACCACGGGCCAGACCGATCGGGGTCTTTTCGCCGATGTTCTTTTCAAAGATCTCGCCATAGTTGCCACCGACGGCAATCGCGCGCTTGGCCCACTCGTTGTCGAGACCGATCATCGCGCCCAGTTCACCTTCGGTGCCGAGGATACGGTTGATCTCCGGGTTTGCACCGGCAGCCGCCGACAGCTCGCCGATATTGGCCGAGGTGATGCCCATTTCTTCGGCAGCGACCAGCGCGTAGAACGTCCAGCGGACGATATCACCCCAGTCGTTGTCGCCATGGCGCACCAGCGGGCCCAGCGGCTCTTTCGAGATGATTTCCGGCAGAATCACGTGATCCGTCGGGTTCTCGAAGGCGGCGCGGGTCGATGCCAGACCCGACGCATCGGTCGTGTAGGTATCGCAGGCCCCTGCCAGATACTGCTGCTGACCTTCGGCGTTGGTCTCGATCGGCACCGGCTCGTAGCTGATGTTGTTGGCACGGAAGAAATCCGCAAGGTTCAGCTCGGTGGTGGTGCCGGTCTGGATGCAGACCGTCGCGCCATCCAGCTCCTTGGCAGAGCTGACACCCAGCGACTTGGGCACGAGGAAGCCCTGACCGTCGTAGTAGTTCACGCCGACGAAATCGAACTTGAGGTCGGTATCGCGCGAATAGGTCCAGGTGGTGTTGCGCGCCAGCAGGTCGATCTCGCCCGAGGCAAGCGCAGTAAAGCGGGTCTTGCCGGTGGTCGGCACGAATTCAACGGCATTCCCATCGCCCAGCACAGCGGCGGCAACGGCGCGGCAGATCGCCACGTCAAAACCTTCCCAAACACCGTTTGCATCGGGGGCAGCAAAGCCCACGAGGCCGGTGGTCACGCCACAGTTCAGCTTGCCGCGGGCCTTCACGTCATCCAACGTGGCAGCCGCAGAAGCGCCAGCCGCAAGGCCAGCCACCGTCAGCGCGCCCAAAAATACGGTTTTTTTCATGTTTACCTCTTCCTGATTATCCGCCCTTCAAGAGCGGTTTGTCGGGCCAAACGGCCCATTGTGACACTGTTGTCAGGGCTTTCACCCTACTCAGTGACGCCAAGTTTGTGTGGATTCATCACGAAACGTCAAGTCTTTGTTCACGAAACCCTATGGCGAACCCCGGTCAAATCTGCACTTGCCCCAGCGTCAGCCCCTTGGCGATCAGATTGCCCGATCCTTGCGCGAAAGATCATAAAACCGCTTGGCATGAATAAAGTCAGATTGTTTCCTTGCCGCTGTCTCTTCGGCCTCTTCATCGCTACCCCATTGCTCTGCCTGCCAGGTTTCATCAACCCGCGACAGGTTCCAGAGCGTTTCGACGGGGTAAAACCCGTCCAGCGCCGCAAATCCGATCACGAGCGAGCCGCTCAGGCTCACAAGGTCGTGAAAGGCCGTCAGAGCCCATATATCAAGGGCCTCGACATGCGCCCTAAGACGCGCCAGCGCCTGTGCATCCTGCGGCACATGCACCACGCCCTCAACCGTAAGTAGCTTTACGGACAGGACCGATTCGGTCCAATCGAGCAGCGGATTCCATGCCGCTGCCTGTTTTTCGATCAGTTCAACCGGGCCAGATGCCCGATAACAGATCAGATCACTGTCGCCATAGGCCGCCAGCATTTCGGCCACCTCGGACCTCTGCTGCGCCACCTTGTCGATGGCGGCATTGGCGGACCGGGTATAGGGCATCGTGCCGGGGTCAATCTTGCCCTCCTGCGCGTCCCATTCGGCAGCAATCGCCTGTGCCAACGCCTGCGTCGGCACGATCAGCGTGGCCTTGGCCGGGGTGCGCACCACGCGCCCATCGAGGCGGACACCAAATCCGCCCTCCTCCTCGACAACGCCCGCCTCTTTCCAGAACCGCTTGGCCTTCCATTCGCTCATCGCTTACCCCCAGACCCGCGCAATCGCCTCGGGCAGCGCCCGGAAATCCTGCACGATCTCGCGCGCAGCCCCCAGCGCCTCGGGCCGGTGATAGCCCCAGGCCACCCCGATACCCGCAATGCCCGCCGCCTGCGCCATCTCCATGTCGAAACTCGTGTCGCCCACCATCACCGCGTTTTCCGGCGCAACCCCGGTTTCCGCCAGTGCGGCGCGCAGCATCGAGGGATGCGGCTTTGAAGGGTGATGATCCGCCACCTGCCGCGTCACGAAATAGGACCGCAGGTCATGCCCCTCCAAGAGCTTATCCAATCCCCGCGCCGATTTGCCCGTGGCCACGCCCAGCAATGTCTCGGGCACCGCATGCAGCGCCTTGAGCGTATCAAGCGCGTGCGGATAGAGCGGCGAGGACGCTTGCACGCCCATCTCGAGCCGCAACCCCATATAGGCCTCTTTATACCACGCCACGATGCGCGCCTGCACATCACCCGGCAGATGCGGGGCCAGACGCGGGATCGCGACATCGAGCGACAGACCGACAATGCTCAGGATCACCTCGCGCGTCGGTGCCGGCTCTCCGGCGCGGTCAAACGCCGCCCGCATCGCCGCCAGAATATCGGCCTGACTGTCCACCAGCGTGCCATCGACGTCAAAGATCACCAGACGCAAGGGACGGCTCATGCCATATCCTCTAGCGGGTCCTCCGGTGCCTCGGATGGCACCCATTGAAACAAATCCCATGTCCGCGCCATATGCTCGGGCAGAGGGGCTGTGATATGCAGAAGGGCCTTGGACACCGGATGCTCGATCTTGAGCGAGCGGGCATGCAGATGCAGCTTGCGGCTCACATCACCGCCCAGTTGCGCGCCCCAGCCATCGCCAAGGTTCTCTTGCCCCGATCCGCCATATTTGCCGTCGCCGACGATAGGATGCCCGATCTCGGCCATATGCGCACGCAACTGATGCGTCCGCCCTGTGACCGGGATCAGCGCCATCCATGCCGTGCGCGCGCCCGCCGCCTCGATCACCGCATAATCGCTGGTCGCGGGCTTGGCCCCCGGTGTCGCGTCAATGTCGCGCGGGTGGATGCACAGCATCTTCTCCCCCTCGCCCTTGGCCCCATGCCCCGGTGCCTTGACCAACCCAAAGCGGATGGTGCCCATGCGCGGCGTCGGCACGCCCGCCACGGCCGCCCAGTAAATCTTGCGGGTGTTGCGATGCCGGAACGCCGCCGTCAGCCCCTTGGCCGCCTCACGCGTCCGCGCCAGCAACAAGACACCCGAGGTATCCTTGTCCAAGCGATGCACCAGACGCGGCTTGTCCTCGGCGCCAAAGCGCAGCGCCTCCGCCAAACCGTCCACATGGCGCAACTGCTTGCTGCCGCCCTGCACCGGCAGGCCCGGCGGCTTGTTCAGCGCAATGATGTGATCGTCGCGGTAGATCACGCAGGACTGGATCATCTTGGCATCCGCCGGGCTGATCCGCGCCAATGCCCCGGTCGGTCGCTCATCGCTATCGGGCAGCGGCGGGATGCGCACGCTCTGCCCCACCTCGAGCCGCGTCGCCGGTTTCACCCGCCCGCCATCCACCCGCAACTCGCCCTTGCGGCACATCTTCTCGATCTGCACTTGGCCGACATGCGGGAATAGCCGCCGGACCCACCGGTCCAACCGCTGATCGCCTTCATCCGGTCCAACAACCCGCGTCTGTACACCGCTCATGCGAAAAACCCCCGCGCCAGCCAGACGCCCAAAATCAAGGCCCCGATGGACAATCCCACCGACAGGCCGACATATCCCAAGGCCGCCATCGCCTGCCCCCGCTCCCAGAGCGCAAAGGCCTCAAGCGAGAACGCCGAAAACGTGGTGAACCCACCCAGAAGGCCTGTCATTACAAGCGGGCTCATCGACCCAAGATCCCGCTGAGCGAGGATCACCACCGCCAGCCCCATCAGGAACGAGCCAAGGATGTTGACCCCCAGCACGCCCACCGGAAAACCAGGGGCGACCCAGCGCTGCGCCAAGAGCACCACGCCATAGCGCAGGCAAGACCCAATCGCGCCCCCCACGGCCACCTGAAGGAATGCTGTCATCATGCCCGCGTCTGTCGCGCGCGCCCGGTCGATTGTCAAGCGCAGCGCCAGACCTGCACAAATTCGCACGATTTTGTAAGGTTCTTACAACGCGGATCAGCCCGCTCCGCGCCGCGCCCAGCGCAATTGCGCCTCGGTTTCCACCGCGCAGGGCCGGATATGGCGCAATCTCTCCAGCGCCGCCTCCGGCTCTTCGCCCTGCGCGATCATCAACCGCAGCGCCACCATCCCCGACCGCCCACAGCCACCTCGGCAATGCACCAGAACCCGCCCACCGCCAGCCAGAGCGCGGGAAATATCGTGACTGGCCTTGGTCCAGGCCTCGATCTGGCTTGCATCCGGCACACCGAAATCCGGGATCGGAAACGCCACCCAGCGGGTGCCCGCCTCTTGCACATCATTGCCAAGGGTCTCTGCCCCCGCACTCAACATCTCGGCGGGCGTGGTCAGGGACACCACTATGGCTGGTTTCCAGTCGCAGATATGCGCAAGGTCGGCGGCATAGTCACCCCCCGCCCCCGGCAAAGGTGCCAGCGCCAGAGTGCCCCCGCCAACCCGCAGGGCGTAGATGATGAAATCACTCACGCAGCCAACACCATGATCGCAATTCTTCCTCTGTCTGCCTTCAGCTTTGCCATATCGCTCGCAAAAAGCAAGGTGGACGCCTCCGCCCCCCCGCCTTACGTTACGACGGTATCCGAATCCCGCAAAGGCGCCCCATGTCCGACACCCCGGCCCCCGTATATCAGGTTCTCGCCCGCAAATACCGGCCCGAAACCTTTGCCGATCTGGTCGGTCAAGACGCGATGGTGCGCACCCTCAAGAATGCATTTCAGGCCGACCGCATCGCCCAAGCCTTTATAATGACAGGGATTCGTGGCACCGGCAAAACCACGACAGCCCGCATCATCGCCAAGGGCATGAACTGCATCGGTCCCGATGGTCAGGGCGGCCCCACGACCGAGCCTTGTGGCCAATGCGAACATTGCCGCGCCATCATGGAAGGGCGGCATGTCGATGTGATGGAGATGGACGCGGCCTCCCGCACCGGAGTGGGCGACATCCGCGAAATCATCGAGAGCGTGAATTATCGCGCCGCCTCAGCACGTTACAAGATCTACATTATCGACGAAGTGCACATGCTCTCGGTCAATGCCTTCAACGCCCTGCTCAAGACGCTGGAAGAGCCGCCCGCGCATGTGAAATTCATTTTCGCCACAACCGAAATCCGCAAGGTGCCGGTGACGGTGCTGTCGCGCTGCCAACGCTTCGATCTGCGCCGGATCGAGCCTGAGGTGATGATCGCCCTCCTGCGCCGCATCGCCGACCGCGAGGGCGCGCAAATTACAGAAGACGCACTGGCCCTCATCACCCGCGCAGCAGAGGGTTCTGCCCGCGATGCGACCTCCCTCTTGGATCAGGCGATTTCCCATGGCGCGGGCGAAACCACGGCGGATCAGGTGCGCGCCATGCTGGGGCTCGCGGACCGTGGCCGGGTGCTCGATCTCTTCGACATGATCCTGCGGGGTGATGCGGCAGGCGCGCTCTCGGAACTCAGCGCGCAATATGCCGAAGGTGCCGACCCGCTGGCGGTTCTGCGCGATCTGGCCGAGATAACCCATTGGATTTCCGTTGTAAAAATCACGCCTGACGCGGCCAACGATCCCACCATCGGCCCGGACGAGCGCGCGCGCGGGCTAGACATGGCCGCAGCCTTGCCGATGCGCGTGCTGACCCGCATGTGGCAAATGCTGCTCAAGGCGCTGGATGAGGTCGGGCAATCGCCCAATGCGATGATGGCTGCCGAAATGGCGGTGATCCGTCTGACCCATGTGGCCGACCTGCCCACGCCCGAGGATCTCGTGCGCCGGCTGCAAGACGCGCCGCCCACCGGACCGGGTGGTGGTGGCGGGGGTGCACGCCCCCAGACCGCTCCGAACCAAACCACCCATGCCCAAGGCCAAAGCTATACGCCCACGCATTCCGGGCCAACCGGCCCTGTGTCTCAGGGCGCCGCATCGCCCCTGCTGGCGCAAGACCCCCAAGAAGCCCTCGCCCGCTTTCCCACCTTCGAGCATGTGCTGGAGCTCATTCGCGCCAATCGCGACGTGAAACTCCTGCTCGAGGTCGAAGGCTGTGTGCGCCTCGCCAATTACCGCCCCGGTCGGATCGAATTCACCCCTACACCGGATGCCCCCGGTGATCTGGCACAACGGCTGGGCAGCGCGCTGCAACGCTGGACCGGCAACCGCTGGGCCGTGACCCTTGTCAATTCCGCCACCGTCCCCACCATTCTGGAGGCGCGTCATGCCGCCGAAGATGCGGCCGAGACCGAGGCCCGACAGCATCCGCTGGTTCAGGCGGTCTTTGCCGCCTTTCCAAGGGCAAAAATCGCCCGCGTGAAAACCGTGGAGGATATCGTGACCCATGCCGAGACCGAGGCGCTGCCCGAGGTCGAGGATGAATGGGACCCCTTCGAAGAAGACTGAACACCCGCTCTTGCCTGTCGCCATTCCGCTGCAGATATGCTTAAAGGCGGCAACCTCATTCCATGGCCCGATCTGAGGGCCAAAGCCACAGGAGATCACAGCATGTTCAAAGGTTTGGGCCAGATGGGCGACATGGCCAAGATGATGAAGGCCGCGCAGGAAATGCAAAAGAAGATGGCCGCGTTGCAGGAAGAAATGCACACGATCATGGTGACGGGCGAATCCGGCGCTGGTCTGGTCAAGGCGACCTGCTCTGCCAAGGGCGAACTCAAGGCGCTTGACATCGACCCGTCGATCTTCAACTCCGATGACAAAGAGGTCGTCGAGGATCTGATCCTTGCTGCGATCAAGGACGCGCAGGCCAAGGCATCGGCCCGCGCCCAAGAGGAAATGGGCAAGATCACCGAAGGCATGGGCCTGCCCAAGGACATGAAGCTGCCCTTCTGAGAAGCCGCTTCTTTTCGGCCTAAATACTCAAAACCACCAACGCCTGCCCCCCGGAGCGGAGCCATAGATTGAGCAGCACCCGCGACATCGACGCCCTCATCGAGATGATGGCCCGGCTGCCGGGGCTTGGCCCCCGGTCGGCCCGGCGCGCGGTGCTGCACATGATCCGCAAGCGCGCGCTGCTGCTCTCGCCGCTGGCGCGGCTGATGCAGACCGTGGCGGATACGGCGCGGGAATGTGCCACCTGCGGTAATATCGGCACCACTGAGGTGTGCGACATCTGCACCAATATCAAACGCGCCAACGGCCAGATCTGTGTGGTCGAGGATGTGGCCGATCTCTGGGCGATGGAGCGTGGGCAGGCCTTCAAGGGGCGGTATCACGTTCTGGGCGGCACACTCTCGGCGATGGATCAGGTTGGCCCCGAAGTTTTGCGTATTCCGGCCCTGATGGCGCGGGTCGAGGCAGAGGCGATTACGGAGGTGATTCTGGCCCTCAATGCCACGGTCGAGGGGCAGACCACCGCGCATTACATCGCGGATCAGCTTGACGGCAAAGTCACGCTCACCTCCCTCGCACAAGGTGTTCCCATTGGCGGCGAGTTGGACTATCTCGACGACGGCACGATCAGCGCGGCTCTCGCGGCCCGCAAGCGTCTGTGACCCGCCCTGATCGTTACACGTTCCCAAGACGATGGACCCATATCTACTGCCATGTCGCCACTGACCTTGATCCTGCTCTATCTTTTGGCCCTCAACCTGCTCACGCTGGGGCTGTTCTGGTGGGACAAGCGGTGCGCTATTGAGCGGCGTTGGCGGGTGCCCGAGAGCACGCTCTTGACGCTCTGTCTGATCGGCGGCTCGCTGGGGGCCAAGACCGGACAAGGCATCTTTCGCCACAAAACCCGCAAGGAACCGTTTCGCACCTCGCTCAATGCCATTGCGGTGTTGCATATCGGGTTTCTCGCGGCGCTCGTGCTGCCAGACTTTCGTGCCGCGGTCATGGTGCTGCTGACACAGGCCACCAGCTATGTCCTGAGCCTTGCCGCGACGCTGATTACCGCCGTCTGACAGACCGACAGACATGAAAATGGCCCGGAAAACCTTCCGGGCCATTCAAATATCGACGGTTCACACCAGTCTAGCGGCGGCGGCGTCCGCCGCTCTGATCGTCGTCCTCTTCATCATCGTCATCCGAGGTCGGCAGATTGAAGAAACTGTCCGCATCATACTTCTTTTCACGCACTTCAGGGTGGTAATCCTGCCCGAGGGTGAAATTCTCCAGCCCTTCCATGGCCGTCGGCACGCGCGGCTCGAGATCCGCCTCGAGGCTCTGCTCGGTGCTCAAGAGCTTGCGACGTTCGTCATCGGTCAGAGCGGCACCATCCTTGGCCTTTTTGGCAGCGGCCTTTTGCACGGCGGCGTCGAGTTCGGACTGTTTGCACAGGCCAAGTGCCACAGGATCAATCGGTTGGATACTGCCGATGTTCCAATGGGTGCGCTCGCGAATCGCTTGAATGGTCGGTTTCGTCGTGCCGACCAGGCGCGCAATCTGGCTATCGGCCAGTTCGGGATGGAATTTGACCAGCCACAGGATCGAGGCCGGACGATCCTGACGTTTCGACAGAGGCGTATAGCGCGGACCGCGCCGGGTCTCTTCGCCCTGGGCGGCGGCGTTGAACTTGAGCTTGAGCTTGTGGGTCGGGCTGGCCTGCGCGCGGTCGATCTCTTCCTGCGTGAGCTGGTTGTTGGCGATCGGGTCAAACCCTTTGACGCCTGCCGCCACATCGCCATCGGCGATCCCCTGCACTTCCAATTCATGCATGCCGCAGAAATCGGCAATCTGCTTGAAACTGATCGTCGTATTGTCCACGAGCCAGACGGCGGTGGCCTTGGCCATGATCGGCTTTGACATCTCTCAGGTCTCCTTTACCCAAAACTTCCCCGGCGCCTGAAAGGCGGTTCCGGCGGGCCGGAACGGGTTTCCATTGTAGGGGAACTTGGCGGCCTTATACTGGCCTTGCCAATAAAATGAAAGACCAAAGAATGCGCGGTCCCGTTGCCCTGTTGCTGTGCCTTTTCCTGCTGCCCCTGCCCGCCGCGGCGCAATCGCACCGCTCGGGCGTGTTCGATTACTACGTGCTCAGCCTCAGTTGGTCGCCGACCTGGTGCGCGCTCGAAGGTGACGCGCGAGAGGCTGCGCAATGCGACGATGCCGCCGATACCGGCTGGGTTCTGCACGGGCTCTGGCCGCAGTATCATCGTGGCTGGCCAGAACATTGCCAGAGCGCGCATGCGCCCCCCACCCGCGCCATGACCCACGCGATGGAGGACGTCATGGGGAGTGCGGGCCTTGCCTGGTACCAGTGGAAGAAACACGGCTCGTGCTCGGGGCTGAGTGCCGCCGATTATTACGCGCTGTCGCGCGCGGCATTTGACCGGCTCACCCGGCCAGAGGTGTTTCGCAAGCTCACCAAGCCCGTGAAACTGCCCGCCAAGGTGGTCGAAGAGGCGTTTCTCAAGGCCAATCCGGGGCTGGAGCCTGACATGCTGACGATCACCTGTCAGGCAGGTCGTATTCAAGAGGCGCGGCTTTGCCTCTCGCGGGATTTGGCCCCGGTGCCCTGCGGTGTCGATGTGGTGCGCGATTGCCCGCTGCGCGATGCGCTCTTTGATCCGATCCGCTGATCTGTCCGCGTGGCCCCTTGAACCCCGTCGGTAATTCCTCAATGGTCGCGCCAAACACGCGGATCAGACGGGACAGGCACAGACATGGACATCCGGGCAATCCTCATGGGGCTGGGCTTTGCGCTCATGTGGTCCTCGGCCTTTACCTCGGCGCGGATCATCGTCTCTGCCGCCCCGCCCCTGACAGCGCTTGGCCTGCGCTTCCTGATTTCCGGGCTGATCGGGATCACAATCGCTCTGATACTGGGCCAAAGCTGGCGACTGACACGGGCGCAATGGCGCGCGACGATCATTTTCGGCATCTGCCAGAACGCGCTCTATCTCGGGCTGAATTTCGTGGCGATGCAGACGATCGAGGCCTCTCTGGCCGCGATCATCGCCTCGACCATGCCGCTCATCGTGGGCTTTTTCAGCTGGATCTTTTTGAAGGAGCGGCTCGGAAAGGTTGGAATCATGGGGCTTTTTGCCGGGCTTGGCGGGGTGGTGATCATCATGGGGGCGCGGCTTCAGGGGGGGATGGACCTCTATGGTGTGGCGCTCTGCGTGATCGGGGTTTTTGCCTTGGCCTTTGCCACGCTGGCGGTGCGGGGCGCGGCCTCGGGGGGAAATTTCCTGATGGTGGTCGGCTTGCAGATGATGGTGGGCGCGGTCCTGACCGGCTCTATCGGCCTTGCCACCGAACCCCTCGTGATCGAGTGGAGCACGCGGCTTGTCATAGCCTTCCTCTACACCACGCTGATCCCCGGCCTCGCCGCAACTCTGGTCTGGTTTCTCTTGGTCGAGCGTATCGGCGCCACCCGCGCCGCGACCTTCCATTTCCTCAACCCGTTCTTTGGCGTGGCCATCGCCGCTGTGCTCCTGAACGAGGCGCTACGACTGGGCGACCTGATCGGCGTGCTGGTGATCATGGGCGGGATTCTGGCGGTGCAATTGTCACGGCAAGGGCGGGTGTGACTGGGGCGGAACCTTTAAAAGGTTCCGCACTGTTCTCGTTTCAAGAAAGCGGTCTCAGCCAATCTTGCCCCGCGGCCCGTCGCCTACCTGCCCGCGGTGCAACAGCAGGTGATCAAGGATAACGCAAGCCATCATCGCCTCGCCCACCGGCACCGCGCGAATACCGACGCAAGGATCATGCCGCCCTTTGGTCACGACCTCAATCGGGTTGCCATCCACGGTGATCGACTGGCGCGGGGTCAGGATCGAGGACGTGGGCTTGACCGCAAATCTCACGACAATCTCCTGCCCGGTCGAAATCCCGCCAAGAATCCCGCCCGC
>NZ_JAGPVV010000092.1 GCF_018066915.1 Roseovarius sp.
TTGGTAAATCGCCTTGAGGTAATACTTGACCGTATTCTCCGAGAGCCCCAGCCGCGCCGAAATCTGGAAATTCGTGAGCCCATCCACCAACAGCCCCAATATCTCATGCTCGCGCCGGGTCAGGCTATCCCCCTGCTCGCCCATCAACCGCTTGAGGATTTCCACCGGCAGGATGCTGTGCCCCTCGACCAGATGGCCCAGCACGCGCGGCAGGCTGCTCAGAACCTGCCCCATCATGCAGACCGAATGCGCGCCCGCCTTCACCGCCGTGCGGATGAATGCAAACTCGGCCTCTTCGGCCACCACCACCACCATCACACGCGGATGATCGCGCCGCAGCATCTCCAGCACCCGGCCCAGATCGGCATCCGCCAGCCGCACCCCCAGAACAAGGATCACCCGCCCCGGTCGCTCGCCCAGCGCCTTGCGCAGGCTTGCAAGGTCCGTGGCAAACGGGCCAAGCCGCACCGCCGCAATCTGCGCCACCAGCGATCCCAGTCCCTGACAGACAATCGCCTGCCGGTCGGCCACGATCACCTCGGGCACGTCCAATGCTGCGTCCTCAACGGTCGCGTCTTCCATGTCTCGCACAGTCTCCTCCTCCTGCACCCTTATACAAGACCAAGGAACTTCCTGAAATCAAACGATTTTTCAGAATGCAACGGCATACCGCCGCGCCCCCACCGGGTAGGATGCCCCTACCCGCCGGGGCTATGCGCCCCTCGCATGGCCGCGCTTTTCCATGCGCGCGGGCATTACGACATGCCGCCGCCCACCGCATAAAGGGCCAAGCCTGAAGGAGGACAGACATGAACGGCCATTCGCATCTTTTTATTCCCGGACCCACCAATGTGCCTGACGAGGTGCGCCGCGCGATGAATATCCCGATGGAGGATATGCGCGCGCCAGACTTTGGCGATTTCATCCTGCCCCTGCTGTCGGATCTCAAAAAGGCGTTCCGCCTGACCCATGGCCGCGTCTTCGTCTACCCGACCTCCGGCACCGGCGCATGGGAGGCGGCAATCTCCAATACGCTCAACACCGGCGACCGCGTGCTCATGTCGCGTTTCGGTCAGTTTTCAATGCTTTGGGTCGATATGGCCGAGCGTTTGGGCCTCGATGTCGATCTCTGCGAGGTGGACTGGGGCAAGGGCGTGCCGGTCGAGGACTACGCCGCGAAACTCGCCGCCGACAAGGCGCACAAGATTAGGGCCGTCTTTGCCACCCATAACGAGACCGCGACCGGCGTCACCTCCAACATCGCCGCCATTCGCGCGGCTCTTGACGCGGCAAACCACCCCGCGCTCCTTTTTGTGGATGGTGTCAGCTCGATCGGCTCGATTGAATTCGAGATGGAGGATTGGGGCGTCGATCTCGCCGTCGCAGGATCGCAAAAGGGCTTCATGCTCCCCGCCGGTCTGGGCCTTCTGGGCGTCAGCGACAAGGCGCTCGCCGCCCATGAGCGTGCCAAAATGCCGCGCTGTTATTTCAGCTTCGCCGACATGATCAAGCTGAACGACACCGGCTATTTCCCCTATACCCCCGCCACGCAACTCCTGCGCGGCTTGCGCTGCTCGCTCGACATGCTGCTCGCGGCTGGCATGGAGAGTGTGTGGGACCGTCACCACCGCCTCGCCACCGGCGTGCGCGCCGCGATTGCCGAATGGCAGGGCTGCCGCCTTGTGGCCCATGGCCCGGAATGGCACTCCGACACCGTGTCAGCCATCTACACGCCCGAAGGCGTCGATGCCCGCGACGTGATCGCCACCGCATATCACAAATACCAGACCTCGCTCGGCTCGGGCCTCGCCAAACTCGCGGGCCGCGCCTTCCGCATCGGTCACTTGGGTTCGCTCAACCCGGTGATGCTCTGCGGTGCGATTTCGGCCGCTGAAATGGCGCTCTGCGATGCCGGGGCTGCGATTGAACCGGGCTGCGGCATCGCCGCCGCACAGGAACATTTCCGTGCCTCCACCCCCACCCGGCAGGCGCGCCTCGCACCCGCCCGCGCCGCCTGATCGGGGACTTACATGAGCTACACGCTTCACCCGCTGAAAAAGCAACGCCTGCAACGCTCGGAACTCGCCGTGCCCGGCTCCAGCCCGTCGATGATCGACAAGGCGGCGGATTCGGACGTCGATTACATCTTCTTTGACCTTGAGGATGCCGTCGCCCCCCCCGACAAGGTGCAGGCCCGCGCCAATATCATTCAGGCGCTCAACGACATCGACTGGAAAGCCAAGGGCAAGACCATCTCCATCCGCATCAACGGGCTCGATACCCATTACATGTATCGCGACGTGGTCGAGATTGTGGAACAGGCAGGTCAGCACCTTGACACAATCCTCGTCCCCAAGGTGGGCGTGCCCGCCGATCTCTACACCGTCGAAACCATGGTCAGCCAGATCGAGACGGCGATGGGCTTTACCCACCGCATCGGCCTTGAGGCGCTGATTGAAACCGCCCTCGGCATGGCCAATGTCGAGGCGATCGCCGCGGCCCCCGGACGGCTCGAAGCGCTGCATTTCGGCGTGGCCGATTACGCCGCCTCCAACCGCGCCCGCACCGTGGTGATTGGCGGCCTCAACCCCGATTACCCCGGCGACCAATGGCACTTCGCGCTCAGCCGCATGACCGTCGCCTGCCGCGCTTACGGCCTGCGCGCCATCGACGGACCGTTCGGCGATTTCTCCGACCCCGACGGCTACACGCTCAGCGCCAAACGCGCCGCCACCTTGGGGATCGAGGGCAAATGGGCCATCCACCCCAGCCAGATCGCGCTCGCCAATGATGTCTTCTCGCCCCCCGAGGCCGAAGTCACCCGCGCCCGCCGCATCATCGAAGAACTGCGCAAGGCCGAAGCCCAAGGCAAAGGGGCTGCCAGCCTCGACGGCAAGATGATCGACGCCGCATCCGAACGCATGGCCAACAACGTCATCAGTGTCGCCGACGCCATCGCCGCCAAAGGCTGAGGGCCAAACCAACAAAGGCCAACCAGAAAAGGGAGGACTACCAAATGGATATCCACGAATTCCAGGCCAAGGAACTCTTGAAACGCTTTGGCGTGCAGGTGCCGCGCGGCGGCATCGCCTATAGCCCCGAACAGGCGGTCTACCGCGCCTCCGAGCTTTCCGGCGACCGTTGGGTGGTCAAGGCCCAGATCCACTCCGGCGCGCGCGGCAAGGCAGGTGGCGTGCGCATCTGCAAGAACGAGACCGAGATTTCCGAGGCCGCGCACTGGATGCTGGGCCGGATGCTCGTCACCCATCAGACCGGCCCCCAAGGCAAACTCGTGAGCCGCCTCTATATCGAAGAGGCCACCAGCATCGCGCAGGAAATCTATCTGGCCTTCGTGATGGACCGCAAGGAAGAGCGCGTCGTCGTCGTGGCCTCCGGTCAGGGCGGCATGGAGATCGAGGAAATTTCCGCGCAACAACCCGAGTCGATCATCCGCTCGGTGGTCGATCCGGCGGTGGGCATGCAGGCGTTTCAGGCCCGCGAAATCGCCTTTTCCCTCGGCCTTGACGCCGCCCTCATCCCGCAGGCGGTCAAGACCATCATCGGCTGTTACAAAATGATGGAGGAAACCGACGCCAATATGGTGGAAATCAACCCATTGGTCGTGAGCCAGTCCGGCGAAATCATGGCCCTCGACGCCAAGGTCAGCTTTGACGACAACGCCCTCTTCCGCCGCCCCGAAATCTCGGAACTCCGCGACAAGAGCCAAGAGGACCCGCGCGAAACCTTCGCAGGCGACCGTGGCCTCAACTACATCGGGCTTGAGGGCGAAATCGGCTGCATCGTCAACGGCGCAGGGCTCGCCATGGCCACGCTCGACATGATCAAGATGGCGGGTGGCGAACCGGCCAACTTTCTCGACGTGGGCGGCGGCGCCAGCCCCGAGCGCGTGCTCATGTCCTTTCGCGCCGTGCTCAACGACCGCAATGTCGAGGCGATTCTCGTCAATATCTTCGCAGGCATCAACCGCTGCGACTGGATCGCCGAGGGCGTCATCCGCGCGGTGCGCGAATTGAACCTCACCCTGCCGCTCGTCGTGCGCCTTTCGGGCACCAATGTCGAAGAGGGCCGCAAGCTGATCGCCGAAAGCGGCCTGCCGATCCTGACCGCCGAAACCCTGGCCGAAGCCGCCGATCTGGTGGTCCGCGCCTGGTCCGACACCAAAACCACCGTCAAGGGAGCCGCATGATGGCCATTATCATCGACAAGAACAGCCGCGTTCTCGTGACCGGCCTCACCGGCCGCATCGGCAGCTTTCACACTCAGGACATGATCAACCACGGCACCAACGTCGTGGGTGGCGTGACCCCCGGCAAGGGCGGCACCAAGCACAACGGCTTGCCCGTCTTCAACACGGTCAAAGGGGCCGTGGCCGAAACCGGTGCCGATCTCGTGATCTGCTTCGTCCCGCCCCCCTTTGCCGCCGACAGCATCATGGAGGCAGCAGATGCCGGTATCACCACCTGTGTCTGTATCGCCGACGGCATCCCCGCCAGCGACATGATCAAGGTCAAACGCTACATGCGCCGCTACAAGGCGGAAAAACGCATGCGCCTCATCGGCCCCAACTGCGCGGGCATCATCACCCCCGGTCAGGCCTTTGCCGGTCTCATGCCGCCGCATATCTACAAACCGGGTCGCGTGGGCATCATCGGGCGCTCAGGCACCTTGGGGTATGAGGCCGCCAGCCAGATGAAAGAGCGCGGAATCGGTGTATCCACCTCCGTGGGTATCGGCGGCGATCCGATCAACGGCTCGTCCTTCCGCGACATTCTGGAACTCTTCGAGAATGATCCCGATACCGACGCCGTGGTCATGGTCGGTGAAATCGGCGGCCCGCAAGAGGCCGAAGCCGCCGCCTATATCCGCGACCACATGACCAAGCCGGTGGCCGCTTATATCGCCGGTCTCTCGGCCCCCAAAGGTCGGCGCATGGGTCATGCCGGGGCCATCGTTTCGGCCTTCGGCGAATCGGCTCAGGAAAAGGTCGAGATCCTCTCCGAGGCGGGTGTCACAATCGTCCCGACGCCCTCCTCCTTTGGCGAGGTGGTCGAGCGTATGGTCGCCTGACCCGCCCGACCTTGGGGCCGCCTCTCCCTGTGGCGGCCCCGACCCTTCCCGGACCTTACAAAATCAGGTGTAGAACCTTACAAACCTTACAGGCTTGCACGCGCCAATCCCCGCCCCTAGGCTGCGCGAAATTTCAGCCATAGGTGCCCGATGCGCGCTGCCCTCCTGACCCGCTACAACACCCCCACAGAAATCACGAATGTGCCCGATCCCGAGTGTCCCCGCGACGGGGCGGTGATTGCCGTGCGCGCCTGTGGCGTCTGCCGCTCAGACCATCACGCGTGGAAAGGGGCCGATCCCGATGTCATCCTGCCGCATGTCATGGGGCATGAATTCGCGGGCGAAGTCCTTGAAATCGGGCCGGAATGTCGGGCCTATGCGGTGGGCGACAGGGTCACGGCCCCGTTCATTCTGGGCTGCGGCACCTGCCCCGATTGCCGGGGCGGCGAACCCACGATCTGCAACCATCAGCAGGTCATCGGCTTTACCGGCTGGGGGGCTTTCGCCGAACGCCTCGCCATCCCGCGCGCCGATTTCAACCTTGTGCATTTGCCCGACACCATGGGTTTTGCCGCCGCTGCCGGCATGGGCTGCCGCGTCACCACTGCCTTTCGCGCTGTGGTAGACCGGGCAAAAACTCAACCCGGTGAATGGCTTAGCGTCCATGGTTGCGGTGGCGTCGGCCTCTCGGCCATCATGATCGGCGCGGCAATTGGGGCCCGTGTTCTGGCCGTGGACGTCAACCCCGAAGCCTTGCGCATCGCAAAAACCCTCGGCGCAAACCTCACTCTTGATGCCAGCCAAACCCCGGATGTGGGTGCTGCGGTCCGCGACCTGACCGAGGGCGGCGCGCATGTGTCCCTCGACGCGCTCGGCATCACCGACACATTCCACAACTCCTTGAAAAGCCTTCGCAAACTTGGGCGTCATGTGCAAATCGGCATGCCCCTTGGCCGCCACGCGACCCCCGAATTGCCGCTGCTTGAGCTGGTCTATTCCCGCCAAATCACCCTTCACGGCACCCGTGGCATGGGGGCTGACCGCTTTGCCGCCCTTTTCGCCATGATCTCCGCCGGGCACCTTGACTCCGAACGCCTGATCACCAAACGCATCGGATTGTCAGGCCTGAATGACGCCCTTGCCGCCATGGACGGCTTTCAAGGCTACGGCGTCACCGTGGTGGACCATCTAAGCACCTGATTCGCCTTAGTTTCGCCACAATTGCGCCCTAGCTGCGCCGTGAAACTTACCGATCCTGTAAGGATAATCAAAGGTCAGGCCGTTCAAGGCTTGCCACCCCAAAATGGAGCAGTCCCATGCCACAGGCCACCCCCCCGAAAACCGGGGCCAAATCCGCGCCCCCGCAATCCGCGCCCCGACCGCAACCCACGTCAAATGCGGCACCGGTCTATCAGGATTACGCCAGCATCTGAGCAATGAAAAAGGCCGGATCCCAATGGGATACGGCCTTTTCCTAATCCATCACTTCAAGATCAGCCGACCAGTTCGAGACCCGAAAAGAAATAGGCGATCTCGACCGCTGCGGTCTCGGGCGCATCCGAACCGTGGACCGAATTCTCACCCACCGACTCGGCGAATTCCGCGCGGATCGTGCCGGCGGCTGCATCCGCAGGGTTGGTGGCACCCATCACTTCGCGGTTCTTGGCGACAGCGCCTTCACCTTCCAGAACTTGCACCACAACCGGGCCGGATGCCATGAATTCGCACAGTTCGCCGTAGAACGGCCGTGCTTTGTGCACCGCGTAGAAAACACCCGCCTGCTCCGGCGTCAGTTGAATGCGCTTTTGCGCGACAATGCGCAGACCCGCATCTTCGAACTTGGCATTGATCTTGCCGGTCAGGTTGCGCTTGGTCGCGTCGGGTTTGATGATGCTCAGCGTGCGTTCAACAGCCATTTCAGCCTCTTTTCCGTAGGTTTCACCGGCCCGGCCCCTTGCCCAACCGCGTTTTGTCGCGGGTCCGATAACATGCGCACCGTCCCTTGAAAAGCCGCGATTGACGGCGGCGCGCACATACGGCATGCGGGGGCCATGTTGAACATTGACGATATCACCTATTCGGTCGCGGGCCGCACCCTGATCGAAAACGCTTCTGCCTCCATCCCCGATGGCCACAAGGTTGGCATCGTGGGCCGCAATGGCACGGGCAAGACCACCCTCTTCCGCCTGATCCGGGGCGAATTGGCGCTGGAAGGCGGCAGCATCAGCCTGCCCTCGCGCGCGCGCATCGGCGGTGTGGCGCAGGAAGTGCCGGGAAATGCGGTCTCGCTCATCGACACAGTTCTGAGCTATGACACGGAACGCGCTGAACTCATGGAAGAATCCGAGCGTTCGACCGATGGCGCACGGATCGCCGAAATCCAGACGCGGCTGGCCGATATCGACGCCTGGTCCGCCGAGGCGCGGGCGGCCAGCATCCTCAAAGGTCTGGGCTTCACCGACGAAGAACAGCTTATGCCCTGCTCCGCCTTTTCCGGCGGCTGGCGGATGCGCGTGGCCTTGGCGGGCGTGCTCTTTTCACAGCCCGACCTCCTGCTCCTTGACGAACCGACCAACTATCTCGACCTTGAAGGCGCGCTGTGGCTGGAAACCTACCTCGCGCGCTATCCGCATACGGTGCTGATCGTCAGCCATGATCGCGGGCTCTTGAACCGCGCCGTGGGCTCGATCCTGCATCTCGAAGACAAGAAACTTACGCTTTATCAAGGGGGTTACGAGACTTTTGCGGAAACCCGCGCCGCCCGTCTCGCCGCCGCCGCCTCTGAGGCGAAAAAGCAGGACGCACGCCGCGCGCATCTCCAGAGCTTTGTCGACCGCTTCCGCGCCAAGGCGAGCAAGGCCGTGCAGGCCCAATCGCGCCTCAAGATGATCGCCAAGCTCAAACCGATCACGACGCCGCAAGAGGCGGCGCTCAAACGCTTTACCTTTCCGACGCCCGAAGAACTCTCGCCGCCCATCCTGCGGATCGAGAGCGGATCGGTGGGCTATGATGGCGTGCCGGTGTTGCGGCGGCTAAATCTGCGGATTGATCAGGATGACCGGATCGCCCTCCTTGGCCGAAATGGTGAAGGGAAATCCACACTTTCCAAGCTCTTGGCGGGCAAACTTCAACCAATCGAAGGGCAGTTGCACAAATCCTCGAAGCTGCGCGTCGGCTATTTCGCGCAGCATCAGGTCGAGGAATTGCACCTGGATGAAACCCCCATCGACCACATCCGCCGGATGCGTCCCACCGAAACGCCCTCCAAACTGAGGGCGCGTCTGGGGGGATTTGGCATCGGCGCGGAACAGGCGGAAACGCTGGTGGGCAAGCTCTCGGGCGGTCAAAAGGCGCGTCTGTCGCTGATGCTGGCCACGCTCGATGCGCCGCATATGCTGATTCTCGACGAACCGACCAATCACCTTGACATCGAGAGCCGCGAGGCGCTCGTAGAGGCGCTGACCGCCTATTCCGGGGCGATCATTCTGGTCAGCCATGACATGCATTTGCTGGGTCTGGTGGCGGATCGACTGTGGCTCGTGCGGGGTGGCGAAGTGGCCCCCTACGAGGGCGATCTGGAGAGCTATCGTGCCATGCTGCTCAGCGGCTCGGACACAGAAAAGCCTGCGGAAAAACCCAAGGAAATCAAAGCCAAAAAGCCGTCGCGTGATGCCATTCTCAAGCTGCGGCAGGATGTGAAACGCTGTGAAGAGCGCATCGCCAAACTTCAGGATATGGAGAGCAAGGTCGCCGCGAAGCTGGCCGATCCCGCGATCTATGACGACATCCACGGCCTGACCCAATGGCAAAAGAAATATGCCGAGATCGAAGATGGCCTGTCCCTCGCCGAAACCCTCTGGATGGAGGCATTGGAGCGGCTTGAGGCGGCGGAAACCTGAGAGCATGCGCCTCTGAGGGCGCAATCTTGGGCTGAGGGGAGTTTACTCTTGGCAATTCAGCCCGAAAATGGTGCAAGAGCCTTATGGATACCGCCTTTCTCATCACGGCCTTTGTCACGCTCTTCGTGATCATTGATCCCATCGGGATGACGCCGCTCTTTGTGGCGCTGACCCAAGGCATGAGCACGGCGCGGCGGCGCGCGATTGCCATTCGCGCCTGCATCACCTCGGCGCTGATCCTGATCCTCTTTGCCGCCTTGGGCGAGGCGGTGCTGGGTTTTATCGGTATCTCGATGCCCGCCTTTCGTATTGCAGGCGGCTTGCTCCTCTTTCTGACTGCGCTCGACATGCTCTTTGAACGGCGAGGCCAGCGGCGCAAGGGACAGGCCGACGCGGCGGAGGAAGAAGAGGGCGACGATCCTTCGATCTTTCCCATTGCCATCCCCCTGATTGCCGGGCCGGGGTCGATTGCCACGGTGATCCTCTTGGCCGGGCAAAAGCCGGGGGCCGAGGGGCTGGTCTGGGTCATCGGCGTGATGCTGTCGGTTATCACGCTGGTTTTCTTCATGTTTCTGACCTCTGGCCTCTTGGAGCGCGCGCTTGGCAAGGTAGGGATCAACGTGGTGACACGGCTCTTGGGGATGCTGCTGGCGGCCTTGGCGGTGCAATTCGTCCTTGACGGGTTGCGCGGCTTTGGTCTGGCGGGCTGAGCGCCTACATACCGGCCATGCAGGATTTTGATTTCGCCAGACTGACTTATCTCGTGATCCTTGGGTCCGTGCTCGTGGTCTGGTTCGTTGCACAAAACCGCGCCTCACTGGGCAAGCTGGCACAGCAGGCGCTGATCTGGGGGTTGATCTTTGTCGGGGCCTTGGCGGCGTTGGGCCTGTGGGACGATATTCGCCAGACGGTGCGCCCGATGCAGAGCGTGGTGTCGGGCGACCGGATCGAACTTCCGCGCGCGCCGGACGGGCATTACTACCTGACCGCCGAAGTCTCGGGGGTGCCGGTGCGTTTTGTCGTCGACACCGGGGCCAGCCAGATCGTGCTGAGCCAGAGCGATGCGGAACGGATCGGGATCGACACGGGGGCCTTGGCCTATTTGGGCCGCGCCTATACCGCCAACGGCGAAGTGCGCACCGCCCCCGTGCGCCTTGAGAGCATGACCGTTGGACCTGTGCGGCATGAGAACCTGCGTGCCGTGGTCAATGAGGGCGACATGGGTCAATCGCTGCTGGGGATGGACTATCTCCAACGCTTTTCCAGCATCGAGATCACCGGCGGGCGTCTGGTCTTGACCCGCTGAATGGCAAAGGGCGCGCCCCGACCATGGGCCGGGGCACCGATCTTCAGGCCAGCATCACCATCGGGCTTTCGAGGTTCTCGACGATCTTGCCCAGCAATTCCGCACCAAGGGCTCCGTCGATCACCCGGTGATCCACCGACAGCGTCACCGACATGACCGTGGCCACGGTCAATTCGCCATCCTTGCCCACCACCGGCTTTTGCAGCCCCGCACCAACGGCGAGGATCGCGCCATGCGGCGGGTTGATCACGGCATCGAAATTCTCGATCCCGAACATGCCGAGGTTGGAAATGGCAAAGGTTCCGCCCTGATATTCTTGCGGTGCCAGCTTGCGGTCGCGGGCGCGCTTGGCGAGGTCCTTCATTTCTGCCGAGAGGGCCGAAAGCGATTTCATCTCGGCATCTCTCAGCACCGGGGTGAACAGCCCGCCTTCGATGGCGACGGCAACGGCCACATCAGAAGGTTTGAGCCGCAGCACCTTGTCACCGGCCCAGACGGCATTGGCATTCGGCACCGCCTGAAGCGCGAGCGCGCAGGCCTTGATGATGAAATCGTTGACCGAGAGCTTGACGCCGCGCGGCTCCAACTGCTTGTTCAACTCGGCGCGGAATTTCATCAGCGCATCC
>NZ_JAGPVV010000097.1 GCF_018066915.1 Roseovarius sp.
AGAATCTCGCGCGTCACCGGCGGCAGCCGCAAGAGTGGCAGGTCAGCCTGTCGGATGTGCTCGGGCAGCGGCGCGCCCAATGGGCAGAGGATCAGCACCGAAGAAAAGAGATCCATCGCCGCCTCGAGCAGGAATGCAAACCGCAGGCCCTGCGATGCGCTGACAGCACCCTCTGAAACGGGCGGAGAAATCACAGTCCACCGGGCGTTGGGCGCGCAGGATTTGAGCACATCGGTGACAAGCTCCAGATCCCCGATGGAGAAACCCGTGAGGATCGTCACCGCGCGAGCGTCCTGTGCGGCACGCAGTGCGTCCTCGGACCCAAACGCGACGGCGAGCCGCAAGGCGATCAGGATCTGCCGCGCCGGGACAGGGGCCCAAGGCGCGCTGATCGGCTGCTCCGGATCCGGCTGGCCCTGATTGAAGCGCGCGAAAAGCTCTCCGAGCACATCATCGGCCTCGCTGTCTTGGTCGTCCGGTTGGGTATTGGAGATCAGGTGGCCCCGGCCTGCGTGATGCAGCCGCAGGCGGTCGATCAGGATATGTGCGAAGGGCAGCCAAAGAGGCGCTTTGGGTGAAGTGGTCGTATTGGGCTGGGTCATGGCGCAGCTCCCTCATTATATGTGGCGACAATGCCGGGCTGTCTCCGGGCGCGTGACCCGGAGCCAGATGGGGCGATTTGAAACGAAAGGCCCGCGTCAGGCGACAGTTGCACTGGCCTCAAGATCATCGAGCAGGCCGAGGATCACGGGCGTCAGTGATCCGTCGTAAATCTCGGTCTTGACCCGGATCTGCCCGCGCCAGGCATGAGGATCGACGGCTGCGTCGGGATGAGCCTGCCTCAACCATTTATGCATGGCCTTCTCGGCGCAAAGCGCAGTATGGCCGGTGGCCATCGGCACGACGCGCAGGATCTGGCAAGGCATCTCGCTGTCGCGCCGAAGCTGATAGGTCAGGCGGCTATCGGGGTCGCGGGAAAACCCCAGCTTCACGACCTCACGTCCGGACGCGAGCGTGAAACCCATCGCGTAGACATAGCTGGCAGCCCCGGGCCAGTCTTCGCCGCAGCCGCCGCAGGAAAACCGCCCGCTCTGCATATTGGCGCGTACGATGCGCTGGTCATGGCCACAATCCGAGTGCGTGTAAACGCGGTAGTTCGGATTGCCCTCGGGATCCGCAGAGGTCAGGCACCAGCCGCGCGTCTGGGCTTCGCCCGTCTCGGTTGCGGCATGACATGTCTCGCACCGAAATCCGGTCACACCTGCGCCGATGCGTCTGACCAGTTCGAATTGGCGGCGCACCTCATGGCCACAGGGAGCCAGGTAAAACGCATAATGGCGATGCGCGGGATCGCGCCGCAAAAATGTGAGACCCGCAGCCTCAGCGTCCTTGCGCCACTCTGCCAAAAGGCAGGACTGACAGAGCGGTTGCGCCGACATCAGCGTGAAGAGCCGCACCTTCTGTGTGGCCCCACAAAGGCGGCACCGCAGCGCCAGATGCAGGCGGTCGATGATGCGCCCGACGATGTCGAAGCCTTTAGCCTCTGCTGCTGCCACCCATTTGGGCAGAATGGCACCGGGAAACACGGGATGCGGGAGGGTGTCGATGATCAGCGTGGTCGGGGAAATGGTTTGCGTGTTCATGAGAAAGTCCTTCAATGGGGAAGAGGCGCGCCAACACATCCCGGTCCAGAGGCCGGGTGCGTCTTTGCGGATGGGGTGGGGAGTGCCTTGCCTAGAAAAAGGCGGGCGACAGATCGTCGGCGGGTGCCGTTGCGTCCGGCGCGATGGTGCAATCAGGGCTATAGTCGAACAGCGGCAGCCGCATCATGGCGTCGATCAAATGGCGGGCCTGAATCAACAAGGCGTTGCGGGAATGTGCCGTGGGGCCGAAACCCTGAACCTGAAACTGCCGGAAAAACACCAACCGCATCTGGCGATGCAAATAGCGCGGGCGGTCCGGGACGTCGGTCTTCAGCATGGCGTCCGCAAGCACCACCATCCGGCGCAACGGTCGATCTTCGGGACGCTCGACGCGCAGGCTGTGGACGTGCCGAAGCGCGCTGTCCAGCCGTCCCCGCGCACGCTGCGCATCGCGGTGCCACGCACTGTAAGCCGGGTCGTAGCTGTGACAGATGTCAGCCTGATCCCGCTCCGCCTCGATGAAATCCGCGAGGCAGGGCAAAACGGCCGCGAAAGCGATAGAATACGCTGTGTCATGCGACACTTCCAAGCGCTCTGCGTTTGTCGCGGCGGTCAAAGGAGTGAAAATGGTCATGCCAGGCCTCCTTCGCGCAGACGGGTGGCATGAGCCCGTGTTGCGATCCGCCCGAAGGTCGACAGGAAACCGACTTCGATGCCGGAATGGCGCCGACCGACGGTCATCATGTCGAAAACGGCCCACTGCAGCACCTGCGGAGTGTTCGTGGCTGCCATGTAATCCAGCGCGGCCGCTGCATAGAGGGCACCGGTGGAACAATCGGAGCCATAGGAGCCAGTCGGGGCAACGTGCCAGAAACAGCGCGCAGGGGTGCCTGACGTGCGTTCGTGCGCGGCGGGGTCACGCACGAAGGGAAGCGAGAGGATCGGGTGGTCGAAATGATTGGCGTCGGGCAGGACATAGGTGTCATCGGCCA
>NZ_JAGPVV010000121.1 GCF_018066915.1 Roseovarius sp.
ATCAGGTCGATCGCCTTGTCGGGCAGGAAGCGGTCGGTGATATAGCGGTGCGAGAGCGTCGCCGCCGCCACCAGCGCCGAGTCAGAGATGCGCACACCGTGGTGCAGCTCGTATTTCTCCTTGATGCCGCGCAGGATCGAAATCGTATCCTCTACTGTCGGCTCTTCCACCATCAACGGCTGGAACCGGCGGGCGAGGGCCGCGTCCTTCTCCACATGCTTGCGGTATTCATCGAGCGTGGTCGCCCCGATACAGTGCAATTCCCCGCGCGCCAGCGCCGGTTTGATCAGGTTGGCGGCATCCATGGCCCCATCTGCCTTGCCGGCACCCACAAGTGTGTGCATCTCGTCGATGAAGAGGATGATTTCACCTGCGGCAGAGGTGACTTCGTTCAGCACGCCCTTGAGTCGCTCCTCGAATTCGCCGCGATACTTGGCCCCCGCAATCAGCGCCCCCATGTCGAGCGACAAGAGACGCTTGTTGCGCAGGGACTCGGGCACGTCGCCATTGACGATGCGCAGGGCCAGACCCTCGGCGATGGCGGTTTTACCCACCCCCGGCTCCCCGATCAAAACCGGGTTGTTCTTGGTCCGGCGGCTGAGCACCTGCATCGCACGGCGGATTTCGTCGTCGCGGCCAATGATGGGATCAATCTTGCCCTCGCGCGCTGCTTTGGTCAGGTCGCGGGAATACTTGTCCAGCGCTTCATAGGTATCCTCTGCCGATGCAGAGTCTGCCGTGCGTCCCTTTCGGATGTCGTTGATCGCTTCGTTGATCTTCTGGGCGGAAACCGCCCCAGCCTCCAACGCCTCCTTGGCCCCGGATTTCACCAGCGCCAGTGCGGTCAGGATGCGCTCTACTGGAACAAAGCTGTCGCCCGCCTTTTGCGCCAGCTTCTCGGCCTCGGCCAGAACCTTGCCGGTTTGTTGGTCCATATAGGTTTGCCCGGCATCGCCTGACACGCGCGGGATTTTGGCCAATGCGATGTCATTGGCCTGCGTCACGCGCTCGGGCGCGCCACCAGCACGTTTGATCAGATTGCTCGCCAACCCCTCGGGGTCATCGAGCAGCGCCTTGAGGATGTGTTCGGGGGATAATTTCTGATGGCTCTCGCGCATCGCTATGGTCTGTGCCGCCTGAATGAAACCACGCGACCGTTCCGTGAACTTGTTGAAGTCCATGGGCATTCTCCTTTTGACAAGCGTTCCCCCGGTGGCGCACCCAGCGTTAGGCATGCGTCGGTCGGGGACCTTGGAGCATAAATGGGTAACGGCCCCGTGAGGTTCAAGGCGGATCGCCCCTGAATCGCGCGTAGGCCACGATTTCGTGACGGGCTCTTGGCGAACCCCCTTGGAATACCGATCTTTTCCATAGTTATCCACAGGGCGCACGTGCCCGGAGCAAAGGACAGGAACGATGTCTGAACAGATGGTGAGACTGGAGGCCGTCGGATACAATCCCGAGTGGGCGGCATTCGTTGCAAGGGCCGAGGTGGCCGAAGGGCCGGTGCGGCTGGTCTATCCGGCGCAGTTTCGCGCGCCTCTTACGGCAGAGTTTGCATTTGTGGTGCGCGGCCTCATGGACTGCGCCCGACACCTGCACCGCTCTGGTCGCGCGGACCTGCGGCTGCGCAGGGTATCGGATCGCCCGGCCCCGGCATGGGCCGCCTGAACGCCCGCCGCGAAAAAGGTTTGAAACGAACACGATTTCACCGTGAAAAGGTGGAGAAATATCTTTAGTGTCAGGGCTGTAAACGACCGGCGTTCCGCGCCGTTTGTGAAGTAAAGAGTGAAGAGGTTCGCAAGATGCATATTACCAAGGTGCGGGCGCGCGATGTGCGTCGGGACAAACATGCCGACCGTGTGAGCGGCGTACTGTTGCTGGAAACGGAATCAGGACAGATCAGCCTGAATGTGACAGCCCCTGCCAAAGAGGCGAGCGATGACGCGCTGTGGCTGGATGCGCTGCGGCAATTGCGGCGTTTGCCCGAGTTTCGCCGCGACGTGACCCGGATCACTCTGGCGGCCTCTGCCCTTGACGGGATGTGCGCAGAGGCTTGACGCCGCGCATCGTCGCCGCGACAAGGGCGCGACACCTGCCACAATAGGACCGCGCCCCATGACTGATGACCGCCTGATTGTCGCCCTCGACGTGCCCAACGCGCTTGCCGGGCTGAAACTGGCCGAGCAATTGGGCACCTCTGTCGGATTTTACAAGATTGGCCTCGGGATGCTCACAGGGGGCGGGCTGGCTCTTGCCAATGAGCTCAAGTCCGAGCATGGCAAGCGCATTTTCCTCGACATGAAGCTCTTTGACATCGGTGCTACGATCGAGGCAGCGGTGCGGGGACTGGCGCAATTTGATTTGGATTTCCTGACCGTGCATGGTGATCCCCATGTGGTGCGTGCTGCCAAAGAGGGGGCGTCGGGCAAGCCGATGAAAATCCTCGCGGTGACGATCCTGACCTCGCTCGACCGGGCCGATCTTGATGCCGGCATGATCAAAGCGGGCGATATGCCCGATCTGGTGGCCGAGCGCGCGGGCCGCGCGTTCGACGCCGGGGCCGATGGCGTGATTGCCAGCCCGCAAGAGGCCGCGATGATCCGCGCGTTGCCTGAGGCCGCAGGCCGCCTGATCGTCACCCCTGGTGTGCGCCCTGCGGGTTCTGCCTTGGGCGATCAAAAACGGGTGGCAACCCCGGCACAGGCCATCGCCGACGGGGCCGATCACATCGTCGTCGGGCGCCCCATCTGGTCCGCCCAAGACCCGCGCGCGGCGGCCGAGGCGATTCTGTCGGAATTGCGTGGCTGAGAAAGTCTGGAGTTTCTGGAGCGGGTAACGGGAATCGAACCCGTAACTGAAGCTTGGGAAGCTTTCGTGATGACGCCTTCTTGATAAGAAAGCGCTAATACCCGCGTTTGAATCGCTCTGTTACTCGCCGTCGTGTGTAATACATCAAGCAATGTGTGACAAGATGTGTGACAGCTTCAGCGCCAACAGAACGAACCACTACAAAACACCACTAAGAAAAATAAGAGTTTAAGCATCTACTATTAGTGCAAATCTTAAGTGGGTGGCACAATAGCTCTCCCACTGAAACATTATATTAAAGTAGATAATTATTATTA
>NZ_JAGPVV010000127.1 GCF_018066915.1 Roseovarius sp.
CATCCTCGGGCTTGCCCCGAGGATCTCAGGCGATTTTCGTCCTCCTCGGGCTTGACCCGAGGATCTCAGGTGATTTTCGTCCTCCTCGGGCTTGACCCGAGGATCTCAGGCGGCAAGAGGTCCTCGGGTCAAGCCCGAGGATGACGGGGGTCTACCCCTCGATCCGGCCAAGGTCTGCCGCTTGCAAACAAATGTGCCGGATGCTGCTCAGCAGGTTCAGACGATTGCGGCGGATCACCTGAGACTCGGCATTGACCTGCACGGCGGTAAAGAAGGCGTCAATCGGTGCCCGCAGCGCCGCCATCGCCCCCATCGCGCGCGCGAAATCCTCGGCCTTGAGCGCGCTCGCAATTGCAGGCTCGGCGGTTTCGAGCGCGGCAAAGAGCGCCTTTTCCTCCTCGGTTTCCGCGAATTTCACATCCGCGCCGTAGGAATATTCCACGCCATCCTTTTCCTCGGCTTGGGTGAGGATATTGTTGGCGCGTTTGAAGCCCTGCAACAGGTTCTCGCCATCGTCGGTCTTGAGGAAATCACTGAGCGCGCGGGCGCGGTGGACCAAGAGCGAGAGGTCGTCATTGCCGGGCATGGCCAGACAGGCATCGATCACGTCATGGCGGATGCCTTCTTCCTTGAGGTGGACCTTGAGGCGGTCGTGGAGGAAGGAGAGCAGGTCTTGGGCAATGTTGGTTTGACCAACTTCTAGGATGTCACCCTCAAAAAGCTCAGTCGCATGCTTTAGATCTTGCGGTTTTACAATCTCATCAAGCAATTCACGAGCCTCGGTACTTGCTTCGGACATCTCGCTAATTTGCTCCCAAAGTTCGTCGAAAGGGATGCCCTTAACACGGGCCAAGTCAGCGACCTTTTTCAAGCTGGTAATGTAAGAACTGTTTCCCAACTGAAGAATGTTGGAGAATATCGCCGAATTGAAACTGGTGACCAGTGAACCCCTCACCCCATTCCCCAACATCAACCGAATAACCCCCAAGGCCGCGCGCCTGAGCGCGTAGGGGTCTTTCGAGCCCGTCGGTTTCTCGTCAATCGCCCAGAACCCCGTCAGCGTGTCGATCTTGTCGGCCAGCGCCACCGCCACCGACACCGGCGCGCTTGGCACGGCGTCGCCCGGCCCGAGGGGCGAGTAATGCTCTTGGCAGGCCGCCGCCACCTCTGCGGGCAGCCCCGCCGCCTGCGCGTAATAGCGCCCCATCAAGCCCTGCAATTCGGGGAACTCGCCGACCATGGCGGATTGCAGATCGGCCTTGGCCACCTTTGCCGCCTGTTCCGCCAAATCGGCATCGGCCCCCACAAGCGGCGCGATTTCACGCGCGAGGGCTGCGATACGCGCGATGCGGTCGGCCTGAGAGCCCAGTTTGTTGTGAAAGGTGACATGGGCGAGCCCAGCGCCCATCCCCTCCAACCCCTCGGCCTGAACGGTGCGCAGATCGTTTTCCCAAAAGAATTTGGCATCCGACAGCCGTGCCGCCAGCACCTTTTGGTTGCCCGCCAGAATGGTCGCGCCCTGATCGGCGGTCTCAACATTGGCGACTGTCACAAAGCGTTCGATCCGGCCCGTCTTGGGGTTTTTCACCGAGAAAAACTTTTGATGCTCTTTCATCGAGGTCTGCAACACTTCGGGCGGCAGACCCAGAAACGCCTCGTCAATCCGCCCCATCAGCACCACAGGCCACTCCACCAGCCCCGCCACCTCGGCCAGAAGCCCGCGATCCTCGACCAGTTCCAGCCCCGATGCAAAGGCCTGATTGCTGGCCTCTTGCCAGATATGTTCGGCGCGCTCATTCGCCTCCAGAATGACATGCGCGCGGCGCAGTTTGGCGCGGTAGTCGTCGAACGACGACACGGCAAAGCGCCCCGCGCCCATGAACCGATGCCCCTCGGTCGTATTGCCCGCGCGGATGCCGTCGACGTCGAGATCAACGACCGTCACCTCGCCCGTCTCATCGGTCAGGATGCAGAGGATGGAATGGAGGGGGCGCACCCAACGCAAGGAGCCAGCCCCCCAGCGCATCGACTTGGGCCACGGGAAATTGCGGATGATCTTGTCGAGTTCCTCGGCCACAATCTCGGCCGCCGGGCGACCGGGCTTGGTGATGGTGGCGAAATAGACCTGACCCTTTTTCTCGTCGCGGATTTCAAGCTGATCGCGGCTCAGCCCCGCACCGCGCAAGAAACCTTCGATCGCCTGTTCGGGCGCATCGACGCGCGGGCCTTTGCGCTCTTCTCGGGTGGTCGGGCTTTGGCCGGTCAATCCCTGCACGGTCAGCGCCAACCGCCGGGGCGTGGAAAACGCCGCAGCGCCCGCATAGGTCAGGCCAGCCTCAACCAGCGCCTCGGTCAGGCGCGCGCGCAGGTCCTCGGCGGCCTTCGTCTGCATCCGTGCCGGGATTTCCTCGGAGAAGAGTTCGATCAAGAGGTCAGGCATGGCTCAGTATCCTTGGGGCGGTTCGGGGCAATCATCGGGCGCGGGCTGTCCGTCAAACACCACCTCGCCGCAGCGGTTGATCTGATGCCAGACATAGCCGCGCCCGTCCTCGGTGATGGCGACCACGCGGTCGACGCCGTAAATCACGTCACGCTGGCCCAGAAACGCCAGCGCGCGGCCCTCTTCCAGCGCCAGACCAATCGCCTGCGCATCGTAGCAGTCGAACCACTCGGGCGCGGTTAACGGCTCTGCGCGCTCGTAAATCTCATAGGTTTCGCTCAGCAGCGCATGGCTCATCGGGGTGGTGAAACAGGCGCGATAGCGGATCGGGCTGCTGTTGGCGTCAATGGCGGTAAAGCCGTCGTAGAGCACCGGTTCGGGCGCGCCCGTGACCAAGGAGGTCAAAAGCACGTCATTGCTGCCATCCGCCGCCACCTCTTCGTAAAAGTGATAGACTTGCAGATAATACATGGCCGCACCGGCCACCAATGCCGAAATCAAAATCGCCCCCGCCAAAAACTTGCCCATTATGCCGCCTGCCCCCCTGCCTCTGTCTGCACAAAGGCATCGGCGCATTGCTTGGCCAGCGCCCGCACCCGCCCGATATAGGCCTGTCGCTCGGTCACGGATATGACGCCGCGCGCGTCGAGCAAGTTGAAGAGATGGCTCGCCTTGATACATTGATCATAAGCGGGATGTGCCATGATGATCCGTTTGCCGGTCTTGGGGTCCACCGCCTCTTGTGCGAGGATGGCCTGACATTCGGCCTCGGCCTCTTCAAAGTGGCGCAAGAGAACGTCCGTATTGGCCACGTCGAAATTCCAGCGGCTGTATTCTTCCTCGGTCTGGCGAAAGACATCGCCATATGTCAGCGGAATTGGCGCAGCGGGATCGTTGAAGGGCATGTCCATCACATGATCAATGCCCAGCACATACATCGCCAGACGCTCCAGCCCATAGGTCAACTCGCCCGACACCGGCGCGCAATCATGCCCGCCGACCTGCTGGAAATAAGTGAATTGCGACACTTCCATGCCGTCGCACCAGACCTCCCATCCCAGCCCCCAAGCGCCGAGTGTGGGGCTCTCCCAGTCATCCTCGACAAAGCGGATGTCATGCAGCGCCATGTCGAAGCCGATGGCGCGCAGGCTGCCAAGGTAGAGGTCCTGCATATCGGGCGGGCTGGGTTTGATCAGCACCTGATACTGGTAATAATGCTGGAGGCGATTGGGGTTTTCGCCATAGCGCCCATCGGTGGGGCGGCGCGAGGGCTGCACATAGGCCGCAGCCCAAGGCTTTGATCCCAAAGAGCGCAGCGTGGTCGCAGGGTGAAAGGTGCCAGCCCCCACTTCCATGTCATAGGGCTGCATCATGGCACAGCCCTGAGCGGCCCAATAGGCCTGAAGCCGCAGGATGATCTCCTGAAAGCTGCGCGGTTTGTCGGTCCTGTCGCTCATGCCTGACCCCAATGCTGCCCCTGATTTGCCGCCCTTACCTAGGCCGGGGGCGCGGCAGGGTCAATCGGGCGTTTGGCACCCGCAACAGCGCACAAACCCCGAAGTTTTCGAGTGCATCGCCGCGCAATTTTGATAAAACGCCCAAAAGGTCTGAATGACCGTCATCACGACAGAATTTAGGGAAACTTATGGCGCGTATCTTACTGGGGTTCATATTTGCGGTTTTCATGGCGCTGTCTGCGGCGCGCGCGCAAGAGGAACCAGTGGTCTGGGTTCAGATCGAGGCCCAGCCAAGCCTGAACGAGGCACAGACCGCCACCCGCCGCTATGCAGCGACCCTCGCGGATGTGAATGGCTTTGCGCTTGGAGGGGGGTGGTATGCCATCGCCCTTGGGCCCTACCGGCGCGAAGAGGCAGAGCGTGTGCTTCAGGTCTACCGCGCCGAGGGTGTGATCGCGCGCGACAGCTATATTGCCGAGAGCAGCGATTACCAGCAACAGTTCTGGCCCATCGGGGCAAATCTGCTGGAGGGTCCCGCCGCCCCCGCTCTCACGGCACCGGCCACCTCAGAACCGACCACCTCAGAACCGGCCACCTCAGCGCCGGCCCTCGCAACACCGGACAGCCCGCCGGTCGTCGCGGTGGACCCCGCGCCTGCACCAATCCCCGAACAACCCGACGAAACCCTGCGCGAAGCCCGCGAAAGTGAGAGCCTGCTCGACCGCGAAGACCGCGCCGCGTTGCAGGAAGCAATGAAATGGGCCGGTGTCTATGACGGGGCCATCGACGCGGCCTTTGGCCAAGGCACCCGCGCCGCCATGGCCCGTTGGCAGACCGAGAACGGGTTCGAGGCGACCGGCGTCTTGACCACCCGGCAGCGGGCGGAATTGCTGAGCCAGTTCAATGCGGTGTTCGACGGTCTTGGCCTCGAGGTGGTGCGCGACAATGCCACCGGCATCGCCATGGAATTGCCGACCGCCGTGGTGGGTTTTGACCGCTACGAGCCGCCTTTCGCGCATTTCAACGCGACAGGCGACATCGACGCGCGCGTTCTCCTGATCAGTCAGACTGGCGACCGCACCACACTGACGGGGCTCTATGACATCATGCAGACGCTGGCGATCGTGCCCGAGAATGGTCCGCGCAGTCTTGAGGGTGACAGCTTTACCCTGATTGGCGAAGGGGCTTTGCAGATTTCGCACACGCAGGTCTGGTTGCGCGATGGCGAGATCAAGGGCTTTACCCTTGTCTGGCCCGCCGGGGACGAGGCCCGTCGCAATCGCCTCTTGGGGCGGATGCAGGACAGCTTTGAGTGGTTGCCGGGCACGCTCGATCCGGCCGAAGGCAGCGGGGCGCAGGATATCGACCTGATCTCGGGTCTGGAAATCCGCAAGCCAAAACAGGCGCGCTCCGGGTTTTATGTCGATGCAAGCGGCGCTGTGCTGACCACCGCCGAGGCGGTGGCCGGGTGTGGGCGGATCACCATCGACGAAAGCTATGAGGCCGAAGTCGTGCTGAGCGATGCCGCACTGGGCGTGGCGATCCTGCGCCCGCGCCTGCCTCTGGCCCCCCTGCGCGTGGCGGCCTTTCAAGAGGTGACACCGCGTTTGCTGAGCGATGTGGCGGTTGCGGGCTATTCCTATGGCGGTCTTTTGGGCGCGCCCACCGTCACCTTTGGCCAATTGGCCGAGTTGCAGGGGTTGAACGGCGAGGCGCATCTCAAGCGGCTTGCCCTGACGGCGCTTGAGGGCGATGCCGGGGGTCCGGTGCTTGATGCCGGGGGGGCGGTGTTGGGCATGTTGCTGACACGGGCACAAGATGGCCGCGCCCTGCCAGAAGAGGTCAGCTTTGCCGCCACCAACGGCGCGCTCCAAGAGCTGCTGACGCGCGGTGGCATAACCCCGCGGCTGACCTCGGATCAGGATCGCCTGTCGGCTGAGGCGCTGACGGATCAGGCGGGAGAACTGACCGTTCTGGTCAGTTGCTGGGAATGACCAAGGGGTGAGGCGGGGTGGGATCGGCCTGCGCCCTACTCGCCCTTGATCTGCACCGAAAAACTGCGCTGCGCCCCCGAGGGCGGAGCGGGGAATGGCGCGGCGCGTTCGACCACGGTCAAGGCCGCGCGGTCTAGCCGGGTCGAGCCCGAGGAACGCGCGACGCGCACCGAGGCCAGACGCCCCCCCTCAGAAATCGAGAACTTCACGAGCGCCACACCCCGCGTGTCGGTGCGGGGGCGCGGCACGCGCGCGAGATGGCGCATCACCTGACCGGGATAGGTGCTGGCGGCGGCATTGCCCGCAGCCGTTCTCTGGCTTGGGCGGTCGCGCCCTTGCCGCGCGGCGGAGGCGGTCTCGTGGCCCGTCATACTGCCGCGGGTGGCGGTCTGATCCGCGTTGCTGCCCGCATTGCCCCGCGTCAGGGGCTTTGGTTTGCGGTCTGGTGCGCGGTCTGGCGTGGCCTGCGCCGTGACATTTGCCGGGCGCGCCATGGGGCGACGCGAGACCTGAAGTCTCGTCTCGGCATTGGCTTGGGCGGTGGTCTGCGGCGGCGGCGCGGGGGCGGCAAGCGCCGCTTGCACCGCTGGGGCCAGTGCGCGCGGTGGGGGGTCCGCGGCCTCTATGACGGGCTGCGGCGCGGATGGCTCTGCGACCTCGGGCTGTGTCGGGCGGAGAGTGTCCTCTGCTCTCACGGTCGGTGTGACGGTTTCCTCTGACACCGGCTGCGCCGCACCGGCCACCATATCGGCAAAGCTCGCGCCCAGCATGACCTCGGTTGCACCAGCCCCACCTTCGAGCGCCGCGCGCGCCTGCGGGGCAGAGACCCACACCCCCGCGCCATGCAGCCCAAGCGCCGTAACTGCGCAAACCGACAACACAAAACGCGAAGCGCGGATCATGGCAGCCCCCGTTCCGTGACCATCACCACCCGCCCCGCCCCCGCCCGGCGCAGCGCCTCGCCCAGCCGCAGCAAATCCGCCGCGGGAAGGGCGGCATCGGGCACAAGGCGCAGGGTGGCACGCGCCTCTTCGGGCAGCGCCGCAACGTAGGCGACGGCATCCGGCTGGGGCAGGCCCCGATAGATCATCCTCCCATCGGCATGGACCACCAGCGCATCGGGAGGGGCGCGCCCTTCCAGATCTTCGGTGCGCACCAGCCGCAAATCGCCCTCCAGCGGCGGGGCCAGCGTGGCGGCGGCCATGAAGAAGATCAGCATCAGGAACACGATGTTGATGAGCGCAATCGTGGGCTCACGGCGGGAACGGTTCGCGGTCATGACGGCACCAGAACCTGCACCGAGAGGTGCGGGATACCGCGCAGGGCCACCAGCAGATCGGTCAGACGCTGCGCTGTGACACCCGCAGCGGTGCTGACCAGCACGCGGCTGTCGCCCTTGGCCAGTGGCGCAATCGCCGCGGCCAACCCATCGAGCGGCACCGCGCGCGCGTTGAGACGCAGCTCGTCCGCGCGCAATTGCAGGAAAATAGGGCGCGCCTCGGACACCGCCTGCCCCTGCCCCGCCGTGGCCAGATCCACCTCGGAAAATTGCGCAAAGGTCGAAGAGAGCATGAAGAAGAGAAGCAAGAGGAAAATCACGTCGATGAGCGAGGTGAGCGACAGCTTGCGCCGCTGGAACCCGGCCCTAGCCATGTGCGGGCACCGCCCGACCCTGTGACGTGACCAAGGGCGCGCCCTGCCCGTCTGGCCCCAGCACCACGCTCAGCGCGTGATCGGCCAGCGCGCGCTCTTCAGCCATCCGCGCCTCGAACCACGACAGCACGACCGAGGCGGGCATCGCCACCGCCAAACCCGCGGCGGTGGTCAAGAGCGCCACCCAGATCCCCCCCGCCAAGAGCGACGGATCGACCTGTGATCCGGCGGATTGCAGCGCCTGAAACGCCTCGATCATGCCCAGCACCGTGCCGAAAAGCCCCAAGAGCGGCGCCACCTGCGCCACCATGTCGAGAAAGCGAAAACCGCGTTCAAGCCGGGCAAACCGTGCCTCGGCCTCGGCCATCAGCCGCCGCGTGGCGGCGCCGTCCTGCGGATCGGCGGCAAAGGCGCGGGCCATTACCGGAGCCAGATAGCTCTGCGAGGTTGCAAGCGTCTGGCGCGCGGCAGGGGCTGCACCCCGGTCCCATTCGGCCACCGCCGCGCGCAGCGCACGGTGCCGCCCCACGCCAGAGGCGCGAAACTGCCAGAGTTTGTAGAGAATGACCGCGAGCGTCGCCACCGAGAGCGCGGCGCTGATCGCAATCACAGGCCCGCCCATGGCAATCAGCCCCTGAAACCGCTCGATCATGGTTTCGGCCCCGCTCATCCTGTCACCTCGATGCCGGTGTCCGACGAGAGGCGCAGCGCCGCCAGACAGGCACCGGGGGCTATCCCGGCCCCGTCACAGGTGCCGATGCCGTTGATCAACACGCCGCTGATCCCGTCACAGCCCTGCCCCGCCAGATCAAATTGCCGCACGCGCGGGCGCCCCTCGGGCAGCGCGCCAAAATCAAAGAGCGTCAGGCTGGCCACCCGCCCCGCCGCGTCAAAAAGAACCGCTTCGGCCACCAGCCGCTCCAGCGCCGCACCCAGATCATTGCGCAGCACGAAAGTCAGGCGGCACCCGCCCGCCTCGGTGGTCTCTTGGCTGTTGAGGGTGAGCGCAAGCGCAGGGGCCGTGCTCTCTTGCGCCAGCGCCGGGGTCGCCCCGCCGAAGAAAGCGGCTGCAAGGCAGAAAATGCAGAGGCGAGATGCCATCATGGAATGCTCCTCTCCCTCTGTCGTCAGAGGGGATGGGAACCGCATGGCTGGCACGGGGCTGGCACGGGATAAGGTGAATCGCGCCGGTCTGGCGCGGGGGTTGCCGCGGTTTTGCCGGAGTTGACTGAAAGAGTCAAGTTTGCCGTGACAGGCCTGTCACTCTTTGGGCTGGCCTTTAGTCTGCGACCCTGATGGCGCGGGTTGGCCCTGCGGCGGCTGGCCCTTGCCCGCCTGCTCTTGCTGCCCGGCCCCTGCCCGTGCCGCCTGAAGCGATTGCAGGCCGCGGTGGCGGGCCTGACAGGTGTCGCATTCCGCTTGCGGCGCAACAGGCCCCTCTTGGGAGGCACCACCAGAGGCCGCGCAGAGCAGGACCGCGAGCAGCAGGCGTGCCGTCATGCGGGCGCGGGCGTTGAGGCGAGGTAGCGCTCAAGCGGCACATAAGACTGCGTGTCACCGGCATTTTCCAGCGCTAGGTATTCGAGAGCGGCCACCTCATGCTCGGTCAGGAACCGCAGGCGCGGCTGATCCGCCTCTGGCCCCATCGCCTCGAGCGCCTCGAAGGCCGCGAGATAGGCGGGGTATGTGCGGGTCATCTCATCGACCAGCCCTGCCCATGTGGCGGGCGCGCGGCGCGCCTGTTCATGACCGCTTGCGGTCAGGCTCTCGACCGACCGGGGCGAGAGGGCATACTGCGCGATGAGCGGTGCGACACCCTGGGCCGCGTGGCGCTCGACCTCGGCCAAGAGCATCAGGCGCTTGTGCTGTGCAGGATCGGGAAAGCGACGGGCGAGGCCCGCAAAATAGGCCTCCCCCTCGATCTCCTCCTCGTAATAGAGCAAGAGTTTGGCAAGATAGGTTTGGTCGGGTTGGGTCATATCGGCTGTTCTCCACTCGTCTATCCAGCACCACCGGGCGCGCCCACGTCGATCCGGTCGTGTTTCATCGGCAGGTCGGGATCAACCGGAGCGTCTAATTCCTGCGCATAGCGATGCCCGGCATGAACCGCCGCCGCGATGATTGCCGGGGCCTCGCAATCACCGATGCGCGTGAGGGTGAAGGGCAGCGGACCGGCCAAGGCGCGCAGATCTTGGTATAGCCCATCCTCGGGACGCCGCGCGCTGACCATCACGAGATGGGTGGCAGGCAGGATCAACTCTGCCCCGCCATAGGCGCAAGGCAGGACGACCGCGCGCCCGTCAAAGCCCGCAATCTCGCGCGCAGGCTCGAACCGGACGCCAAGGCCTTGCAGATGGCTTCGCACCCGCCAGCGTTCGGCGGTATTGCCCGCCCAGCGCGACAGGCTGTCGTCGGGGGTGGTCAGGGTCACGTCAAGCCCCGCCGCGCGCAGACGCTCGGCCAGAACGCCGCCCATGTAATAGCCATCGCCGTCATAGACCACGGTCGGCCCATCGGGCAGGCGACCCGCCATGATATCTTCGGGCGTGAGGATATGCGCCTCTGCCGCGCCCTCGGCCACGGACTGAAACACCTCACCGTCAAAGACGTCCTTGCGCCAGTGCGCGCCGGTGGCGATGGCCACGTGATCCGCGCCCACTTCCAGCACGTCCTGCGCCGTCAGGCGGCTTTCGCGGAAAATCTCGACATTGGGCATGTCGCGCAAGGCCTGCTCGCGGTAGTCGCGCACGCGGATATATTCGCGCATCCCCGGCAAAGACGCTTCGCGCAGAACGCGCCCGCCCAGATCGCGCGTGGCCTCGGCCAGCGTCACGCGGTAGCCGCGTGCGCCCAGTGCGCGTGCCGCCTCCAGCCCCGCCGGTCCGGCCCCGACGATCAGCACATGCGCCGCGCTGCCCTGTGGCGCGATGCGTTCGGGATGCCAGCCGCGTCGCCATTCCTCGCCCATGGTGGGGTTTTGCGTGCAGCGGATCGGCACGCCCAGACTGTCGCCGGAATAGCAGATATTGCAGCCGATACATTCCCGGATCGCCCCAAGCCGCCCCTCGGCAATCTTGCGCGGCAGGAACGGGTCGGCAATCGACGGGCGCGCGGCCCCGATGAAATCGACGATGCCGCGCCGCACCTGAGCGGCCATGGTATCGGGCGAGGTGAAACGGCCGACGGTGACAACGGGCTTGGACGTTACCGATTTCACCCATGTCATGTAAGGTTCGAGGGCACCTTCCTTGACAAAGCGCGACACGCCCATTTCGAGCGAATAATCGGCGATGTTGATATCCCAGAGATCGGGCAATTCGGCCAGCATCGCGAACATCTCACGCCGCTCGCCCCAGAGCGGATCCCCGTCGCTGCCCACCTCTTCATCCGCCGCGAACCGCACCGCCACGGCGCAGCGGTCGCCGACCGCCTCCTTGGTCTCGGCGATCAGTTCGCGCACCAGCCGCACCCGGTTTTCAAGGCTGCCGCCGTACTCGTCACCCCGCGTGTTGATGCGCGGATTGAGGAAATTCGAGATCAGATAGCCGTGGGTGGCATAGACATAAACGATGTCAAAGCCTGCATCACGGGCACGCAGGGCGGCGCGTTTGTGCCAATGGCGGAACTGGCGGATATCGGATTTGTCCATGGCGCGGGTCTGATAGGGATGCCCCGCGAGATTGGGCACAGACCCCAGATCCATCGGCGGCAGCCGCGTCATCATGTTGGGCGTGCGCGCGCCGCCATACCAAAGCTCTGCCCCGGCCAGTGCCCCATGTTCATGCACCGCCTCGGTCATCAGGGCATGGGCGCGCACGTCGCTCTCGTCCCAGAGCGAGGCGGACGGGTGCGGCAGGTCATCGGAGGTGGGGTGGATGGAATTATACTCGGTGCAGACCACGCCCCAGCCGCCCTCGGCCTTGACGCCCCGCATGGCGGCAAGCGTGCGCGGGCGCATCCAGCCCATGCCGGTGCAGTGGGGCACCTGATAGAAGCGGTTGGGGGCCGTGACCGGGCCGATGCGGACCGGCTCGAAGAGGATGTCGTGGCTTGGCTCTCGGCTCATCTGCGGCGTTCCATCTGGACCGGCTCATTCGTTGCCTCATCCTGCGGCATCTCGAAATGCCGGGGAAAGGCGAGGGCCAGATAGGCCTGAACCTTGGCCCGCGCCGCGTCGCGGTCAAAGGTGTCGGGATACATCAGGATATTGAGCCAGAGCCCGTCATAGAGCCCCTCGAGTGTATGCGCGATGGTATCGACCGGCGGGCCGGAATACCCGCCTTCGCGCGCGATGTCGCGGCAAAGGCGTTTCGAGAGGGCAAAGCGTTCATTGTCGAGCGCATCCACCAGCGCACGATAGACCGTGCGCCGCCCGCCTTCGCCAAAGAACGCATACCAGACCGCGAGTTTTCTCGGCGTGCAGATCTTGGGATCGAAATGCGAGTCCACGATTGCCAGAAGTTTCTCGCGCGCACTCAGCCCCGCATCGCCATAGGCGCGCCGCCAATGGTCATGATGCTCGCGCGCAAGAAACTTGAGCGTTTCCTCCAGCAGGTTCTGCTTGCTCTGAAAGTGAAAATTGACCAGCCCGATGGAAAGACCCGCAATTTCCGTGACCGTCGACATTGTGGTGCCCGCAATTCCATATCTGGCAATGGAATCGATGGTGGCCTCGATCAACTGCCTGCGCCGGACCTGCCGGGGTTCGGTGCGGCGGGGCTTGTCGGGGGCGGCGGCGGGCGATGGTGCGGTCTCTTGCATGGGCATGTCGGGGTTTGCGCCGTTGCGCGGCCTGCCCCTCTCCTTATGATCAGTCGGTGTCGAGAATGACGATGGCCTCAGGTGCCCACGAGAGCCAGAGCACCTGACCCTCTGGCACATCCTGCGCGTCCCTCTGGCGATGGGTGTTGGGCGCAGAGACCGCGACCGGCTCTGCCTTGCCGGGAAGGCTCAGGTAATACTGGCTGCGCTCGCCCATATAGGCCGCCGTACGCAAGCGTCCTTCGACCGCAAGCCCGATGTCGGGTCTGACCGGCGAGAGGCTGAATTTCTCAGGCCTGAGGCCGATCTGCACCGGCGCGCCCTCGGGTTTCGTTAGCCGTGCCGTGGGCATCGGGATCGTGCCCAGACCCTCGGCCTCGATGGCCGCCATTCCAGAGCCATTGCGCCGCACGATGCCGCGAAAGAAATTCATGGTGCCGATGAAACTGGCCACCTCACGCGTGCGCGGTGCCTCGTAGAGGGCTGCGGGCGTATCTACCTGCAACACCCTGCCCCCGGACATGACCGCGATCCGGTCCGAGAGGGTCAGCGCCTCTTCCTGATCATGGGTGACAAAGACAAAGGTGATGCCGACCTGCCGCTGCAAGGCGCGCAACTCTAGCTGCATCTGCTCGCGCAACTGCTTGTCGAGCGCGCCCAGAGGCTCGTCGAGCAACAGCACCTTGGGCCGCAGGATGAGCGCGCGCGCCAAGGCGATGCGTTGGCGCTGACCCCCCGAAAGCTCGTTGGCCTTGCGGTTGCCATAGCCCGGCAGCTTGATCAGGTCGAGCATGTCCTCGACCATCTCGGCGCGGCGGGCGGGCGTCAGTTTCTGTTTGCGCAGGCCGTAGGCGATATTGTCGCGCACGTTGAGATGCGGGAAAATCGCATAGCTCTGAAACACCATATTGACCGGGCGATGGTGCGGCGGCACGTCCGACATCGGTTGGTCGTCGATGAAAATCTCGCCCGTCGTGGGGGATTCGAACCCCGCCAGCATCCGCAAGAGCGTGGTCTTGCCACAGCCCGAGGCCCCGAGCAGCGAAAAGAACTCGCCCTGACGGATATCCATGGAAATCTCGTCAATGGCCCGAAAGGCACCAAAGGATTTGCTGACATTGCGGATCGAAATGAAGCGGTCGGCGGGGGTCATGCCTGATCCTCCAACCCTTTGCGCCCGACCCATTGCGCCAGAAACACAAGGGCGAATGACACGAAGAGGATCAGCGCCGCCATGGCCAATACCGAGGGGAATTCCTTGGGAAAGCGCAATTGCCCCCAGATATACATGGGCAGCGTCGGATCGGTGCCGGTCAGAAAAAACGCCATGATGAACTCGTCAAACGAGATGGTGAAGGTCAACAAGAGGCTCGCCACGATCCCCGGCATGACCATCGGAAAGGTCACGCGCCAAAAGGTCCACCAGCCGTTTTCCCCCAGATCGGCCGAGGCCTCTTCGATCGAGGGATCGAACCCCTCAAAACGCGGCAAGAGCGTGGCCACGGCAAAGGGCAGGCAGATGATGAGATGCCCAAGACCCACCGTATAGAGCGAGAGCGGCACGCCCATCCGGCTGAGTAGCACCAAGAGCGCCACCCCAAAGATAATGCCGGGAATGACCAGCGGCATCATGATGAAGGTCACAAGCGCGCCCTTGCCCCGCATCCGGGTGCGGGTGATCGCGCGCGCCGCCATCACCCCCAGCACGGTCGAGATGACCGAGACCACCAGCCCCACCTTGACGCTGTTCCAGAGCGCATTCCACACCGGCTCCCGCGTCCAAAGCTCGCCATACCATTTGACGGTAAAGCTCTGCAGCGGAAAGCGGACATAGATGGAGTCGTTGAAACTGAAGAGCGGAATAAAGAGCACCGGCACATAAAGCACGATCAAAAACAGCACCGCGTAGAGTTGCAGCGGCCGGTTGGGGCGATTGATATAGCTGCTCATGTGATCCGCTCCTGCACCTTGCGGGTGACGACGAGAAAGACCAGCGCCAGGGCCGCAATCCAGAGCATCAGGACAATCGACAGCGTGGCCCCCATCGGCCAGTTGTTGACCGCCCCGAATTGCAACTGGATGAGATTGCCGATCATCGCCCCATCTGGCCCACCCAAGAGCGCGGGCGTGATGTAATCGCCGGTGGTGGGGATAAAGATCAGGAACGAGGCCGCGATCACCCCCGGCATCGACAAGGGCAGCGTCACGCGAAAGAACCGCGCAACCGGCCCATCGCCCAGATCGGTCGCGGCCTCGAGGAGCGAGCGGTCGATCTTTTCCAGCGACACATAGAGCGGCAGGATGGCAAAGGCGGCCCAGGCATGGGCCAGCGTGATGATCACCGCCGTGGGGCTATAGAGCAGGAAACTGAGCGGCGCCTCGATCAACCCTGCCGACATCAGCCCGGAATTGATCACGCCCTCATACCCGAGGATCACCTTCCACGCGAAGACCCGCAAGAGATAGCTGGTCCAGAATGGCAGGGTCATCAGGATGATCCACATCATCTTGTTTCTGTGGACATGGAAGGCCACGTAATAGGCCATCGGATAGCACAAGAGCACCGTGACCGCCGTGGCCACCCCGGAAATCCAGAAGGACCGCAGCATCAGCGTGCCATAAATCGGCTCGTTCCAGCTTCGGGCGTAGTTGGCGAGCGTGAGGGTGGTGTCAAAGCCAAAGCCCGCCCGGGTCCAGAGGCTGATCACCAGCAGGATGCCAAAGGGCACCACGATGCCCAAGGTCATGATGAGAAGCGTTGGCGACATCATCAGATAGGCGCGCGCGCTCTCGCTGCGGCGCAAAAGGCGCAGGAAAGCAGAGCCGGAGGCGCGCGGCGGCCCGTCCGCTGTCCGGCGTTTCGGCAAAGAGGTTTCGGCCATTCCTGCGTGCTCTCCTCTGGGCGCGGATCAAAAAGCCCGCCCGCTGGGGCGGACGGGCGGTGCGGGCGGGGTTAGAACCCGGCCTTGATCTGCTCGAAGAGCTCGTTCATCTGGGTTTCCCATTCCTGCGTCTGCGGCTGCTGGAAATGCCCTGCTTGCAGGATCTCGACCGGCTTTTTGCTCAGGCCCAGCCCCGCCAGCGTTTCTTCGTCGAACTTGTCGAACGCCTTGCTGTTGGAATGGCCATAGCCCCAGTCGTTGATCATGAAATGCCCGGTCTCGACGCTGAGCAGCGAGTCGATCACGTCATAGGCGCGGTCGAGATTGGGCGCGTCCTTGTGGATCATCACGCCGCAGACCCATGTCAGCGCGCCCTCCTTGGGCTTGGCGAACTTGACCGGAATACCCTCGGCCTGAAGCAGCACGGCCGAGCTGTTCCAGGTCATCGAGGCCACCATTTCCCCGGCGGAAAGCGCCTGTTCCAGCGTGGTCGTGTCGTCGGTATAGAGCCGGATCAGCGGGCGCTGTTCCCGCATCACGGCGGCGATTTTGTCAAAGGCTTCGGGCGTGTCGATGCTGGCGAAATCCACCCCCGCCTTGATCGCCCCACACCACCACGCATCCCCGCCCGAGGCCAGTGACCCCAGCCGCCCGGAATAGCGCTCGTCCCAGAGGATATCCCAGCTTTCCTCGCCCTCCAACTCCACAAGGTCTGTGCGATAAGTGACAGAGGTTTGCCCCCAATCAAACGGCGCCATCCAGACCTTGCCCGCCTCGGCATCATTGCCCGGCAGATCGACAAGTTCCGGAATGACGTCGCCCCAATGGGCCACGCGACCGGTGTCAATCGGCTGGAATAGCCCCGTCTGCACCCAGCGCGGCATCGACTGGTTGCAGGGGTGCGAGACATCGACGACAAAGCCACCGCGCATCTTGGTCAGTGCCTCTTCAGAGCCGCCGAAAATGGCGAAATTCGGCAGCGCGCCGTTCTTTTCCTGATAGGGACCAAAGAGTTCGGGGATGTCATAGCCCCCCCAGGTGAAATAGGTGGCCTGATCACCCTCGGCGGCACGTGCACGCCGCGCAGGCAGCGGCACCGTGGTCAGTGCTACCCCCGCCGCCAGCAACCCTTTGGTGAATTTCCGACGGCTGAGCTTGCCTTGGCGCACAGCGCCCAGTTGGTCCAGAATGTCCATGTGGTCCCAGTCTCCCCTGTTGGCGCGGGCCC
>NZ_JAGPVV010000139.1 GCF_018066915.1 Roseovarius sp.
GTCTGATGCTGCACAGTTGCGCCTACTGGCTCTGGTGGAAATTGCGCGCCGCCTGTCCAAGGAGATCCCCATGGCGCCGCGCCCAATTCGACACCCTGCGGCTGCATCTCGTCAAGCTGGCTGCAACCATCGTCGAGAAGAAGACCCGGATCAGCATCACACTGCCGACATCATGTCCGCGACAGGGTCTCCTCCATCTTCTCTTCGACGCGCTCGCCCCACCGAAAGCAGCCTGACGCGAGCGGCCCGACAACCCCGAAACATCAATCCATATTACCCAACAACCACGTCAACGACCGGCCAGCAAACCGGACGCAAACATCGGATGCGCGCGACAGACCCGAGATCCGTGAAACCGGCCCCGGGAACACATTAATGCAGCTTCATGAATTATCCGGGTTAGGATTGCAGAAAGACACGGTAACTACTCACGGTTTGTTCAGCCGGTGAGCGGCACTCGTCTGGCTTGACTTATAATCAGATGCAATCAATTTTACCTTTTGGCCACGAGCTTCCTTTTCCCGTGCCCCAGTAGTGCGCGCTGCCGCAAGCTTCAAAAATAGAGCAAGCCGGTCTTTTGCTGAGACATGAATGGAGATAACTGCGGTCGCGTCAGCTTCTTCCGAAATTGATCTCTTCCGTCCGGACGGCACCATGAATCTGGAAAACATTCTTTGTCAGATCGACACCAATCATCATATCCTCCATCTCGCTGTCCTCCTCTTTGCGTGGCTTTAAACACCACGAGCTTGGCACATTGCGATGCCGTCTCGGGAGGGCGGCAACCACTCCATCTGTAGTATTACTCCGGCACAGGGATGAAAGAACGGTCTTGCGTTCGAAGAGACCAAAAACTAACAATTGTTAGAACTGGAGGTCGCTGATCGAATGACAACCCCACTTCATCAATTGAAAATCATCGAGCTTGGTCACGTCATAGCCGGGCCTCTTTCATCAGCTCTGCTCTCCGATTTCGGGGCAGATGTAACAAAGATCGAGGCAGTCAACCGGACCGATATGATGCGCGACCTCGGACCCAAGGCAGAGGATGGGGTGGGCGTTTGGTGGAAGACGCTGGGCCGCAACAAGAAAACCCTGAGCCTGAACTGGAAATCGGACGAAGGCCGGGACATCTTGCGCAGGCTGGTTGAAGGTGCGGATGTACTTGTCGAAAATTTCCGGCCCGGTGTGCTTGAACGTGCGAGTGTCGGGCCGGAGACCCTGCACGAGTGGAACCCGAATCTGATAATCCTGCGTGTGTCTGGTTACGGACAGGACGGCCCGATGCGGGACGTGCCCGCTTTCGGGCGCGCGGCAGAGGCGATGAGTGGTCTCGCCCATCTGACTGGTTTTGCGGATGGGCCGCCGATGCACCCCGGATTTCCGGCAGCCGACAGCACGACAGGGCTGATGGGCGCTTTGGGTATCATGATCGCGCTGTTTGCCCGCGAAAAGGGGATTGCGCGCGGTCAGGTCGTCGATCTTGCGGTGTTCGAGGCATTGCTTCGGTTGATGGACTATCCTGTTCCCGCCTTGACGGGTGCGAAGCTCTCACCAGGACGCAATGGCTTGCGCCAACCGATGGACTTTGCGCCGGGGGGCATGTTCCGCACGTGCGATGGGGTGTGGCTGACCGTTTCCGCAGGCAGCGCAGAAACGGCGCAGCGGCTGCTGCAGGCGGTCGGCGGAGACGCTCTGGCCGATGATCCACGGTTCGCGACCCTAGACCTGATGTCACGGCATATGGTTGTGGTTTTTGATGCCATCAATGATTACGTCACACAGCGCACGCTTGCCGAGGTCGAGGCGGAATTCGCCCGCCATGATGCGGTCGCCTCGCGGGTTCTAAGCGTCGAAGAGATCACGACGCATGAGCAGATACGCCATCGCGGAGACATCGTATCGGTCGACGGAGAGCAGACGCAGGTCGTCGGGCCTATTCCGCATTTGAGCGCCACACCAGGTGAGGTTCGATGGTTGGGACGCCCGCCGGGGGCGGACACCCGCAACATACTGCGCGATATGGGTTTTGAAGATGCAAGGATCACGGCCCTTTGCGAGGCGGGTATTGTGGATTTGGACGGGAAGAGAACCACACCGTGACCTTTCGAATGACAGATGAACAGAAAGAAATCCGCGAACAGATCCTGCGGATTTGCGCGCGGTTCGATGATGACTACTGGTTGGAGCGGGATCGCAACGGTGGTTTTCCCTATGAGCTGCACAGGGCGATGGCCGATGGCGGGTGGCTTGGCATTGCCATGCCCGAAGCGGTCGGTGGTGCCGGTCTGGGGATTACCGAAGCGACCATCATGATGCAGGCGATCGCGGAGTCGGGGGCTGGCGCGAGCGGAGCCTCGGCTATCCACATGAACATATTCGGCCTCAATCCGGTGGTGAAGTTCGGGACAGAAGAACAGCGCGCGCGTATGCTGCCCCCCCTGATCGCCGGTGATGAAAAGGCCTGTTTCGCTGTGACAGAACCGACGACGGGCCTAGATACCACGAAGTTGAAAACCATGGCGATGCGACAGGGCGGCAGGTATGTCGTGCACGGGCAGAAGGTCTGGATTTCCACCGCGCAGGTGGCCCACAAGATGCTGCTTCTGGCCCGGACGACACGGATTGAGGATCTGACTGATCCGACTGAAGGGCTGAGTCTCTTCTATACCGATCTCAACCGCAATTTCGTGGATGTGCGCGAAATTGAGAAGATGGGGCGCAAAGCGGTCGACTCGAACGAGGTGTTCATCGATGGGTTGCCAATTCCGGCCGAAGACCTGATCGGCGAAGAGGGCAAGGGGTTCCGGCAGATCCTGCACGGGCTTAACCCCGAACGCATTCTTGTGGCCGGCGAATGCATTGGTATTGCGCGCAATGCTTTGGTGCGGGCAGCGAAATATGCCAGGGAGCGTGTGGTTTTTGGGAGGCCGGTCGGCCAGAATCAGGGTGTTCAGCATCCACTGGCGCAGGCCTGGGCACGGGTGGAAGCGGCCAATCTCATGGTGATGCATGCCGCCGCCCTCTACGATTCGGGAGAGGCGTGCGGAGTGGAGGCCAACGCCGCCAAGCTATTGGCCGCAGATGCCGCAGTTGAAGCGACCGAAGCAGCGCAGATTACATTTGGCGGGTTTGGATACGCCAAGGAATATCATGTGGAGCGTCTGGTAAGGGAGGCGCTTCTGTTTCGCCTCGTGCCCGTGACACCACAGATGCTTTTATCTTTCATCGCTGAAAAAGCACTCGGGCTTCCAAAGTCTTACTGACTAAAAGTAATGGGCTGGACGATGGCTCATTCTTGTCTTGATTATTTTTCTAACGCCCGTTAGATTATCTCCAACTAACCCGAATGGGACACAGGGAGGAGGCGTCATGTATAAGACGCAATACGGGTCTTCGCGAGGAGCCCTAGCGGCACGCGCAACCGTATATGCCAGCGACTTGTTCGCGGGCAAAACCGTTGTCGTGACCGGCGCTGGCGGTGGTCTGGGTCTGGCCATTGCGGTCCTGTTCGCCAGGTTGGGTGCCAGTCTTGCGATCAATGGACGTGACGCGGAAAAGCTGACCTCGGCCAAGGAATTTCTCGAAACTTTTGGCGGCAATGTGTTTGCCATGCCCATGACCATCCGCGACCCAGAACGGGTCGAGGGTTTTGTCGGTGAGGTCAATCGGGAATTCGGTTCGATTGACGTTCTGGTGAACAATGCCGGAGGACAGTTTCCCCAGGCGGCGCTGGATTTTTCCCCAAAAGGCTGGAACGCGGTCATCGACACCAACCTCAACGGAACCTGGTGGATGATGCAATCCACCGCGCGCCGCTGGGTCGAGCAAAAGCGTCCCGGCTCTATCGTGAATATCGTGGCCGATATTTGGCGCGGGATGCCGGGCATCGCGCATACCTGTGCGGCGCGGGCAGGGGTGATCTACCTGTCCAAGTCGGTCGCGGTCGAATGGGCACCGCACGGCATCCGTGTGAATTGTGTGGCACCGGGCTGTTGCGAGAGTACTGGTTTCAGTCGCTATCCCGAGGATGGTGCGGCAACCTTTCAGGACTCGAATCCGATGCGACATGCAGGCGACGAATGGGATGTTGCCGAAGGCGTTGTTTATATGGCGGCCAATTCAGGGAAATTTGTGACCGGTGAAGTTTTGAACATAGACGGCGGTCAGCAGTTGTGGGGAGATCCCTGGCCAACAGGCAGACCGGATTATTTCCGGATTTCCTGACGCAAGCTACGAACCTAGTGGGGACAACAGGATTAGATGACAGCAAAAAGCAAATCAGCAATCGGCATCGGTGATCGTGCGATACTGGAGTGCAGCGGGATCGAGCGCCGGTTTGGCGGTATTGTCGCTGTCACGGGTGTGGATATCTGCATTCGGGCGGGCGAAATTTTTGGCCTCGTCGGTCCGAATGGTAGTGGCAAGACAACGCTTGTCAACGCGATCACCGGGTTTTTCCCGCCGAATGTGGGGACAGTCCGACTGGCCGACAAGGACATCACCGGCACGACGCCTCACAAGGTTGCAAAGCTCGGGGTCGCCCGGACATTCCAGAACCTCGCCCTGTTCAACGGGATGAGCGTTCTCGACAACATCCTGCTCGGGCGGCATATCCACATGAATCCGGGCGTTTTGCGCACCGCACTTTATTGGTGGGCGGCTCAGCGTGAAGAAATCGAGAACCGTAAAATCGTCGAGGAGGTGATCGAGTTTCTGCAACTTGAGAGCATCCG
>NZ_JAGPVV010000160.1 GCF_018066915.1 Roseovarius sp.
GTCAGGCGTCGCCCACGATTGTATTTTCACAGTCCTGCGATCGACAGACCGTGTCGCCCCCGGTAGAGAGGGACCTTTGCCTTCGGACCTTTCACACCTCTGGGGCGCTATCCGCGCTTGAAATCTGCTTGCGACCTTCGCCTGTCAGGACGCAAAGAACACCAACCACCTTGCCCTTCGGGTGATGGCAGCGACGTCAGAAAACCGCTTTAAAACCTGTCCTTCGCGGTCTCGACAAAGTTCAATGTATTGCGGGCCCGGTTGGTGCGTTTCCAGACCAAGAGAGTGCGAATTCTAAAGTTCTTGTGCACGATGGGACGAACATCGACATTTTGACCCAAGAATCCGATCAGGCTCTCAGGGTAGATCGTGACGCCAAGCCCGGCCGCGACCAGACCGATCAGAGCCAGCGTATTCGCAGCCTCGAGGCTGGGTGTCAGGGTAATTCCCAAAGGGTTGAACAGGTCGTCGAGGCGATAGCGATACTCGCCCCATTGCGCCATGTCCCCGATGATCAGATCCTGTTCAAGGATGTCCTCGGGTGCAATTTCCGCCTTTTTCAGCAAAGGGTGCCCCTTGGGCATCACGAGATAGAGCAAGTCCGACGCGAGAAGCACGCTGTGATACTCGCTGTTGTCGAACGGGCCGATCAGAAACCCCACGTCAATCTCGTCATTCGCGAGCGCCACTTTCTGACCTTGAGTGCGGATATATTTCAACTCGAGTGCGACGTCGGGATGCCGCTTGCGAAACCGCGCGACAGTCTGCGGCAGCAACTCGGTTGCGGCAAAGGCCATATAGCCCACACGCACCTGTCCGGTCTGACCTTCGGCGATGCGCCGCGCCTCTAGGATTGAATTCGAGCAATCGTAGAGCAAGTTGGACACGCTGCGAAAAAAGCTCTGCCCGGCGGGCGTCAGCGTCACCTCTCGCGTGCTGCGCTCAAACAGCGGATAGCCCAATTGCGCCTCCAGCTTCTGAATACGGCGACTGAGCGCCGATTGATCGAGCGCCAGACGTTCCGCGCTGCGCCGAAAATTCAGCTCTTCGGCAACAACGGCAAATGATTGCAGCAAAGAGATATCGGGCAGGTTCTGCATCCGCGCCTCCGAAACAGGGTCTGATTGATGCATCAGGTGCATCAACATTTGCCCAACTGTCAATTCTCTTTGATGGCCACCTTGGGCACCTTCTGTCTTGCCAGCCGGATCGCAGTCCACATCAGGCTCGGAACCAACAACAAGACCCGGCCCTCAGGGCCAAGGAGAACCGAATGAGCGATATTGACAACCGAGAACTCGACAAGATGTTGCAGGCGGCGTTCGACGCCTCGACCAAGCTCTACCAAGAGCGCGGCTTTCAGCGGCGTGTGGGCTTTGGCAAACGCCCGGCGCTGGTCAGTGTCGATCTGGCCAATGCCTGGACCCGCCCCGGCAATCCCTTTACCTGTGATCAGGAAAAGATGGACAATGAAATCATCCCCGGCATGCAGCGCCTGCTCAAGGCATTTCGCGCGCAAAACCTGCCTGTGGTGCATGTGACGACCGCATACGAGATCACGGATCGCAACGCGTCCTTCACCGATATGGGCCTCTGGCACAACAAGATTCCGGTGGATGTGGTGGATCTGGCCGACAAGGAACTTTGGGCCATCGACAGCCGCATCGCGCCCGTTGAGGGCGAATACACGCTGCTCAAGAAGCGCGCCTCGTCCTTTCATGGCACGGAATTGGCGGGCATCCTGCGCGCCAATGATGTCGACACCATCCTCGTGACGGGTGTCACCGCCTGTGCCTGCGTGCGTCAAACCGTTTGCGACGGGATTGCAGATGGCTTCCGCCCCATCGCGGTGCGCGAGTGCATTGGCGACCGGGTGCCGGGGGCCGTGGCCTGGAACCTCTTTGACATCGACGCCAAGTTTGGCGACGTGAAATCGGTGGATGAATGCGTCGATTACATCAATGGTCTGGCTGGGGTCAAAGCCGCCGCTGAATGAAACCACGGGCGCCTCGTGCCTGAGGCGCCCAACACCTCACACAACAGGGACATAAAAATGAAAATGAAAACAATCATGCTGTCTGCCGTTGCGGCCTTGGCCGGTGGCAGCGCATTCGCGGACGAGATCACGCCGCATCAATTCAAGGTGGTCGGAACCTGGGGCAACCTGTCCTCGTGGCAGAATGTCGAACAGCCGTTCTGGAGCGATCAGATTCCGGCCGCGACCGGTGGGGCCATCACTGGCGATGCCATCCCGATCACCGAGGCGGGGCTAAAGGGCACCGAGGTCATGCGCCTCTTGAAACTCGGCGTGTTCGAGGTGGCGCATGGGCTGGGCAGCTATGTTGCCTCCGAGAACCCAGCCATCGAAGGTGCGGACCTCTCCAGCATCGCGTCGGACTTCGACACCATGCGCGCCGTGGTTGACGCCTATCGGCCCACGATGGACCAGATCTTCCGCGACACCTATGGCGCAACGATCGTGTCGCTGCATCCATGGCCTGCCTCGATGATTTATTGCCGCGATGCGATTGCCGGGATTGCAGACCTCAAGGGTCGCAAAGTGCGGGTGCATTCGGCAACACTCGGCGATTTTGTCGAAGGGGCCGGGGGCGTGACCGTGACGCTGCCCTTTGCAGAGGTTGTGCCGGCACTTGAAAAGGGGGTGGCGGACTGCGCCATTACCGATCCGGTTTCCGCTTACAAGGCGAGCTGGCACGAGGTCATCAACCATGTTTTCGCCCTGCCGGTCGGTTATTCCATCACCTTCACCGCGGTAAACGCAAAGCTTTGGGAGGGGTTGGACGAAACCACCCGCACCGCATTGACCGAGAATTTCGCCGCGATGGAAGAGTCCGGCTGGAAAATCGCAGCCTCGGAACAAGACATGGGCGTGGCTTGCCTGACCGGCACGGGTCCGGACTGTGCCTTTGGGGCAGCGGGGAGCGCCACCTTGACTGTGCCCGGCGAGGCAGACAAGGCCGCACGACAGAAAATCCTGGACGAGTTCGTGCTCAAGCGTTGGGCGGCACGCTGCGGCGGTGACTGCATCGACGCCTGGAACGAAAGCGCAGGCAAAGCTGCTGGACTCGCGGCACCGCAACCTGAAAGTTGAACGCACTCACACCGCAGGGCGCATGCGCACCCTGCGGTATCTGCCTTCACAGATTGGGACCACCATGTATTCCACGCTCGTCTCCTATCTCTTTCGACTGTCGCAATTCGCCGTGTGGATCGGGGGCAGCATGATGCTGATCTCGGCCGTCATGGTCACTGTGGATGTCATCGCGCGTAAATTCTTCGGTGCCAGTCTCGGTGGCGCGGATGAACTCTCTGGATATCTTTTCGCAATTGCGACCGCTTTTGCCTTGCCCTACGCCGCGCTGCACCGCGCCAATGTCCGTATTGATGTGCTCTACATGCGGCTCCCGCGCCTTGCACAGGCTTGGCTCGACATTCTCGGAATGGCCCTGATGGCCGCCTTTGCCGGAATCGTCACATGGCGCGCATTGGCGACCGTGGCCCTCACATGGTCGAATGGCGCGCATTCGATCACGCCTCTGCACACGCCATTGATCGTGCCGCAAGGTTTGTGGGTGACAGGCTGGGTGCTCTTTTGCCTCACGCTTCTGTGTCTGCTGGGCGGCATGATCACCGCGCTGGTGCGCGGTCAGTTCGACCGGTTGCAAGCCCTTGGAGGGGCGCTCTCGATGGATGAGGAAATCGAAGAAGAGTTACAAGGCGTGCGGCCAAACCCTCATGGTGCAAACTCAACGGCCCAGGCCGTGCCCGCAGGAGAATGAGAGATGCTGGGATCTGCAACAAGCCTGCTCTTTGGCCTGATTTCCCTCAGCGTGCCCATCGCCGCTGTGGTGGGCATCCTCGCTCTGGCGCTGGCCGCGCTCTATTCGCCCATGCCGCTTTATCTGGCGATTGGTGACATCTTCTGGACCAACAGCATTGATTTCATCCTGATCGCGGTGCCGCTCTTTATTCTGATGGGAGAGATCCTGCTGCGCGCCGGTATCGCAGAGCGGATGTATGGGGCGCTCTCGCATTGGATTTCTTGGCTTCCGGGGGGATTGATGCACTCCAACATCGGTGCCTCGACGCTCTTCGCGGCCACCTCCGGCTCGTCCATCGCCACCGCAGCCACGGTTGGCACGGTGGCCATGCCGCAGATCGCCAAGAAAGGCTACAACCCAAGCCTCTTCATGGGCACGCTGGCGGCGGGTGGCACGCTTGGCATTCTCATCCCGCCTTCGATCAACATGATCGTCTATGCGCTCTTGACGGATACTTCCGTTCCAAAACTCTATCTCGCCGGCTTTCTGCCCGGTGCCATTCTTGCCGGGCTTTTCATGCTCACCGTGCTGATCGCTTGTCTGATCCGCCCCTCTTGGGGTGGGAAACCAGAGCATAGCACCTGGGCCATGCGCCTGCGTTCCTTGCCGGACCTTGTGCCGCCCATCGGGATTTTCGGCGTCGTCGTCGGGTCTATCTATGCCGGGCTCGCAACCCCGACCGAGGCCGCCTCCCTTGGCGTGATCGCCTCACTGGCACTCGCGGCTTGGAATGGCAGCTTGCGGATCGAGATGCTGCGCCTCGCCATCGAAAGCACGATGCGCACGACCGCGATGGTAATGCTCATCGTCTTTGCCGCCGTATTCCTGAATTTCGTGCTCGCGGTGGTCGGCCTGACGGATCTCTTGGCCGGGTTCATCAACGGCCTGGGGCTTAGCCCGATGCAAACCATGATCGTGATTGTGATCGCCTTCATGATCCTCGGTTGTTTCATGGAGGCCTTCTCGCTTCTCCTGATCGCAACGCCGCTCTTGGCCCCGATCGTCGCAGGGCTTGGATTTGATCTGGTCTGGTTCGGTATTCTGATGATGCTGATGCTGGAAACAGCCCTCATCACACCACCCATTGGGGTCAATCTCTATGTGATCCAAGGCGTGCGCGGCAAAGGCTCGATCAACGATGTCATCATAGGCTCTTTGCCGTTCCTCGCCGCCCTGATGGTGATGATTGCCCTTTTGCTCGCCTTCCCCCAGATCGCGCTCTGGCTGCCGGACACCTTTGGCTGATGCGCCATCTGACCAGAGCGGGCACCCCCCAGAACGCGAAACGCCCCGGAAATCTTCCGGGGCGGTTTCGTTTTCTGCTGTGATCCTGACCTCAGGCGGCGCGAAAGAATTCCGAGCGCGCAGCCAGATCGGCCACCAGCGTGTCGCGCTTGAGGCCCATTTTTGCCAACCGTGCATCGCTGGCCATCGACAGCGTCTCAACCTCATGGGCAAAACGATTGGCCGCAATGAGCGATTTGAAGAACCCGTCAATCAGGCGCAGCGGCGCCAGTGCGAGACTGACCAAGGTCCCGAACCCCGGTGCCGGAACATTGCTGTGGGACGAATAGGCCATGGTGTGCTCTCCTGAGAATGCCGCGTCTGCATCATAGATATGTTGCAGCGCAGCATTTTCCCATACCAAAGTATGCAATCCCGCTCTGCACGCTTGGCATGGCTGGCCGCGCTTAGGCCATCCCCACCCGCGCCGCGCGCCCACCCCGGCGCTTGCGCAGCAAGGACGCACGGTCGGGCAGCGCCTCCATGATCGCACGCCGCTCCTCAGGGGTCATCTTGGTCCAGCGGGTGATCTCGTCGATCGAGCGCAAACAGCCGGTGCAAATCCGCGCCTGCGGATGCACCACGCAGATTTTCACGCAAGGGCTCTCGACCTCGTCGCGCGCCCATGGGCTTTCATCTGTCATGCTCTGCCCTCATATGCCCCATCCGGTCCAGCACCCCTTGCAGGATATAGGCCGCAGCGATGTTGTCGATCACCTGCATGCGACGTTTTCGTGTCGCATCCGCCTCGAGCAGCGCCCTTTCTGCGGCCACAGTCGACAGCCGCTCGTCCCAATAGCCAATCGGCAACTCCGTCAGCCGCGCCAGATTGCGGGCAAAGGCGCGGGTCGATTGCGCGCGCGGCCCCTCGCTCCCGTCCATGTTGCGCGGCAGGCCAAGGATGATCCCGCCCACCTCGCGCCCCGCTGCAATTGCCATCAGACGCGCGGCATCCTCGGTGAATTTCACCCGCTTCACGGTCTCATGCGGGCTTGCCACCGACCAGAGCCGGTCCGAGAGTGCCACGCCAATCGTCTTGGTGCCCAAATCAAGACCCATGACCGCGCGGCCATGGGGCAGGGCCTCGGCAAACGCCGCGATGTCCTCGAAAATCATTCCGCCACGCCCGCGGCATCCGCCGCCGCGCGCACCACCGCCAGCCGCTCCGGCTCTGCGGCAAAGACCGCCTGCGCCTCGGTCCAGACCTCCTGCGCCTTGTCCCGCTCGCCCAGCACGCCATAAGCAGTGATCAGCCGCGCCCAATCCTCCTCGGTGCCGCCTTGCGTGGCCAGCCGCTGCGCCAGCCCCGCCACCATGCCCCGGATCATCTCTTGCTGGGCTTCGGGGTCCATACCCTCTGCGGCAGCGATATCTGCCGCCGACGGTCCCGGTGCGCCCTCTTCGGGCGGCAAGGTATACCGCACCCCGGCGCGCGCCGCCAATTCCTCGATCTGCGCCCGGATGGTGGGCACCCAAGGCGCCTCTGGCGTGCTCTCGTTGAGCAGCGCCTCCCACAGCCGGAACGCCGCATCGGGCCGGTCTACCTGCATCATATAGAGCCCGAGGTAAAACCGCGACGAGGGCTCGCGCGCGTCCCGCTCCAGCGCCGCGCGCAACGCGGCCTCCGCCTCGGACGATACATAGCCGCCGCTCGCGTTGATCATCAGATCCGCCAAGAGCGCGTGATCCGCCGCCGTGGCCTCCGCGCCCTTGACCGCGATCAACTGCTGCTGCGCCTTGCGCGCCGCCACCAGATTGCCAAGCGCCGCCTCGCTGCGCACAAGGAACCGCAATCCCTGCTGATCCTCGGGGCGCTCCGCCACCGTCTTGCGCAACTGCTCGATCAGCTTGATGTAATCCTCGCTCGTGCCCTCGGGCACGCCGGTCTCACCGGGGCCAAACCGCTCTTCCGCCGCCGCCTGATCCAGCCGCGCCGCCCGCGCCGCGTCTGACGCGGCAATCCGCGCCGCCATCGGCAAATCCTGATAGCCCGGCGCGCCGACGCGGTCATAGATCACCACCCCACCGCCCGCGATCACCGCCACGATGACCCCGGCCATCACCATGCCCGCGCCCCGCGGCTGCCCGCCGCGCGCGCCGCCCTCGCGCAATTGCGCATCCGCCGCCAACACCTTGCGCGAAATCTCGGCGTGCAGCCGCTCGGCATCCTCGGGTGCAATCACGCCCCGCGCGGTGTCGCGTTCGATTTCCTTCAACTGGTCGCGGTAGACCTGCAAATCATAGGCGGCAGGCGGCGCTTCGCCCACTCGCCCGCGCATCAGCACGAGGCCCAGAACAGCCCCCACGCCAATCGCCAAAGCCGCAACGATGATCCAGAAACCCATGTCTTTTCCTTCTGTGTTGCCCCCATGTAACCGCCCGCGCGCCCGGAAAAAAGGCCCAAGCGGTCACATCGCTGCGTCCCCCCCGCGCCCCGATGTCGCAATGTCGCTATTGATACCGTTTCCGCCGCCCGGAGTATCCTTTCCCCCGCGCGCCTGACGCATTACGGTGCCAGACGGGTCCAACCCCGAATCCAGCCAACTCCAGAGAGCGCGCATGAAACACTATTCCGCCTTTGCCGTCGCCCGAGAGGCGCTCCGCTACCACATGGGATGGGAGCGGGCATGGGCCTCGCCCGAGCCGAAAAAGAAATACGATGTCATCATCGTGGGCGCAGGCGGTCATGGCCTCGCCACCGCCTATTACCTCGGCAAGAACTTCGGCATCACCAATGTCGCGGTGCTGGAAAAGGGCTGGTTGGGCGGCGGCAACACCGGCCGCAACACCACCATCATCCGCTCGAACTACCTCCAAGACCCCTCCGCCGCGATCTACGAGAAATCGCGCAGCCTGTATGAGACCCTCTCGCAGGACTTCAATTACAACATCATGTTCAGCCCCCGTGGCCTGATCATGCTGGCCCAGACCGAACACGAGGTGCGCGGCTATCAGCGCACGGCGCATGCCAACGCCCTGCAAGGGGTCTCGACCGAGTTCATCTCACCCGCCCGCGTCAAAGAGATTGTCCCGATCATCAATCTCGATGGTCCCCGCTATCCGGTCTTGGGCGGCCTCTATCAGGCGCGTGGCGGCACGGCGCGCCACGATGCGGTGGCGTGGGGCTATGCTCGCGCCTGCTCGGCCATGGGCATGCACATCCTCCAGAAATGCGAAGTCACGGGGATTTCCCGCGAGAATGGCCGCGTGACGGGTGTCACCACCAATCGCGGCGACATCGGCTGCGACAAACTCGGCATCGTTGTGGCCGGTCACTCCGGCCACCTCGCCGATATGGCCGGCTTCCGCCTGCCCATCGAATCCGTGGCGCTTCAGGCGCTCGTGTCCGAGCCGATCAAACCCTGCATGGATTGCGTCGTCATGGCCAACACCGTGCATGGCTACATGTCGCAATCCGACAAGGGCGAAATGGTCATCGGCGGCGGCACCGACGGCTATAACAACTACACGCAGCGCGGCTCCTTCCATCATATCGAGGAAACGGTCAGGGCGCTGATCGAGACCTTCCCGATGGTCGCCCGCCTCAAGATGCTGCGCCAATGGGGCGGCATCGTCGATGTCACCGGCGACCGCTCGCCGATCCTCTCGAAAACCCCCGTCGATGGCATCTTCATCAACTGCGGCTGGGGCACCGGCGGCTTCAAGGCCATCCCCGGCTCCGGCTGGGGCTTTGCCGAACTCATGGCCAAAGGCCATTCCCCGCTCTGCGACGAATTCGGCCTCGACCGCTTCTACCAGGGCCGGTTCATTGACGAATCCGTCGCTGCGGGGGTGGCGCACTGATGTCAGATCATTCGCGATATGATGTTATGGATGGATTGATCCAACTGCAGCGCCTTCGATCTGTAAGTTCTCTGGCATGCGATGCCATTGCGCGCATGCCAGTAGATTCAGTTGCCGAATATGAGGACATTGTGAGCCGCATTTGCGAGTTCAGCCCAGAAGATAAAGAACAAGAGCGTCTCGACTTAATTCGATCTCGTTACATGGAGCAGGAAGTCCTTGAACGCATTGAGGCTCAATCTGCTTTGTCTTCGGCATATGCTGCATTTGAGTTCACGCTTACGATGATGGCTGAGACGGTGTTGCGATCAAGTGGCCTCGGTCTCTCCCTCTCTGATTTCCATGGAAAGGGTATTGAACGCGCTAAAGTCGTTCTTCGTAAAGTGGGCGGCGTCAGCTCTGTTTTCGAAACACCCTCTTGGAAAAAGATTAAAGACTACAGCGAGTTGCGTAACAAGATCATGCACGGTGGAGGTCTGGTTGGAAGGGGTTCTGAGGAAGCCAAGAAGCTGGCAGCAATTGAATATGTAGAGCTCGTCGACTTCGGTGAAGGCCACGATTTCATGCAAGTTAGCTTACCGGCTTTTTTAGTTAGACAAGCGTTCGCTGAATTCGAGGCGTTCCTAGAGGCGCTTTACGAGGAACTGGAGGGTAAACGAAAATGCTGATCCTCACCTGCCCCTGCTGCGGCGTTACGGGCGAAGAGACGGAATTCCACCAAGGCGGCGAGGCGCATCTCAAGCGTTTCGGCCCCGGCTCGGCGGACGATGATTTCCACACCTATATGTTCGCCAAGGAAAACCCCAAGGGCGCGCATTTCGAACGCTGGCGGCATAACAACGGCTGCGGCAAGTGGTTCATCATGGCCCGCGATACCGTAACGCTCGAGGTCTATGGCAGCTATCCCGCCCAGACCCATGAGCCGCCCCAGCATATCCGCGATGCGATCACGGCCAAGCGCCCCGGCTGGCGGTGGAGAGACTTCGCATGAGCCGTCACCGTTCCAAAAATACTCACAACACCACGCCCGCACCGGGCACGAGGGTTTAAGACATGAGCACGCGTCTGGCCAAGGGTGGCCGCCTCCTCGACAAGGGCCGCGCCCTTCACTTCACCTTCAACGGCAAGCGCCTCAAGGGCCATGCCGGCGATACGCTCGCCTCGGCCCTTCTGGCCAATGATCAGATGCTGGTCGGGCGCTCGTTCAAATACCACCGCCCGCGCGGCATCGTGGCTTCTGGGGCCGAAGAACCCAACGCACTCGTCCACTTGGGCGAGGACACGCGTATGGAGCCCAACCAGCGCGTCACCACGACCGAGCTTTTCGACGGTCTGACCTGCACCTCGCAAAACCATTGGCCGAGCCTCGAATATGACATCGGCGCGGTCAACACGCATCTCGCGCGCTTCCTGCCTGCGGGCTTCTACTACAAGATGTTCATTCACCCGCGCCCGTTCTGGAAACATGTCTACGAGCCGTTCATCCGCCAATCGGCAGGCTTGGGCAAGGCGACCAATCCCGGCGACCCTGACCGCTACGAGCATTTCTATTTCTTCTGCGACGTGGCCGTGATCGGCGGCGGCGTGGCCGGTCTGCAATCTGCCCTCGCGGCGGCAGAGGCCGGGGCCAAGGTTCTCCTGATGGAACAAACCGCCCATTGGGGCGGCCGCGCGCCCGTGGACGGCGGCGAGATTGATGGCCAGCCCGCCGCGGATTGGATCACCGCCACCATCGCCAAACTGCGCGACATGCCCAATGTCACCCTGCGCCTGCGCTGCATGGGGGCAGGGGTCTATGACCACGGCTATCTCTTGGGCTACGAGCGCGTCAGCGATCACACCCCCGGTGCCAACGCCCCCCGCCACCGCCTCTGGCGCATCCGCGCAGGCCAGATCATCACCGCCACCGGCGCGATTGAACGCCCGCTCAGCTTTGCGGGCAATGACATCCCCGGCGTCATGCTGGCCTCGGCCATCCGCGACTATGCGGTCAATTTCGGTGTCTCCATCGGCGACCGCACCGTGGTTGTCACCAACAACGATGACGCTTACCGTACCGCGATCACGCTCAAGAAATTCGGGCTTGAAATCCCGGCCATCCTCGACGCCCGCCAATCTGGCGGCGGCGCTCTGGCGGCGGAGGCCCGCAGCTTGGGCATCCGGGTCGAAAACGGCAAGGGCATCGCCAAGGTCAAAGGCGGCAAGCGCGTGACAGGTGTCGCCATCTGCGCCCAAGCGGGCGAAGGCGCCGTGCTGGAAGAGATCAAATGCGACGCGGTCGCCATGTCCGGCGGCTGGTCGCCCGTAGTCCATCTCTGGTCCCATTGCGGCGGAAAACTCCTCTGGGATGCGGCACAGGCGCATTTCCGCCCCGACCCCGCCAACCCCCCGCGCGGCGCGCAGGGCGAGGCGTTTGTGGTCGTCGCAGGCTCGGCCAACGGCTATCTTGATCTGGCGGCCACGCTCACCGACGCCGACACCGCAGGTAAAACGGCGGCCAGGGCCATGGGCCACAAACCCAAATCGACCAAGGCCCCCACAGCCAGTGCCACCGATGAGGCGGCGCTTGAGGCGGTCTGGCTCATGCCCCAAGGGGCGAATATCAAGCTGCGGATGAAATCCTGGCTCGATTACCAGAATGATGTGAAAGTGTCCGACGTGCAACTCGCCGCCCGCGAAGGCTATGAATCCGTCGAACATGCCAAGCGGTATACCACGCTCGGCATGGCCACCGATCAGGGCAAGCTCAGCAATATCAACGGCTTGGCGATCCTCTCGGATGCGCTCGGCCAACCCATCCCACAGACCGGCACCACCACCTTCCGCCCGCCCTATACGCCGATTTCCCTCTCGGCCATCGCCGGTGCTGCGCGCGGCCCGGTGTTCCAACCGATCCGCAAAACCCCGATCCACGGCTGGCACGAGGCCAATGGCGCGCATTTCGAACCCGTGGGCCAATGGCGCCGCCCCTATTGCTTCCCCAAGGGCGAGGAAACCCACCGCGACGCCGTGACCCGCGAGATCAACCAGACGCGGTCCCGCCTCGGCCTGCTCGATGCCTCCACTCTGGGTAAGATCATCGTCAAGGGACCGGACGCCGGTAAATTCCTCGACATGCTCTACACCAATGTGATGAGCAATCTGAAACCCGGTAAATGCCGCTACGGCCTCATGTGCAACGAAAACGGCTTCCTGATGGATGATGGCGTGGTTGCCCGCATCGACGAGGATACCTTCCTCTGCCACACCACCACCGGCGGCGCGGAATCGATCCACGGGCATATGGAGGATTGGCTGCAATGCGAATGGTGGGACTGGAAGGTCTACACCGCCAACGTGACCGAGCAATATGCGCAAATCGCCGTCGTCGGCCCCAAGGCCCGCGAAA
>NZ_JAGPVV010000167.1 GCF_018066915.1 Roseovarius sp.
GCGTTGAGGCCATGGGCGCGGGCGCGGTCCATGGCAAGGTCTACCAGCCGCGCGGCCAGCCCTTGCCCACGCCAGGCGTCATCGACTGCAAGTTTGCCCAGATAGAGGCAATCGGATTTTGGGGTCAGGAAAACGCAGGCCACGGGCAGGGTGCCGATGATCCAAACCTCGCCATCGCGGCAGTGCTGGTCGATGGTTTCCACGGTCAGACGGTGCATAGAGGAGGGCGGATCAATCCGCCCCTCCATCTGCGCAAAGCAGCGGCGGATCAGATCAAGGATCGCCTCGGCCTGCCCGCTGTCGGGATGGACCCGGATCGGGGCCCTGTCGAGGGTCATTTCAGCGCGCGCCAGCCGATGTCGCGGCGGCAAAAGCCCTCGGGCCAGTCGATGCGGTCGACCATGGCATAGGCGCGGTCTGCGGCCTCTTGCAAGGTGGTGCCACGGGCCGTGGCGGCCAGAACGCGGCCCCCCGTCGCGGTGATCTGCCCATCGGCGCGGGTGGTGCCTGCGTGAAAGACCATGTGAAAGCTGTCCTCGGGGCACGCCTCCAGCCCTTTGATCACGCTGCCTTTTTCGTAATCTCCGGGATAGCCCTGCGCGGCCAGAACGACCGTCAGGGCGTAATCCTCGGCCCAAGTGACGGAAATATCGCCCAACCGCCCTTCGGACGTGGCGAGCATCAGGTCGAGCGCCTGCGCGCCCAAGCGCATCATCAGAACCTGACATTCGGGATCGCCAAAGCGGCAGTTGTATTCGACAAGTCGGGCTGCGCCGTCCTTGATCATAAGCCCGACAAAGAGCACGCCTTGATAGGGCGTGCCGCGCCGCGCCATCTCGGCCAAGGTGGGGCGGACGATCTGATCGAGCGCCTGTTGGGTCACGGCGTCGGTCATCACCGGAGCAGGGGAATAGGCCCCCATGCCGCCGGTATTGGGGCCGGTGTCGCCCTCGCCCACGCGCTTGTGGTCCTGCGCTGTGCCGATGGGCAGGGCGGTTTCGCCGTCGCAGAGGACGAAAAAGCTGGCCTCTTCTCCGTCCATGAATTCCTCGATCACAACCTCTGCGCCCGCTGCGCCAAACTCGCCGCTGAACATGTCGTCAAGGGCGGCGAGGGCCTCGGGCAGGGTCATGGCGACGATCACGCCTTTGCCGGCGGCCAGACCATCGGCCTTGACCACGATGGGGGCCCCTTGGGCCTCGACATAGGCGCGGGCGGCGGCAAGGTCGGTGAAATGGGCATAGGCGGCGGTGGGCGCGTTTGCGGCGTCGCAGATGGCTTTGGTAAAGCTCTTGGAGGCCTCAAGCCGCGCGGCAGCGGCGGAGGGGCCAAAGACCAGCAATCCGGCGTCGCGCAGGCGGTCGGCCACGCCTGCGGCAAGCGGGGCCTCGGGGCCGATGATCACGAAATCAATCGCCTCGGCCTCGCAAAAGCCCGCGATGGCCCCGCCGTCGAGGATGTCGAGCGCCGCACATTCGGCGATTTCGGCGATGCCCGCATTGCCGGGGGCCACGATCAGCCGGTCACATTTGGGGTTTTGCAGCACGGCCCATGCGAGCGCGTGTTCCCGCCCGCCCGATCCAAGGATGAGAATGTTCATGGCGGCAACTCCTGCTTGGCCTCGGTTGGCGAGCGTTCTAAGGTGGTGGGCAGCCAGACACAAGGCAGGAGGGGCGCGCGCATGTCCGATCTGATCGACGATCCCGAAGAGGGGGGCAATGCCCCGGAATTTTCTGTCTCGGACCTTTCGGGGGCGATCAAGCGGATGATCGAGGGCGAGTTTTCCCATGTGCGTGTGCGCGGCGAATTGGGGCGCATCTCGCGGCCCCGGTCGGGGCATATCTATCTGGACCTCAAGGACGATTCTGCGGTTCTGGCGGGGATCATCTGGAAGGGGGTGGCGACGCGATTGGCGGTGCAGCCTGAAGAGGGGATGGAGGTGGTGGCCACGGGGCGGCTGACCACCTTTCCCGGTCAATCGCGCTATCAGATCATCATCGAGGATATGAAACCGGCGGGCATGGGCGCGCTGATGGCGATGCTGGAAAAGCGCAAGGCGGCGCTGGTGGCGGAGGGGCTGTTTGCGCCCGAGCGCAAGCAGGCGCTGCCCTATCTGCCGGAGATTATCGGGGTTGTGACCTCGCCCTCGGGCGCGGTGATCCGGGATATCCTGCACCGGCTCAGGGATCGGTTTCCGCGCAAGGTGCTGATTTGGCCGGTGGCGGTGCAGGGCGACAAATGCGCAGGCGAAGTAGCGCGGGCGATCCGGGGGTTCAATGCGATGACGCCCGGTGGCGCGCTGCCGCGCCCGGATCTGATCATCGTGGCGCGCGGTGGTGGATCGGTCGAGGATCTCTGGGGCTTCAACGAGGAAATCGTGGTGCGGGCGGCGGCGGAGAGTGCGATTCCGCTGATTTCCGCGGTGGGCCATGAGACCGACACGACGCTGATTGATTACGCCTCGGACAAACGGGCGCCCACGCCCACGGCGGCGGCGGAACTGGCGGTGCCGGTGCGGATGGACTTACTTGCCTGGGTCGAGGGGCAGGGCGCGCGGCTGAGCCATGCGCTGAGCCAAGGGGTGAGTTTGCGCGGTCAGCGGTTGCGCGATCTGGCGCGGGCCTTGCCACGGGCGGAGGTGTTGCTTGACGCGCCACGGCAACGGCTGGATGCGTTGGGCGAGCGCCTGCCTGCGGCGCTGATCCGCTCGGTGCAGGTGCGCCGCGTGCACCTGTCGGAGACAGCGGGGGCGTTGCGCCCGGCGCTCTTGCGGCGTGCGGTCGAGGGGGATCGGCGGCGGTTGCAGGCGACGGCAGCGCGGCTCAATGTGCATGCGCTGAACCGCGATATTGCGCAGAAGCGGCGCGATCTGGACCGGGTTTCGGCGCGGTTCTCGGATGCGGCGGGGCGTCAGGTGCAAGGCTGGCAGGATCGGCTGGCGGCATTGGACCGGCTGCGCGAGACACTGGGATACAAGGCCACGCTCAAGCGCGGTTACGCGGTGGTGCGCGGCGATGGGGCGGTTGTGACCACGCGGGCGGCGGCGGCGGGGGCCGCAGCATTGGTGATCGAGTTTGCCGATGGGATGCTCGATTTGTCGGGGGCCGGGCCTGCGGTGCCTGCGACCAAAGTCAAGCCCAAGACGCCGCCAGAGGGGCAAGGGACCCTCTTCTGAGGAGGTCAGTCTGGTTTTTGCCCGCCGATGCGCTGGGTCAGGTCCGCTGCCGCCTCGGCCACCTGCCGTCCGACGGTTTCGAGCCGGGCATCGGGCAGGCGCGCGGCCAGACCCGAGACCGAGATGGCGCAAACCGCCTCGGCCTGCGGCGACCAGACCACAGCGGCGAGACAGCGCAGGCCGGTCACGTGTTCCTCGTCATCCAAGGCATAACCCTGCTTGCGGATGCGTTTGATATCGACCATCGCCGTGGTCAGACTCCGGTGCGAGCGTTTGGTCATCGGATGAAATCCGGTGCGCGCCACGAAGTCTGCAATATCGGCATCAGGCCAGGTGGCGAGAATCGCCTTGCCCATGCCAGAGCAAAAGGCGGGCACGCGCCCGCCGGGGGGCGAGATGGCGCGCATGATCTCGCGGCTTTCGACCTGTGAGAGCGTCACAAGCTCGTCCTGATCGAGAATCCCGAGATTGGCGGTTTCGCGGGTGACATCACGCAAATGGCGCAGGAGTGGCAGCGCGGGGGTCACGAAATTATGCCGCCGGGCAAAGGCGGTGCCCACCGAGAATGCCCCGCGCCCCACATGCCAGAGCGCGCGTTCCGAATCGAACTGGGCGAAATGCTGCAACTCCAGCGTGGTCAGCAGGCGGTGCGTGGTCGAGACCGCAAGACCGGCCAGCCGCGCAAGGTCTGACACGCGTGCGCCTTCATCCTGCTGGCTGAGCAGGTGCAAGAGGCGCAGAGCGCGGGCGACAGACTGGACGCCTTGGGATTGAGGGTCGGACATGTTCGGTATACCTTTCCATACAATGGAAAACATTTTTCCCGTTCTTACAAGTGCCGCAGCGCTGAAGTAGCTGCAAAACCCGATGATTTCCTGAAATACTGGAGCGATACTCATGACCACCTATGTTGACCGTCACGGCCTGAGCGTGGCCGCACCGCTGGCCCGTTTGATCGAGGATGAGGTGCTGCTTGGGCTGAGCGCAGATCAGTTCTGGTCCGGCTATGCCGCGCTGTTGCGCGATCTGGCCCCTAGGAACGCGGCCCTTTTGGCCAAGCGGCGGGAATTGCAGGTGCAGATTGATGGCTGGCACCGGGCGCGGCGCGGGCAGCAGTTTGACGGCGCGGCGTATCGCGACTTCCTGACCGAGATCGGCTATCTGGTGCCGGAGCCCGAGGTGTTCGATCTGGGCACGCAGAATGTCGATGCCGAGATTGCGCAGGTGGCGGGGCCGCAACTCGTGGTGCCGGTGATGAATGCGCGCTTTGCGCTCAATGCGGCCAATGCACGCTGGGGCAGTCTCTATGATGCGCTCTACGGCACGGATGCGATTGCGGGGCGTGCAGCGGGGCCGGGCTATGACGCGGCGCGGGGCCGTCAGGTGATCGCCTGGGCGCGGGCGCATCTGGACAAGGTGGCCCCCTTGGCGGCTGGCTCTTGGGCGGATGTCGAAGCGTTGGACATCGACGGTGGGTTGCGCGTGACTGTGGCAGGCCAAGTCACGGGGTTGGCAGATGCGGGGCAATTTGCGGGCCACACGGCGGGCGGCAACGTGATGCTGCGGGTCAACGGGCTGTTGATCGAGATCGTGATTGACCGCACCTCGGCCATTGGTCGCGATGATCCGGCTGGGATTTCGGACGTGCGGATCGAGAGCGCGCTGACCGCTATACAGGATTGCGAGGATTCGGTTGCGGCGGTGGATGCCGACGACAAATGCGTGGTCTACCGCAATTGGCTGGGTCTCATGCGTGGTGATCTGGAAGAGCGGTTCGAGAAGGGCGGGCGGCTTTTGACGCGGCGGCTTCATCCCGATGTTCGTTATGTCGATCCGCAAGGTGCTGAGGTGGTGCATCCCGGTCGCGCGCTGATGCTGGTGCGCAACGTGGGGCTCTTGATGACCACCGATGCGGTGCTGCTTGATGGCAAGGAGACACCCGAGGTGATGCTCGATGCGGCTGTGACCGTCGCGGCGGCAATGCATGATCTGGCGCGCGGTGCAGAGGGCAATTCGCGGGCGGGATCGGTCTATGTTGTGATCCCCAAGCTGCATGGGCCAGAGGAATGCGCCTTTGTCGATACGCTCTATGGGCGGGTCGAAGAGGTGCTGGGCCTACCGCAAAACACCGTCAAGCTGGGCGTGATGGACGAAGAACGGCGCACCTCTGCCAACCTTATGGCCTGCATCAAGGCGGTCAAGGATCGCTGCGTGTTCATCAACACCGGATTCCTTGATCGCACAGGCGATGAAATTCATACCTCGATGCAGGCGGGGCCTGTCATTCCCAAGGGCGAGATGCAAAAGGCCATCTGGCTCGCGGCTTATGAGGCCGGGAATGTCGATGCGGGTCTGGCGGCGGGCATGACGGGGCGCGGGCAGATCGGCAAGGGCATGTGGGCCAAGCCCGATGCCATGGCGGATATGCTGGAGGTCAAGATCGCGCATCCCAAGGCTGGGGCGAATACCGCTTGGGTGCCTTCACCCACGGCGGCGACGCTGCATGCCACGCATTACCATCAGGTCAATGTGGCCGGGCTGCAAGAGGCGCTGAAGGGGCGGGACCGTGCATCGCGCGCCGATCTCTTGACGCCGCCGCTGATGGTGGGGCGGAACCTGTCGGGCGAGGAAGTGCGGCGCGAGTTGGACAATTCCTGTCAGTCGATCCTGGGCTATGTCGTCCGTTGGGTCGATCAGGGCATCGGCTGTTCCAAGGTGCCGGACATCAATGATGTGGCGCTGATGGAAGATCGCGCAACGCTGCGGATTTCGTCGCAATATCTGGCCAACTGGCTGATCCATGGCATATGCTCGGCCGAAGAGATCGACGCCTCGTTGCGGCGGATGGCCCCCAAGGTGGATGCGCAGAACGCGCATGATCCGGCCTATCGCCCGATGGCGCCCGATTTCGACGGGGCGGCGTTCAAGGCGGCGCGGGATCTGATTTTTGAGGGGGCCAAGCAGCCCTCGGGCTATACCGAGCCGCTCTTGCATGCGGCGCGGCGTGGGGTCAAGGCGGCATAAGGGGCAAGGCCATGATGACAGTGAAACGGCTCGATCTGGCGGACGCCGGGGTATTGCTGGCAGGCGCGCGCGCCAAGGCCGCCGAGATGGGCGTGCCGATGTGCATCGCCATCACCGACGAGGGCGGCAATCTGGTGGCGTTCGAGCGGATGGATGGCGGCAAGGTCACGTCGATCACCATCGCCATCGACAAGGCGTTTACCGCTGCGGGTGCCAAGAAGGCGACGCATGAATATGGCGAGGTGAGCCAACCGGGCAAGCCGGTTTACGGCATCGCCTCGGCCATTGGCGGGCGGCTGATGGTGGTGGGCGGTGGCCTACCGGTGCTGGTGGATGGCGAGGTTGTAGGCGGCATCGGCGTGAGTTCGGGCACGCCGATGCAGGATCGCGAGGTCGCAGAGGCCGGGATCGCCGCGTTTCTGGAGAAGCTCTAAACCTCTGCCGGGGCGACCACCTCCTGAAAATTGGCAAAGAACTGCGCGGCGAGCTTCTTTGCCGTGCTCTGGATGAGGCGGCTGCCCAATTGTGCGAGCTTGCCGCCAATTTCGGCGCGGGCGGTGTAGCGCAGGGTGGTGACGCCCTCCTCTTCGGTCAGAGTCACATCCGCGCCGCCCTTGGCATGGCCTGCAGCACCGCCATTGCCCTGACCCGTCAGTGAAAAGGCATCCGGCGCGCCGGAGGTGTCGAGCGTGACCGTGCCGGTAAAGCGCGCCTTGACCGGGCCGATCTTGAGCACGACGCGCGCCTCTAATTCGGTATCGGAATGTTTGATCAGTTCCTCGCAGCCCGGAATGCTCTGGCGCAGGATTTCGGGATCATTGAGCGCGGCATAGACGCGGGATTTGGGCGCATTGAGCGTGATTTCATCGGCGAGGTCCATTTGGGGCTCCTTGACAAATAGGGGAAATCTCAGGTCTGGCGCTGGCCTTGGCGGCGGTGCTGGACGGTCTGCGCGAGGATCGAGAGCGCGATTTCCTCGGGCGTGACAGCATTGATCGCAAGGCCTGCGGGTGCGTTTATGCGTGCGAGCGCCTCTGGCGTGGCCTCAAGCCGCGCGGCAAGGGTGGCGAATTTTCGGCGGCTGGCGACAAAACCGATATAGTCGGCCTCAGAGGCCAGCGCCGTGCGCAGGGCGTCAAGATCGCCCACCCCTTGCGTGGCGATGACCACCATACGGGCGTGGTTGGCCGCAGGCAGGGGGCCAGAATCGGGCATGGCATCCGGTGTGGTGATGTCAAAGCCGAAGGTCTGCGCGAGGGTGGCAAGCGCCAAGGCCACGGGTGAGGCGCCAAGGATGACGAGTTCGGGACGGGGCAGGACAGGTTCCACGAAAATCTCCATCGCGCCCTTGCTGGGGCAGCCGTTGCGGGCGATGTCGCGGCCCTCGTGGCGCTGACCGGGGCTGAGGCCCTGCGCCACCAGATCTTCTTCTGGCTGGATGGAAATCAGGCGCGGTGCGCCCTCGGCGATGGCGCTCTGGGCGGCGCGGGACACCGCGCCCCGCACGCAACCGCCGCCGATCCAGCCCTCGGTGATGGTGCCATCCGCGAGAATCAACGCCCGCGCGCCGGGTTTGGCGGCGGTGGCCCCGACGGTGCGGATCACCGTGGCAATGGCATAGGGGGTGCGGGCAGAGGCAAGGCGACGGGTGGCGTTCTCGTGCGCGTCGGGGATCATGTCAGGCGCTCCAGTTGCGGGGCAAGGGACGCCAGATCATTGAGCGTCGTGGCTGCTGCGAAGAGGTCGAGATGCGGTAGGGCGGCGGCCATAGCTGCGGTCACGGGGGCGTAATCCTTCCAACCTTTCAAGGGATTGAGCCAGATGATGCGGCCCCCCCGTTTGCGCAGGCGGGTGAGGGCATCGGTCAGCGCCTCGGGCGGATCGGTGTCATATCCATCCGAGAGAATCACCACCACCGAGCGGGAATTGACGCAATGCCGCGCGGGGCCACGGGCGAATTGCGCGAGTGATGCGCCAATCTTGGACCCGCCGCCAAAGCCATCTGCCAAGAGCGACAGGCGATTGAGGGCGCGGAGCGGATCAGGGTCGCGCAGCGCGTCCGAGATGCGGACAAGGCGGGTGTGAAAGAGCCACGCGTCGGTCGCGTCATCGGCACGGATAAGGCCGGTGAGAAAGGCAAGGAACACACGCGCATAGATCGTCATCGAGCCGGAGACATCGCAGAGGGCGACGATCCGCATTTGCCGGTCGGGGCGTTTCTTGCGTGGGAGCGTCAGCGGCTCGCCCCCGGTCGAGAGGCTGGCGCGGATGAGGCGGCGAAAGTGCAGTTGATCGCCTCGGCGGGCGGCGCGGCGGCGGCGTGACCGGCGGTAGGCGAGGCTTTGTGCGAGGCGACGGGCGATGGATTCAGCCGCTGCAATGTCCTGCGGGCTGACCAGTTTGCGCATGTCGTGGTGCATCAGGCTCGCGGTGCGGCTGGCGATGAGCGTGCCGGTGCCGTCGCCATAGGATGCGCCTGCGTCCTCGTCGGGGGCGTGGATTTGGCCGCGCGCGGTGCTGTTTTCGCCGTTTGCATCGCGGCTGTTGCGGCTATGCGCGTTGCCGCTTCGGTCGCTGGGGGAGAATTTCTCGCGCACGCGGCCCGAGTTCAGCCAATAGCTGTCAAAGAGCGCGTCGAACTGGGCCACGTCATCGGCGGTGCTGGCGCAGACCGATTTGAGCGCGCGGCGTGTTTCGTCGGGATTGGCCGCGTTGATATGGGTGAGGGCCCGAAGGGCTGTTTCCGTCTCGCCCACGCCCAAACGCAAGCCGTTGTCGCGCAGATGCGAGATGAAGCCAGCCACGCGCGCGGAGGGCCCCGGATCACGCGCGGCAAAGCGGGTGACGCGGCTCATGCCGCCTGCCCAGCGAGGCGCTGCGCCACTTCGGTGGTGATGTTGGCGCGGTCAGTTTGGGTCTTGAGCAGGGTCGCAAGGGCGGCTTGCAGGATCACCGGATCATGGGTCAGGTCGTTGATGCCGAGGCCTGCAAGGGCAGCGGCGAAATCGAGCGTCTCGGCGATGCCGGGGGTTTTCTCCAGATCCTCGCGGCGGATTGCCTGCACAAAGCTGACGATCTGGCGGGTGAGGTACTGGTCGATCTGGGGGCAGCGACTTTGCAATATTGCAAGCTCTGCGGCGCGGTCCGGGTAATCGACATGGGCATAAATGCAGCGCCTGCGCAGCGCGTCCGAAAGGTCGCGGGTGCCATTGGCGGTGAGGATCACCATGGGGTGTGCGGTGGCTTTGATCGTGCCCATCTCGGGAATGGTGATCTGGAACTCGGACAGGATTTCAAGGAGATAGGCCTCGAATTCCTCGTCGGCGCGGTCGATCTCGTCGATCAGCAGAACCGGCGATTCTGCCTGCCTTATTGCCTGCAACAGGGGCCGTTCCAGCAGATATTCATCCGAGAAGATCCGCGCCTCGACGCCCGCGCCTGTCTCGCCCCCTTCGGCGGCGGCGCGGATGGCGAGGAGTTGACGCGGATAATTCCATTCGTAAATGGCTTGGGCCGCGTCGAGCCCCTCGTAGCATTGCAGCCGGATCAGGCGCGCGCCCTTCAACGCCGCGAGCACCCGCGCCACTTCGGTCTTGCCCACGCCTGCTGCCCCTTCGAGCAGGAGAGGCCGCCCCAGCGACAGCGCGATATGCAGGGCCATGACCAGATCATCGCCCGCAATATAGCCATGCTCCGCCATGCCCTGTTGCAGATCGCGCCAGTCCGCCATGCTGTCCCGCTCTTTCATTGTTCCTGAAATACTCCGGGGGGTTCGGGGGGGGGGGCAGCGCCCCCCGTCTGCCCTCAGCCATGCAGCCCAAGCTCATGCGCGGCGCGCCAGATCCGCCAGTGATCATGCGGCATATGGGTGTGGCGCAGGCCAAAGGGGCGCAGCGCGTCATGCACCGCGTTTGAAAACGCCGGGACACCGCCGACATTCGGGCTCTCACCCACGCCCTTGGCCCCGATGGGGTGATGCGGTGAGGGGGTTTCGGTGTGATCGGTGGTGTAATGCGGCGTCTCCCACGCGGTCGGGATGAAGAAATCCATCAGCGTGCCGGTTTTGACGTTACCCATCTCGTCATAGGCAATTTCCTGCCCCATGGCGATGGCGAGCGCCTCTGTCAGGCCGCCGTGCACCTGGCCTTCGATCACCATCGGGTTGATGCGGGTGCCGCAATCGTCGAGGGCGTAGAACTGGCGAATTTGCGTCTCGCCGGTGTCCACGTCAATTTCCATCACGCAGATATAGGCCCCAAAGGGATAGGTCATGTTGGGCGGATCATAGTAGCTGACCGCCTCCAGCCCCGGCTCGATGCCCGGGATCGCCTGATTGTAGGCGGCATAGGCGATCTCTGCCATGGTCTTGAACCGTTCCGGCGCGCCCTTGACGGAAAAGCGGTCGATGTCGAATTCGACGTCATCGTCATGAACTTCCAGGAGATAGGCCGCGATCATCTGCGCCTTGGCGCGGATTTTGCGACCGGCAAGCGCGGTGGCTGCCCCTGCCACGGGGGTTGAGCGGCTGCCATAGGTGCCAAGGCCGTAGGGGGCGGTGTCGGTGTCGCCCTCTTCCACCGTGATCTTGTCCGCCGGGATGCCGATTTCGGTGGCGAGGATCTGGGCGAAGGTGGTGGCGTGGCCTTGGCCCTGAGAGATGGTGCCAAGGCGGGCGATGGCCGATCCGGTGGGGTGGATGCGAATCTCGCAACTGTCGAACATTCCCATCCCTAGGATGTCGCAATTCTTGACCGGACCTGCGCCGACGATTTCGGTGAAATGCGTGAGGCCAATGCCGATCAGCTTGCGGGTTTCGCCGCGTTTGAAGGCCTCTATCCGTTCGGCCTGTTCCGCGCGCAGCCCGGCGTAATCCACGGCCTTGAGCGCCTTGTCCCAGGCGGTGTGATAATCGCCAGAGTCGTATTCCCAGCCAAGTGCCGAGTGATAGGGGAATTGGTCGGCACGGATGAAGTTGATGCGCCGCAGCTCTGCGGCATCCATGCCCAACTCAATCGCCAGTATTTCGATCATGCGTTCGATGAAATACGCGGCCTCGGTCACGCGGAAGGAGCAGCGATAGGCAACGCCGCCGGGGGCCTTGTTGGTATAGACGCCATCGACGCCCACGTAGGCCACGGGGATGTCATAGCTGCCAGTGCAGATGTGAAAGAACCCGGCCGGAAATTTGGTGGGATCGGCGCAGGCGTCGAACGCGCCGTGATCGGCTGTGACATGGCACCAGAGGCCGGTGATCTTGCCCTCTTTGCTGGCGGCAATCTTGCCCTTCATCCAGTAGTCGCGGGCAAAGGCGGTGGCCATCAGGTTTTCCATCCGATCCTCGACCCATTTCACCGGCACGCCGGTGACGATAGAGGCGACGATGGAACAGACATAGCCGGGATAGACGCCGACCTTGTTGCCAAAGCCGCCGCCGATGTCGGGCGACACCACGCGGATGTTGTGTTCGTCGATCCCCGACAGCAGAGAGGCCACGGTGCGCACCACATGCGGCGCCTGAAAGGTGCCGTAGACCGTCAGCTTGCCGTTGACCTTGTCCATGGAGGCGACGCAGCCGCAGGTTTCCAGTGGGCAGGGGTGGGTGCGGTGGTAATAGATCATTTCCTCGGCCACCACGTCAGCCGATGCGATGACCTCTTCCGTGGCGGATTTGTCGCCCTGTTCCCAGAGAAAGATGTGGTTGGGATGGCGGCGGGGGCCATGCGCGCCGTCGGCACCGAGGGCGAGATCCTCGCGCAGCACGGTGTCGGAGTTGAGTGACACGAAGGGGTCGGTGATGACGGGAAGCTCTTCATACTCCACCTCGACCAGTTCCACGGCATCGGCGGCGACATAGCGGTCACGGGCGACGACAAAGGCCACCTCTTGCCCTTGAAAGAGCACCTTGCCATCGGCCAGCACCATCTGTTTGTCGCCCGCGAGCGTGGGCATCCAATGCAGGCCGAGCGGTTCTAGGTCCTTGGCGGTCAGCACAGCCACCACGCCGTCAAGGGCCATGGCGGCGGAGGTGTCGATAGAGGTGACGCGGGCATGGGCATAGGGCGAGCGCACGAAATCGCCAAAGAGCATGCCGGGCAGCTTGATGTCATCGACATAGTTGCCCTTGCCTTGGGTAAAGCGCGCATCCTCGACGCGCTTGCGGGCGCAGCCGATGCCCTTGAGTTTGGCGGTGCGGTCGTCGCGGTCTGGCGTCAGGTCGTTCATTCTGCGGCCTCCTTGGCGGAATTTATCGTGGCAGCGGCGGCAAGCACGGATTTGACGATGTTCTGATAGCCGGTGCAGCGGCAGAGATTTCCGGCCATGCCGAAGCGCACCTCTTCCTCGGTCGGGTCGGGGTTTTCTTTGAGGAGTTGCGCCGCGCGCGTGATCATGCCCGGCGTGCAAAAGCCGCATTGCAGCCCGTGATGCTCGCGGAACGCCTCTTGCAGCGGGTGGAGCGCGTCGGGCGTGCCCAGCCCTTCGATGGTGGTGATGGTGGCCCCATCGGCCTGTGCCGCAAAGACGGTGCAGGATTTGATCGACCGCTCACCCATGATCACGGTGCAGGCGCCGCAATGCGAGGTTTCGCAGCCAATGTGGGGCCCGGTGATATTGAGGCGCTCGCGCAGGACATGGATCAGAAGTTCGCGTGGTTCGGCAAGGATTTCATGCCGGGTACCATTCACGGTGAGGGTGATCTGCATTTTCTTGGACATGGGTTCTATTCCTCAGGCGCGCGACCAGGCGCGGGCGATGGCGCGGGCCAGAATGATGCCTGCCGTGTGGCGTTTGAATTCGACCGGGCCGCGATTGTCCTCTGACGGGTCGATGGCGGCCTGCATTGCGGTGATTGCGGCGATAACGGCATCCTCGTTGCAGGAGGTTCCGATAAGGGCCTTGCCTGCCGCTTCGGCCCAGATGGGCGTGTCCGACAGGTTGGTCATGGCGATGGAAGCGGCGGTGCAACGATCCCCCTCTCGGGTCACGATCACGGCTGCGGCGGCGGTGGCGTAATCGCCGATCTTGCGTTTTTGTTTCTCATAGGCCTGCCCGCCGGTGGGCGCGTCAAAGCTGACGGCCGTCAGGATTTCGTCATCCTCACGGGCGGTGAGATAGGCGCTCTCGTAAAACTCCCGTGCGGGGATGGTGCGGCTGCCCTCGGGGCCGGTGACGTGGAAGGTGGCATCGAGGCATTGCATGAGGCCGGGCATGTCGTTGCCGGGATCGCCATTGGCGACGTTGCCGCCGACCGTGCCCATGGCGCGCACCTGCGGGTCGGCGATCTGAAGCGCCGCCTCGCGCAGGAGGGGGGCGTGGGTAGCAAGACCAGCATGGGCGATCAGGTCTGCTTGCGTGACCATGGCCCCAAGCGTGATGCGGTGGCCGTCGATTGTGATTCCGCGCAGGGCCTCGATCGCTTGCAAGTCGATGAGATGCGGCACCTCGGCCATGCGTAGCTTCATCATCG
>NZ_JAGPVV010000168.1 GCF_018066915.1 Roseovarius sp.
CGCTCAAGGTTCTGCCGCGCCCGCGCAGCATGGGGATGCTGCGGATCGAGGGGCTGAGCGATGCGGCCGCCGTGACCGCCCTCTGCCGGGCGCTCGCCTCGCCCTATGAGGTGTCGGGGGCCGCGCATTTGCAAGCGGGGCCGACGGGGGCGCCAGTGACGATGATCCGGCTGGAAGGGTTTGAGAATTCGGTGGCCTACCGCGCCGAGGCGCTGACGCGGCTCTTGGCCGACCATGGCCCTTGGATTTTTGAGGCGGATACGGACAAGACCGCCGCGCATTGGGCGCATATCCGCGATGTTGGCCCGTTTCAGGAGCGGGCGGGCGATGTCTGGCGTTTGTCGGTCAAGCCCACCGATGCGCCGGGGGTTGTGGCCGATCTGCCGGGCGCACAGGCGTTTTATGATTGGGGTGGGGGGCTGATCTGGCTCTTGGCGGCTGAGGGAACGGGGCTGAGTGCCGCCAAGATACGCGGTGCGGTGGCGGCGCGGGGCGGCCATGCCACGCTGATCCGTGGTGACCGCAGCCAAGGCGCGTTTCATCCGCTCTCTGCCCCGGTGGCGGCGTTGCAGGCGGGATTGCGCCAGAAATTCGATCCAAGGCAAATTCTGAACCCCGGCCTGATGGCCACGGGTGCAGCCGTTTGAAAGGCGCGAAAGTAGCAACAGATGAAAACCGAATTTACCGCCGAACAGCTTGAAAATCCCAAGATTGTCCGCGCCAACGAGATTCTGCGCTCTTGCGTGCATTGCGGATTCTGCACCGCCACCTGCCCAACCTATCAGGTGCTGGGGGATGAGTTGGACAGCCCGAGGGGGCGGATTTACCTCATCAAGGACATGCTGGAAAATGACCGCGTGCCGGATGCCAAGACGGTCAAGCATATTGATCGCTGCCTGTCCTGTCTGGCCTGCATGACCACTTGCCCCTCTGGCGTGCATTACATGCATCTGGTGGATCAGGCGCGGGAATATATTGAGGAGCGCTACAAGCGGCCCTTGGGGGATCGCGCGCTGCGCTGGATATTGGCGCGTATCCTGCCCTATCCGATGCGCTTCCGGGTGGCGCTGCTAGGTGCCAAGATCGGGCGGCCCTTTGCGCGGCTGATGCCCGATGCGCGGTTGCGCGCGATGCTGGAGATGGCGCCCAAACAGGTGCCGCCCGTGAGCCGCAATGACGATCCGCAGAGTTTTGCGCCGCAAGGTGCGCGCAAGAAACGCGTGGCGCTGATGACGGGCTGTGCGCAGCGCGCGCTCAACACCGATATCAACGATGCCACGATCCGCCTGCTCACGCGGCTGGGATGCGAGGTGGTGGTGGCCGAAGGGGCGGGCTGTTGCGGGGCGCTGACGCATCACATGGGCAAGACCGATGAGAGCCACGCGACGGCGGCCAAGAATATCAAGGCCTGGGCGCGCGAAATGGATGGTGCCGGGCTTGATGCCATCGTGATCAACACCAGCGGCTGTGGCACCACGGTCAAGGATTACGGCCATATGTTCCGGCACGAATCGCTCGCGACGGATGCCGCGCGCGTCAGCGCCATTGCCATGGATGTGAGCGAAATCCTGATGCAGCTCGACCTGCCGCAAGGCGAGGACAAGGACATGGTGATCGCCTATCACGCGGCCTGTTCGCTGCAACATGGGCAAAAGATCAAGACCTATCCCAAGGACCTCTTGAAGCGGGCCGGATTCGCGGTGGTGGAGCCAGCGGACAGTCATCTCTGCTGTGGGTCGGCGGGCACCTATAACCTGATGCAGCCCGAGATTTCGAAACAGCTCAAGGCGCGCAAGGTGCGCACGCTGGAGGCCAAGAACCCCGATGTGATCGCCGCCGGCAATATCGGCTGCATGATGCAGATCGGATCGGGCACGGGTATTCCGGTGGTCCACACGGTCGAATTGCTGGATTGGGCCACCGGCGGGCCGAAACCGCCCGCCATGACCCGCGCGGCCCAAGGGATGACCGGGGTTCCGATCCTGCGCTGATCCGGTCATAATCTGGCCCAAAACGCTTGCTATCCCGCAGGTGTCTGGACCCGGTCGGAGACCCCATGCTGCGCAACATGCTAACCGTTTTGTGCGTCTGCCTTGCAGGCGCGTCCATGGCGCAGGACAGCCGCCTTGAACTCTTGGATATGGGCGACGAAGCCCGTCAGTGGGAAGCCGTGGGGCGGCTCGAACTGGCGGGGCGCGGGTTCTGCACCGGGGCGCTGGTGGCCCCCGATTTGGTGCTGACGGCGGCGCATTGCCTCTTTGACAAGGAAACCGGCGCGCGGATTGATCCGGCGCGGATTGAATTCATGGCTGGGTGGCGCAATGGCCGCGCTGCGGCCTATCGCACGGTGCGGCGCGCGGTGACGCATCCCGATTATGCGCCTGCGACGGATGTCACCGCAGACCGCGTGCGCAATGACGTGGCGCTGCTGGAATTGCACCATCCGATCAACAACACGCGCGTGACCCCGTTCGAGACCGATGAGCGCCCGCGCAAGGGACAGAAGATCGGCGTCGTCAGCTATGCCCGCGACCGCTCCGAAGCGCCATCGCTGCAAAACATCTGCGAGGTTCTGGCGCGTCAGGATGGCGTTCTGGTCATGTCCTGCGATGTGGATTTCGGATCGAGCGGTGCGCCGATCTTCAGCTTTGAAGGCGGGGTGCCGCGCATTGTCTCGGTGGTGTCGGCCATGGCCGAGGTCGAAGGGCGCAAGGTATCGCTTGGCACGCAATTGACCGATCCGCTGCGGGTTCTGCGCGCGACACTGGATGAAGGCGGCGGCGTGTTTCAAGACGCGGCACCCAAGATGTTCACCTCGGGCATCCGCCGCGATACCGGCGCGAAGTTTGCCAAGCCATGAGAGGATGGCGCGCCTCTGTTGCGGCGATTGTCGCGCTGATGCTTGGTGCGTCCGGGGCCTTGGCGCAGACCAGCGGGTTGATCCGGTTGACCGACCGCGATGATCTCTTTGGTTGGGAGGCGGTGGGGCGGGTTGATCTGGGGCGCGATGGCTATTGCACCGGGGTGCTGATTGCCCCCGATCAGGTGCTAACGGCGGCGCATTGTGTCTATGACCGCGCAGGGCAAGGTATCGCGCCCGACATCATCCGGTTTCGCGCCGGGCTGCGCGATGGGGTGGTGATCGCCGAGGCGGGCGTGGCAAAATATGTGGTTGCCCCCGGCTATGATCCGGCGGCGGGGATGCAGGCCGAGAATATCGGGCGCGATGTCGCGCTCTTGCAACTGACTGCGCCGATTCCCGCAGCACTTGCCGCACCTTTTCACCTCTCGGCAGCGCCTGCGCCCGGTCAACGGGTGAGCGTCGTCTCTTATGGCCGGGACCGCGACAAGGCCCCGTCATGGCAGCGTGATTGCGGGCTTTTGTGGCGCGCAGAGGGGATCATGGGGTTTGACTGTGCGGTGATCAACGGATCATCCGGCGCGCCGGTCTTTGCCAAGGACGGCGGGCGGGCGCGCATCCTGTCGCTGGTCAGTGGCGGCAATTGGGACGGCGGCGAGAGCCGCGCCTATGGCATGGACCTGCCCGACCTCGTGGCAGGGCTGAAACAGGGGTTGCGCGCGGCATCCTATAACCCGCTCGCGGCCAACCCGGGGTTTCGGCGCGTGACAGTGGGCGGCGGCGGCGCGTCAGGCGCGAAATTCGCGCGGCCCTGAGGGCGCGCGCGGGGTCTTGACAGCGGCCAGGGCACTTCCCACATCGCAGATGTTCCGGTGCCGCATGACGGGCCGGACAGATCTCCTGTCCCCAAAGGGGAAGGCACCAATCCGGTATCGCTCAATGGAGGATGACCCATGCGTAATTTTGATCTTGCCCCGCTTTATCGCGCCACCGTCGGCTTTGACCAGATCGCCGACCTCTTGGATCGTGTGATGTCCAGTGACGTGGCCCAGCCGACCTATCCGCCCTACAACATCGAAAAGACCGCCGACGATGCCTATCGCATCTCGATTGCCGTTGCGGGATTCTCTGCCGATGATCTGGGGGTCGAGGTCAAGGATGGGTCGCTTGTCGTCTCGGCACGCAAGAGCGACGAGGACGAGGGGCGCACCTATCTGCACCGTGGCATTGCCACCCGCGCGTTTGAACGCCGCTTTCAGTTGGCCGATCATGTGCGCGTGATCGGGGCCACCCATGCCGATGGGATGCTGCATATCGACCTGCGCCGCGAGGTGCCCGAGGCTCTCAAGCCGCGCCGCATCGCGATTGCCAGCGGGGATATTGTGACCAAGGATGTGGTGGACGCCGACAAGGTGAACTGAGCCACAATCCATGTCCGCGCCCGGTCAGATCCGTCTGGCCGGGCGTTTGCCGTTCAGGGCCGCCGCGCCTCGATCAGCACGCCATCATCCGCGCCGCCAATGAGGCGCAACGCGCCATCCTCGGCGATATCAAAGCGCGTCACCTGTTCCAGCGCATCAAGCATGCGGCGTTCTTGTTCCATGAGGGGATCGGGGCAGGCCATCATCGTGCTGCCCATGGCCCCGAATTGCAGCCCCTCGCCCGTGAGCGTGTAGCCCCCCACCAGCCGGTTGCAGCCTGAGCTGCCTGCCACGCGCCCCGGCGTGATGAAATTGAGGGTCAGACGCTCTGGCTCGATCAAGGGCGTCTCGCCAAGGGCTGTTACCTGCCACGCGGGGCCTGTCAGCAGGTCCTCGGGTGAGCCGCTACAGCCACGGAATTCGCGGCCATCCATGTTCAAGACTGCTGAGTCAGGATGGGGCATGCCAGTGGCGTCATCGCGGCATATGCCTTCGCGGATGGTGAGTTGCGCGGCGATCTCGGGCATGTCGAAGACGTAAGAGCCGGGCAAAACCTGCACCTCGGGGCGGGGCAGGCTGTGGGTGATCTCGCCGTAATCGGCGGTGATCTCGGCGGTCTCGGCGGTCAGGACAACAGACCAGCCCGGTTCATTGCCGCCTGCGCGATAGGTCTGTTGCGCGGGCGGCGGTGCCTGCTGACATTCGGGCAGATCCCGCCCCTCGAGGCGGACCATGGCCCGGTCGCCCTTGTTCCAGAATTCGGTGTTCTGTTCCTTGATCCCTTGGAACCGGGCACCAGAGGCCGAGATGACTTGGGTCATCGTGATATCCCGCCCTTCGGCGCGCAGCACGGTTTCATCGCCCAGCATCCCGAAAGAGACCGTGGTATCGCCGCAGATGAAATCGACTGCAAAGGCGAGCGCTGTCACCGGCTCGAGGATGAGCGTTCCCAGATCAATCGGCGTCGTTCCCGCATCAAAGGGCATATCCCGCAAGAGCCAGCGCGGCTGGTTGTTGACCCGGATCACCGCGCTGAGCCGCCCCGACAGATTGGCTGGCACCGTCATCTCGAAGGGCAGCGGCACCTGCTTGCCATCGGCATCGAGCGTCACCTCGCCCAGCATCGCGCCAAACCGCCCCTCTGCCACGACCACGGCGCGGGCATCGGGCGGCAGGGCGATCCGTTGCAGATACCCGACCGCGCCCGTTATGGCGCGCGTTTCATCATCCTGCGCCTGCACGGCTGTTGCGGGCAACACAGCCATCAGGCCGGCCAAGAGGAAAAAGCGGGGCATCGCCGGCCTCCTTTGCTTCAAGACTTGATCACATCCTAGCGAGGGACCTGCCCTTGGTCGAGTACCGCTTTGGTCAGACGCTCATGCAGATATACTTCATCTCGAGGAAGTCCTCGATCCCGTGATGGCTGCCTTCGCGGCCAAGCCCGGACTGCTTGACGCCGCCAAAGGGGGCCACTTCGGTCGAGATGATCCCGGTGTTGACGCCGACGATGCCATATTCGAGTGCTTCGGCCACTTTGTAGACGCGGCTGAGGTCCTTGGCGTAGAAATACGAGGCCAGACCAAAGATCGTGTCATTGGCCATGGCGATCACATCATCTTCGCTCTCGAACTTGAAGAGCGGAGCCAGCGGGCCGAATGTCTCGTCGGTGGCAAAGGCCATATCCTGCGTGCAGCCGGTGACGATGGTGGGGGGCAGGAAATAGCCCGCACCCTGAGTGGGCTCTCCACCCCCCAGAATGACCGAGGCGCCTTTGGCCTTGGCGTCGGCGACATGCTCCTGAACCTTGGTGATGGCATCCGCGTTGATGAGCGGCCCAAGCGCCACGCCCTCGTCCATGCCATCGCCCATCTTGAGCTTTTCGACCGCGGCCTTGAGCTTGGCGGCGAAGGCGTCATAAACCCCGGCCTGCACATAGATGCGGTTGGCGCAGACGCAGGTCTGACCATTGTTGCGGAATTTGCAGAGGATCGCACCCTCGACCGCCGCATCGAGATCGGCATCGTCGAACACGATGAAAGGCGCGTTGCCGCCAAGTTCCATCGAACATTTCATCACCTGATCGGCCGCTTGACGCAGGAGGATGCGCCCCACCTCGGTCGAGCCGGTAAAGGTGATCTTGCGCACCGCCGGGTTCTCGCAGAATTCCTTGCCAATCTCGGAGGCGCGCGACGAGGTGACGATGTTGAACACGCCCGCCGGAATACCCGCACGCTCGGCCAAGAGGCCCATCGCGGTGGCCGAGAGCGGCGTTTCCGCAGCCGGGCGGCCGACGAAAGAGCATCCCGCCGCCAAGGCTGGGGCGGCCTTGCGGGTGATCATCGCGTTGGGAAAATTCCACGGCGTGATCGAGGCGACGACGCCGATGGGCTGTTTGATGACGGTGATCCGCTTGTCGCGCTGATGGCCGGGGATGGTCTCGCCATAGATGCGCTTGGCCTCTTCGCCAAAGAATTCGATGAAGGAGGCACCATAGCCCACCTCGCCCTTGGCCTCGGCCAGCGGCTTGCCCTGTTCGGCAGTCAGGATCACGCCCAGATCGTGCTGGTTCTCCATCATCAGGTCAAAGAAGCGGCGCAGCACGACGGCGCGTTCCTTGCCGGTCCATTTTGCCCATTCCTTTTGCGCGGTTTCCGCGGCGGCAATCGCGCGCGCAACCTGAGCGCGGCTGAGATCGGCCACATGCGCGATCACGTCGCCGCGTGCCGGGTTGGTCACGGCAAAGGTGCCATTGTCGCCATCCACCCACTCGCCGTTGATATAGGCCCGCTCGCACAGCAGGCTGGGGTCCTTGAGCATGGATTTCAGGTCGGTCTTGGTCATTGCGTTTCCCTTTTGGCATGGCTTTTGGTCTCGCCATGACAGACCAGCTTGGGCTAGGAATGTCTAGGGCCAGATAGGGGAGAATACGCCGTGGAACTGGACGATGCCTATGCCAATGTGCCGTATATTCCGGGTGGCGCGCAATATCCGGCGCGCTGGACCGTGGCGGCAGAGGCGTTTCGCGCCAAGCTGAGCGCCGAGCGGCGCGCGGAACTTGGCCTGCCTTACGGCGATGGGGCGCGGCAGGTGTTTGACCTCTTTCACCCCACCGGCGCGGCGCGTGGGCTATGTATCTTTGTGCATGGTGGCTATTGGATACGGTTTGACCGCTCGCTCTGGTCGCATCTGGCGGCGGGGCCGCTCGCACGCGGCTGGGCGGTGGCGATGCCGTCCTATGACCTCTGCCCGGAGGTGCGGATTGCCGATATCACGCGACAGATTGCGCGGGCGATTTGCGTTCTGGCGGCGCGCACGGATGGGCCATTGGCACTGGTTGGTCATTCGGCGGGTGGGCATCTGGTGGCGCGGATGGCGGTGCCGGGGGTCTTGCCCGGGGATGTGGCGGCGCGGCTGAGCCATGTCATGCCCATCTCGCCGGTGTCGGATCTGCGCCCGCTTTTGCAAACCTCGATGAATGAACACTTCCAGCTGGACCGGGCGGCGGCAGAGGCCGAGAGCCCCGCGCTCATGCGGCCCTTGCCCGTGCCGGTCACGGTCTGGGTCGGGGCGGAGGAGCGGCCGGTGTTTCTGGATCAGGCGCGCTGGCTGGCATCGGCATGGAACGCTGGCCACGAGATTGCCAAGGGGCGGCATCATTTCGATGTCATCGAGGCCCTGAGCGATGCGAATAGCCGCATGGTGGCGCAGCTCCTCGGATGATGCAAAACGTGATGTGCCCCATCACAAAGCCTGAATTGACGCCCCTCGCCATTCCCCTAAGGTGCCGGGATAGCGCGCGAGGATAGAATGCCGAAATCCGCCCCCCTGATCACCCCCGTTCTTGTGGCGGGCTGCACCATCATCCTGATCTCTTTTGCGATCCGCGCGTCCTTTGGCGTGTTCCAGATCCCGATCGCGACCGAGTTCAACTGGCCGCGCGCCGAGTTTTCGCTGGCCATCGCCATCCAGAACCTCGCCTGGGGCATCGGCCAGCCACTTTTCGGCGCGCTGGCCGAGAAAATCGGCGACCAGAAGGCGATTTTTCTGGGGGCCCTCACCTATGCGGCGGGGCTGGTGCTGTCATCCTTTGCGGTAACGCCAGAGGCGCATCAGCTCTACGAAATCCTCGTTGGGTTCGGCATCGCGGGCACCGGCTTTGGCGTCATCCTCGCCGTGGTGGGCCGCGCCAGTTCCGACGAGAACCGCTCGATGAGCCTGGCTATTGCCACCGCTGCGGGATCGGCGGGGCAGGTGTTTGGCGCGCCGCTGGCGGAATTCCTGCTGTCCTTGATGACTTGGCAGAGCGTGTTCCTGATCTTTGCCGCCGTGATCATTGCGGTGCTGGCAATGCTGCCGCTGATGCGCGCGCCCGAGCCTGTGGACCGCGCAGTGATCGAGGAGTCCATGGGTACGATCCTGAACCGGGCCTTTCGCGACCCGTCCTTCACATTGATCTTTCTCGGGTTTTTTAGCTGTGGCTATCAACTGGGCTTTATTACGGCGCATTTCCCGGCCTTTGTGACCGAGATGTGTGGTCCGATCCTGCCCGGCGGCGCGCTGCACAATATCGGGATCACCACCACCTCGGCACTTGGGGCTGTGGCCATCTCGGTCATTGGCCTTGCCAATATCGCGGGCACGCTGACGGCGGGATGGTTGGGCAAGCGGTATTCCAAGAAGAACCTGTTGGCGGCAATCTATCTGGGCCGGACGCTGGTGGCGGCGGCATTTATCATGACGCCAATCACACCGGCGACGGTGCTGCTCTTTTCGGTAACGATGGGGTCCTTGTGGCTGGCCACGGTGCCGCTGACCTCGGGATTGATCGCGCATCTCTATGGTTTGCGGTACATGGGCACCCTCTATGGGATCGTGTTCTTTTCCCACCAACTCGGCAGCTTCATGGGCGTGTGGTTGGGTGGAAAGCTCTACGATTTGCACGGCGATTACAGCGTCGTGTGGTGGGTCGGCATCGGGGTTGGCGCCTTCTCGGCAATTGTCCACCTGCCGGTCAAGGAACGGCAGTTGAAACCAGCCTAATCGCGCATGAGATCACGCAGCGCGGCCAGCACCGCGTCGCTGTGGGTATAGGTCAGACCGTGCCCTGCGCCCTCGATCACCTCTTGGCGGGCGCTGCGGTTGACCTCGGCCAGCCGCGCCATGCTGCGCATCGGGATAACGGTATCTTCGCGCCCCCAGATGGCCAGCACCGGCAGCCGCGTTTCAGCGATATCCGCATGCTCTTCGGTCAGATCCTCGGACACCATCCCGGCAATCGAGCGGGACACCGCAGGCACAAAGCCACGATAGCGCAATTGCGCCTGTTGCAGATCGACGATGCCCGGCACGCTCGAGGGCAGATGCCGCTCTGCCTCGCAGCCCTTGCGAAAGCTGCGCGGGAAGCCCGCCAGCATCAGCCATTGCGCGAAGAGCCCACCCCGCGCGACCCGTTCTGCCAAGCGCCCCAGATCATGCCCCAGCCCGGCAGGCGCAATCAGCACCAGCGCCCGCAGGCGTTCGGGATGCAGCGCGGCAAAGGCCGTGGCAATCGCGCCGCCCATGGAATAGCCCAAAAGCGTAAAGTCCCCGGTGATCCCCTGATCCTCGAGCAATTCCTCAAGCTGGGTGATGAAAAAGGCGCTGTCCTGCGGGCCATCAGGCCGGTCACTATAGCCGCGCCCATAGAGGTCATAGACCAGCACGCGGTAGCCAAGGGTGCCAAGCCCCGCCGCGATCCCCTGCCAGACAAAGGAGGGCGTGGTCAGACCATGCACACAGACCGCCACCGGCCCGCGTGTGGCCCCCAGCCAGCGGTAATGCGTGATCCCGCGCGACAAGGTGACGAAATTGCCGGGGGCATTCCTGCGGAGTTGGTCGGTCATCGCGGGTTTCATCGCCTCGCGCAGAAATGGGGCCGCGATGACCAGCCCTGCAAGCGCCAGCAGCCCGACCCAGATCATGCCGCAGCCCTCCAGGCATCGAGGATATAGCGGCTGGTCATCAGGTCGAGATGCGCACCACCGCCGTTCTTGAAGAGGGTGATGTCCTCGGGCGACTGCCGCCGAAACCTCTCAGGATCATAGAAATCGGCGATGAGGTGGTCGCGGGGGATCACGCCGGTTTCCAAGGGCGTCATGATCTCGCCGATATGAGCGACCGTGGTGTCGAAACTGTCGACAAAGACCCGCGCCCGCGCGATAGCCACATCATCCGCCTCGCGCATGTCGGGGCGATAGGCGCCGATCAGGTCGATATGCTGGCCGGGGCGCAGCCAGTCCCCTTTGATCAGCGGATCGGTGGACATGGTGGCAGAGGTCACGATATCGGCGGCGTGCACGGCGGTTTCCAGATCCTCGGCCACGGTCATGTCCTCACACTCTGCTGCCATCGCATCGGCATTGGTGCGGGTGCGGTTCCAGACGCTGAACCGCGCCCGAGGAAAGACCGCGCTATAGGCCTGCCAGAGCGCGCGGCCCACGGTGCCCGCGCCGATGATGAGGATGGCTTCGCTATCGGGCCGGGCCAGCCGCATGGCGGCATAGAGGCTGTCACCGGCGGTTTTCCACTTGGTCACAAGGTGAAAATCAACGAGCGCCTCCAGCGTGCCATCGGCATCGGAATAGAGATTGACCGCGCCGTTGATCATCGGCACCCCCTGCTCTGGATTGCCGGGAAAGATCGTGGCGGATTTGACCGCCAATCCCATCCCGTCGATCCATGCCGCGCGGTTCAAGAGCGTATCGCGCCCACGATAGAGCAGCGTATCGGCAATCTCGGCCTTGGGCAGGCGATGCCCCGCCTCGAAGGCCGCACACAGACCCCGCCACTCCAGATGCGCCTCGCCTTGGGCAAAGGGAATGATCGTCAGGCTCATGCGCCTCTCCTTTGTTCTTTAGATTGAGTTGTCGCAATTTCGAACCGAAAAAGTCTATCAACTTTTTCTGAAATTGCTTCAGCGGCGATAGGTCGGGGCCTTGGTGGCAACCGTCGCATCCTTGACCGACTCGCGCCACAAGAGATAGAGGCCAGAGCCCACAATCAGCGCAATTCCGATCCAGGCGGTCGCATCGGGCCAGGTGCCAAACACCGTCACCCCCCACATGATCGCCATCGGCATGGCGACATATTCGAACGGCGCGGCAAAGGCCGCCTCGGACAGACGATAAGCCTGAGAGATGAAGAGACCCCCCAACATGCCCGATATGCCCAGCATGATCAGGATCGGCCAATCCCCCGGATCAGGCCAGACCCAGGCGCGAAACAGGAATTCGAGCGAGGGATGCCCCATCCCGGCAAAGCGGCCATCGCCAAAGCTGAGGCCGATGATCGTGCTGGCGACAATGAACGTAAGCTGGATGTAAAAGGCCATGGTTGGCGCGCTCTCGGTGCCGCCGATCTTGCGCGCGAGGATGTGCATCACCGCATAGAGAAACGCCGCCGCGATGGGCAGGAGCGAGGCCAGTTGAAACGCTGCCGTGCCCGGCTTGACGATCACCAAGACCCCCAGAAACCCCACGGCAATCGCCGCCCATCGCCGGTTGCCCACGGTTTCGCGCAGGAACAGCACGGAAAACACCGTGATCACCAGCGGCGAGACAAAGAACACCGCGACCGCATCGGCAATCGGCATCGCCGCCAGCCCCAGAAAGAGACAGGTATTGGCGCTGACCACGCAGAGGCCGCGCAAAAGGTGCATTTTCGGGCGGCGCGTGCGCAAGAGGGCGAGACCACCCGCAAAGGGCATCACGAAGGCCGCAAAGGCAGCCATACCCACAAGCGCGCGGATGAACACCACCTGATGCAGGGCATAGCTATCCGACAGGAATTTTATCCCCACATCGTTGAGCGAAAAACACAACACCGCCGCAAGCGCATAGGCAGCACCAATGAGGTTGGAACGCTGGACGGAGATGGTGGGGGTCATGGGGGTCCTTCAGATGTTACGGGCCGCAGCCCGCACCGCCCGTTCCAGAGCGTCCAGAAAACGCGAGCGGTCGGCCTTTGTAAACCCTTTGCCGCCGCCCTGACGGAACGGATCAGCGGCGCGCAGGTCGGACATGAGATCGCGTGTGGCCAGCACATTGCCGATATTGGCCCCTGTCAGCGCCTCGCCGTTGTGCTTGAGCACCTGTGCCCCTGCCGCCACGCATTTTGCGGCCAGCGGGATATCCCCGGTGATCACCACATCCCCCGGCCCCGCGCGCTCGGCGATCCACATATCCGCCACGTCGGGGCCATCGGGCACGATCACCGTTTCGACCAGCGGGTTGCGCGAGGGGCGCAGGCCGCCATTCGAGACCACGAACATCCGCAGCCCGTGGCGCGTGCCGACGCGCTCGACCTCGTCCTTGACCGGGCAGGCATCGGCATCGACGTAAATGGGCATGGGGCGGTCCTATGGATTGGTGTCAGAGGGGAGCATCGAGCCAGGCGCGGATTTCGGCGCTGTGTTCTCCGCGTGTGGGCGGTGGGGCCACCGTGCGGCGGTGCCCATCAAAGCGGGGGGCGGGCGCGGGGCTGAGACAGCCGCCGTCCTGCTGCCAGACGCCGCGCGCCGCAATATGCGGATCATTTTCTGCCGCATCGGGGGACAGAACTGGGGCGACGCAGGCATCGGACCCGGCGAAGACCTCGGTCCAATGTGCCAGCGGGTGCGCGGCAAACAGCGCCGCCAATCTGGCGCCCTGTGCGGGCCATTGTGTGCGGTCATATTGCGCGGCCATATCCGGTTCATCCGACAGGTTCAGCCGGGACAGGAATTCGGCATAGAACTGCGGCTCAAGACATTGCACCGAGAGCCAGCCGCCGCAGGCGCAGGCGTAAACGCGGCTCCAATGCGGGCCATCAAGCAGGCTCTGACCGCGTGTCATGCTGAGGTTGCCTGAGGGCATCATCGACATCAGGAGCGCCAACATATGCGCCGAGCCATCGACAATGGCCGCATCTACCACGGTGCCTTGTCCCGTGCGCCCGGCGCGGATCAGCCCCGCCAGCATCCCCGCCACGAGATAGAGCGCGCCGCCGCCCACATCCCCCACAAGCGTTGCGGGCGTCTGGGGCGGCGTGCCGGGCGCGCCCGCATACCAGAGCGCGCCGGAGGTGGCGATGTAGTTGAGGTCATGCCCCGCCTCTTGCGCGCGCGGCCCATCCTGCCCCCAGCCGGTCATGCGCCCGTAGACAAGGCGCGGGTTGGCGGCTTGCATCGCCTCTGGCCCCAGCCCCAAACGCTCCATCACGCCGGGGCGAAACCCCTCGATCAGCGCATCGGCGCGAGTGATGAGGGCGCGCGCGGTGGCCACATCCTCAGCGCTCTTGAGGTCGAGCACGATGGAGCGTTTGCCGCGATCAAGCAGGTTGCGCGCGCCTGTCACGGGGTTGCCTACGCCGGGGCGGTGGATCACGATCACCTCTGCGCCCATCTCGGCCAGCATCATCGCGGCAAAGGGCGCGGGCCCCAGCCCTTCGAATTCCACCACGCGCAGCCCTGACAGCATCCCTGCCCCTCTCCCGTTTTGGCGCAGGGTAAGAGCAGCGGCGACCGAAGGCCAGAGACCTCGCGCCGCTCCGACCTTCTGCTCCCTTGGCGCGGCAAGGGG
>NZ_JAGPVV010000186.1 GCF_018066915.1 Roseovarius sp.
CGAACGGCCAGATCAACCGGCATCCCGGCCGGGGCGGCATCGCGCGCCAGCCATCCGGCAATCTCCTGATTGACAATGGCGCTGATACTGCCCGCCCCGGTAAAGGCCTGGCTGACCCGCGTCGCATCGACATTGAGCTGCAACTCGGGCCGGTGCCCGACCAGCAGGTCGCGCTGGAACTCGGGCGGGATCACCAGCGAAAAGGTGTCGATCCCGGCATCCATCCGCGCATCCATTTGCGCGATGTCGATCTGGGCGGGCGTCATGAAATAGGGCGGCTGTCGCGTAGCCTTTAATTGTGAGATAGGAAATTCAACGAAATCAACGGTCGCCCTTTGCCCTTAAATATGCGATTTTGTCTTTAATTCCGATACTTTTACCCTTAAACCTGAGACAGGGTTCGCAGCTTCGTGTGGCAAATATTGATGGATGATGATCGCGAAGACTCCGTTGCCGCTGGTGCTGAGGAGGCGCGCAGGGCGGCCGTTCTGCGTCCGCTTGTTCAGGCATACCTCAAAGGAACTGGCAGTCTGGAAAGTGGCATCAATGACGCCGTTTGGGAGCTTGGTGTCAGCAGGGCGACTGTCTGGCGCTGGATAAAGCGTCTGGCCGAAGAGGGTGGGCGCACCAGCGCTCTGGTACCGCGGAAACGGGGCCGCCCGACTGGTACAACCTTGATATCCGGCAAGGTGGAAGCGGTGATCGAAGAACATCTTCGCCGTTATTTCTTACGGCGGGAACGTCCAAGCCTGTCGCGCATCGTGACAGAAATCCGAAGCGCGTGCTGGCAGCAGGGCTTGCAACCGCCGACACGTCGGACGGTTCAGCGCAGGCTGGATGCAATGGATGCCCGCGAAATTGCCAAGGCACGCGAAGGCGCAAAGGCGGTCCGCCAGAAATTTGCGCCGGTCGTAGGCGACAACAAGGCAAACCGCCCACTGGAGGTCGTGCAAATCGACCATACGCCTGCGGACATCATTCTCGTCGACAGTTTTGAACGCCAACCAATTGGGCGGCCTTGGGTCACGCTAGCGATCGACGTCGCAACGCGGATGGTTACCGGATATTACACCTCTCTCGAGGCTCCTTCGCGTCTGTCGGTGGCGCTTTGCCTGACACAGGCTGTGGCCCCAAAGGCGGAACTTCTGGCGGAATTGGTGTGCAATGTTCCTTGGCCCGCGCAGGGTAAACCACATAGCATCCACGTCGATAACGGGCGCGATTTCCGGTCGCATGCCTTTCGGTCGGCATGTGCGGAATGGGGGATCGATCTGGTCTATCGGCCGCCAGGCAGTCCTCATTTCGGAGGGCACATCGAACGATTGATCGGCACGATGATGGGGGCCGTGCACCTGTTGCCTGGAACAACGCAATCCTCGGTCGTGGCCAAGGGCGACTACGATGCCGAAGGCATGGCCGCGATGACTTTAGGCGAATTTGATCGCTGGTTTGCCCTGGAAATCTGCCGCTACAACAACAGCATTCATTCAAGTCTTGGCTGTACGCCCGTCGCCAAATGGGAGGTGCTCTCAGAGGAAATGATGGGCGACATCCCCTTCGAGATGGAAGCCTTTCGGGTAAGCTTCTTGCCGAGCGAACTGCGCAAGGTCAGGCGTGACGGCATCCATCTGTTCCAGATACGGTACTGGTCGGATGCGCTTGCAGGCCACATTGGGCGCGGGGATGGGAAGGTGGTCGTTCGCTACGACCCTCGCGATATCTCAATGATCTGGGTCGAATTGGACGATGGCCGATATGTTGAGGCGCGTTACAGAAACTTGGAAATTCCGCCCGTGCCGCTCTGGGAATATCGCGAAGCCATGAGGAAGGCCCGTGCCCTTGGCAAATCCGGGTCCAATGAGCTGGTCCTGGCTGAGCTGATCCGACAGCAACGCCAGATCGAGTTTGAAAGCCGGGGCCTGACGAAGGCCGAACGCCGATCCCGTGAAAGAAAAGGGACATTGGAGGACACCAACTCGGCTGTCTCGAAAACCGAAGGGCTGCGCCCGATCGACACGGGTGATACATCGCGCCCATTGTTCAAAGTGGAGAGATGGTGAATTGAGGGCAGGGACAACAGAGGAAGACGGTCGGATCGCCCTCATTCAATCGGATATCTGGATTGGCTTTCCGCGGGCCGAACAAGTTCTGGACCGTTTGCAGTGTATGATCGAAGCGCCAAGGCAAACCCGTATGCCTGGCCTTCTTGTGCATGGCGCATCCGGGATCGGAAAGACGATGATCGCCCGCAACCTGTCGCGCAGATATGCACCGGAATATGACCCAGCATCGGGAATTACGCGAACGCCGCTGTTGCTGCTACAAGCGCCGCCAGCTCCCGACGAACGGCGGTTCTATCTGCACATCCTTGCGACAGTCGGGGCACCGGCCACGGCACTGAGCGCGCGCGCTCAAAATGTGGCCTCCCTCGAAGTCCGTGTTGTTGCGCTTTTGCGCGACCTTGGCCTGCGAATGATCATGATCGACGAGGTCCACAACCTCTTGGCCGGGACCCATCGTGAACAGCGCCGCTTTCTCAATGTTCTTCGATATCTCAGCAATGAGCTCGAGGTGTCACTGGTCTGCCTTGGGGTCAGCGAGGCCGTCGATGCTATTCGCGGTGATATCCAGCTTGCCCGACGGCTGGACGAACATCATCTGCCAAACTGGCGCGACGATGCCGAGTTCTCGGACATGATCCAGACCCTTATTGCTGCCATGCCACTGGAAAAGAAGTCCAACCTGAAGGTCAAATCTCTCAAGCAGGTCTTGGCACTGACCGGTGGGGTGACCTCGCGCATCTTCGCTCTGGTCAAGGATCTTTCCATCGACGCCATTATCACAGGCGAGGAATGCATCACCGATGACGCAATCGCCAGATGGACGCCGGTTTGGTCGCGCCACTCGACCGCCCAGCGGCGGTTTGAGCCGTCCGGGGTTTGAAACCGCGCCCGCTCCCGAAGACTGTCGCACCTCTGCCAGATGAGTTGTTGTCAGGTTGGTTGTCTCGGCTGGCTGCCGCCAACTACTGTGATGACGCGGAACTGCTGGCCCATATCGAAATCGATACAACTCATGGCACGTCCTTGGACTTCAACATCGACGCGGCAGCGGCGGCGAAGATTGCCAACGCCGCACGGATTGACCCAGATGTTGTGCGATCTTTGACCTTCCCAGCAATGGCGACACGAGAAGCCTCGCTGACGGCCCAGATACCATTCCAGCATTGCCTGCAATGCTCCAGAGAGGGCCTTTCGCTCAAGCATTGGAGGCGAGCCTGGGCATTCGACTGCCAGGTTTGTGGGACGAGACTTGTGCCGACGCTCGGCAAGGCCAGTGGCGAACAGATGCCCGAAAAGCTGATAAATCGTGCGCGTAACGGCGCCGCGCGGCTTGAATACGCCGCGCGATTACGCAGCTCCAAGCAACTTCGGCGCGCAATGCGCGCGGTCACCTTTGCCATATCATTAAAGGCCTTCCGCGGAGATCCGTTACACGCTCTTCAGGGCCACAGGCTGGAAGTAAGGCTGTTTGGCCTTGCTGCAATTGATGCAGCCCAATCCCGTCCACTGGTCAAAGCGGCCATCTCAAGCTCCGGCATCGACGACTATGCAAGGGTTGCTCTATTGCGCGCCTTCGATAAGGAGCCACGTCTGCTTGCCGCGGTCGATTACATCGCCCGGCAGCGCGCGAAAAGCATAGGCGCGATGGCAGTGGAATCTCATAATTAAGGGCAAAAAATATCCCCGAACGCGTCGTGTCTCAGATTTAAGGGCAACGCGACACCAGCGAAAGACGCCGCGCGCGGACAAGTCCATTCAAATCGCCCTTCAACAGCGTGAAGCCGGCACTCTCAATCGCCACATCTGCACCGGTTCCCATTGCGATCCCGACGTCCGCCTGCGCCAGGGCAGGTGCGTCATTCACGCCGTCGCCAGCCATCGCGACCTTGCGACCCTCGGCCTGAAGCTCGCGGATGATGCGCGCCTTGTCTTCGGGCAAAACATCGGCCCGGACATCATCGATCCCAAGCCGTGACGCGACGGCACGCGCCGTGCGTTCGTTGTCACCTGTCGCCATGACAATCCGGAAGCCCAGTTCATGCAGCGCCTTCAATGCGGCGGGCGTCGTTTCCTTGACCGGATCGGCGACACTGACAAGGCCCGCCACGGCGCCGTCGATGATGACGAACATCACCGTTTCTCCTTCGTCGCGACGTGCGTTAGCAACTTGGGTCGCGGCAGGCGCGTCGATTCCAAGCTCACCAAGCATTCGCGCGTTCCCGAGAGCGACGGACTTACCGTCCACGCTTCCCTTGACCCCCATGCCGGTGACCGCCTCGAAGTCATGCGCGCTGGCAAGTTCTATCCCGCGCGCCTCGGCCCTGCGAACAATGGCCTCGGCCAGTGGGTGCTCCGACCCGCGTTCAAGGCTGGCGGCCAGCCGCAGGACCTCTTCCTCGTCATGGCCGTCCTCGGGAAGGACGGCGGCAAGCTCCGGCTTGCCCATGGTCAATGTGCCGGTCTTGTCGACGATCAGGGTGTCGACCTTCTCGAACGCTTCCAGGGCTTCGGCATTCTTGATGAGAACGCCCGCCTGGGCCCCACGTCCGGTTGCCGTCATGATCGACATCGGTGTCGCGAGCCCCAGCGCACAGGGACAGGCGATGATGAGCACCGCAATGGCGGAAACGAGACCATAGGCGAGGGCAGGGGTGGGCCCCCAGATCGACCAGGCAATGAATGAAACGATGGCCACGGCGATCACGGCCGACACGAAATACCCGGCCACGGCGTCGGCGAGCTTCTGGATGGGCGCGCGCGACCGTTGTGCGGCTGCAACCATCTCGACGATCTGCGCGAGCATCGTGTCCTCGCCGACGCGTTTCGCTTCGATGATTATACTGCCAGTGCCGTTGATCGTGGCGCCGGTAACGGCATCGCCTGTCACCTTTTCGACCGGCACGGGTTCGCCGGTGAGCATCGACTCGTCGACAGAGGACCGCCCGTCGATCACCTCGCCATCCACCGGCACTTTCTCGCCCGGTCGTACCCGGATGTGATCGCCGATCTGGACATCCTCAAGCGCCACTTCCTCCTCACTTCCATCGGCACGGATAATTCGGGCGCTCTTGGCTGCAAGGTCGAGCAGGGCCCGGATGGCGGAGCCGGTTCGCTCACGTGCGCGCAGCTCCAGGATTTGGCCGAGCAGGACCAGCACGACAATCACTGCCCCTGCCTCGAAATAGATGCCGACATTGCCCTGGTCGTCGCGGAAGCCTGCGGGGAAAAGGCCTGGTGCGATCACCGCGACGGTGCTGAAGGTCCAGGCCGCGAAGACGCCCATGGCGATCAGGCTGAACATGTTGAGGTTCAGCGTGCGGAAGCTCTTCCAGCCTCGCACGAGGAACGGCCAGCCGGCCCAGAGAATGACCGGCGTCGCCAGGATCAGCTCCAGCAAGTGAGCAAGCCTTTCCCCCGTCCAGTCGCGAATGGGCATGCCGACATAGCCGCCCATCGCGAGCAGCACGACCGGGATGGTCAGCGCCGCGCCGATCCAGAAGCGGCGGGTGAAATCAACGAGTTCGGGATTCGGGCCTTCGTCACCAGTGGGCACGCCCTTGGGTTCCAAAGCCATCCCGCAGATCGGGCAATCACCCGGTCCGACCTGCTCGATCTCGGGATGCATCGGGCAGGTGAAAATCGTTCCCTCGGGCATCGGCTCCGGCGCCGGCCCTGCACCCAAATACGTCTCGGGCTC
>NZ_JAGPVV010000275.1 GCF_018066915.1 Roseovarius sp.
CGCCTCGGTCACGGGATGCTCGACCTGCAAGCGCGTGTTCATCTCGATGAAAAAGAAGTCGCCCTTTTCATAGAGAAACTCGATGGTGCCTGCACCGCGATACTGGATATTCGCGCAGGCATCGGCGCAGATCTTGCCGATGCGGGCGCGCTCTTCGGCGGTGATGCAGGGGCCGGGGGCCTCTTCCAGCACCTTTTGGTGGCGGCGTTGCAACGAGCAATCGCGCTCGCCCAGATGCACGGCGCGGCCCTTGCCATCGCCGAAAACCTGAATTTCGATATGGCGCGGCGTGGTCAGGTATTTCTCGATATAGACCTCGTCATTGCCAAAGGCGGCTTTGGCCTCGGAGCGGGCGGTGAGAAAGGCCTTTTCCAAGTCGGCGGCGCTCTGCGCCACTTTCATGCCGCGACCGCCGCCACCGGCGGTGGCCTTGACGATCACCGGAAAGCCGATGTCCGCGCAGAGTGCCTGGGCTTCTTTGAGAGTGGCAACGCCCCCCTCGGAGCCGGGCACGCAGGGCACACCAAGCGCCTTCATCGTGTCCTTGGCGGTGATCTTGTCGCCCATGATGCGGATATGTTCGGCGGACGGGCCAATGAAGGTCAGGCCGTGATCCTCGACGATCTGCACGAAATTGGCGTTCTCGCTGAGAAACCCATAGCCCGGATGGATCGCCTGCGCGCCCGTGACTTCACAGGCGGCGATGATCGAGGGGATCGACAGATAGCTCTCGGATGATGCAGGCGGGCCGATGCAGACGGATTCGTCGGCCATGCGCACATGCATCGCGTCGGCGTCGGCGGTGGAATGCACGGCGACGGTCTTGATCCCCATCTCACGGGCGGCGCGGATCACGCGGAGGGCAATCTCGCCCCGGTTGGCGATCAGGATTTTCTCGAACATTGCGGGGGCCTTATTCGATGATCATCAGAGGCGCGCCATATTCGACCGCCGCGCCATCTTCGATCAGGATGCGTTTGACGGTGCCGCCGCGCGGAGCGGGAATATGGTTCATGGTTTTCATCGCCTCGATGATCAGAAGGGTATCGCCCTCAGAGACCTGCGTGCCCACGCTGACAAAGGCGGGCGCGCCCGGTTCGGCCTGCATATAGACGGTGCCAACCATGGGCGAGGTGACAGCACCGGGGTGGCTTGCGGGGTCTTCGGTGGCGGCAGGGGCGGTGGGCGCAGGCATGGCGGCGGGTGCCGGGGCATAGGCGGGTGCCGGGGCCGGTGCGTAATGGGCTGTGACAGCCTCGCCCCGGCGGCTCACGCGGACCTGAAGCGTGTCATCCTCGCCATATTCCCGTTTGACCGACAATTCGGTCAGATCGTTCTCGTTCAAGAGTTCCGCCAGAGCCTTGATAAAGGCCACGTCCGATTCATGGGATTTGTTCGACATATCTTCCTCGACCACAGCGCGATGATGTCCCGGCTGGCGGGCTCATGGCATTTGTTTTGGCCGCTTATAGGGCAAGGTGCTGGCTGAGAAAAGCGGCCATTGACCCTTAATCTGGGGGCTGAGGGGCAATTTTACGAGAGTGAGGCGCAATCAGAGCGGCATGCCCGAAAGTTTGGCCACGAGTTCCGCGAGTTTGCGGGCCTGAAATTTTTCAAGCAGGCGCGCGCGATACACCTCGACCGTGCGGTAGCTGAGGCCGAGATCAAGGCCGATTTCCTTGGACGTCAGCCCCCGGCAGGTGAGAATCGCCACCTCGCGTTCGCGTTGGGTCAATTCCACGAGTGGGCGTTCGTCCGAGAGGTCTGAAAATGACCAGATGCCGCGCTGGAACGGGGCTTCGGGCGTGAGCGACTGTCCGCGCACCCGGCACCAGAAGAGCGTTCCATTGCGCCGCTTCATCACCCGCTCGTCGGCATAGCGCCCGGTCTTGCGCATGATAGCGAGCGCATCCGCCCCGATGCGGCGATAATCCTCGATCGAGGGGTAATAGCGGGCCAGCGGAATGTTGGTATAGTCGGCGGGGGTATCGCCAAAGATCGTGGCGAATTTCTGATTGCACTGCCGGATGATGCGATGTTCCAGCAGCGCGAGCCCCACAGGGGCATGGTCAAACGCGAGTTCCTTGATCTCCATGGCGCTCTCCTTGGGGCGTTTATGCCGCGTGCAATGCTGCGCGCCAAGGGTCTTGCGTGTTTCTACGGAATTGTGCCGGGCCTGCTTCGGTGGTTTTGTGACGACGCGGAGGATTGGGCGATGAATATCGGGATTTGGCTGGAACGGGCGGCGCAGGCGTGGCCCGAACGCGCGGCGCTCTTTCAGGGGGTCGCGCGGGTTGCGGATTATGCGGGATTTGACCGGGCGGCCCGCGAGGTGGCGGGCGCGCTTGTCTCGCAGGGCGTAGCCCCCGGCGACCGCGTGGCGATCTTCATGGGCAATGCGCCCGAGTATCTCTTGGCGCTCTATGGCACTTGGTATGCCGGGGCCGCCGCCGTGCCGATCAATGCCAAGCTGCATGGCGCAGAGGCGGCGTGGATCATCGCGGACGCGGGCGCGCGGCTGGTTCTGGCGGATGCCGCGCGGCGGGATGCCTTGGCTGAACAGGGTGTTGCGGCGCAGGCGGTGGCGCGGGGCGAGGCCGTGGCCGAGGTGGCGACCCGCGCGCCGGGGGATTTGGCATGGCTCTTCTACACCTCGGGCACCACCGGGCGGCCCAAGGGGGTGCGGATCACGCACCGGATGCTGTTGGCGATGTCGCTGAGCTATCTGGCGGATGTGGATGAGGTGACGGGCGCGGATGCCACGCTCTACGCCGCGCCGATGAGCCATGGCGCGGGGCTCTATGCGATGGTGCATGTGCTGCGCGGGGCGCGGCATGTCTGCCCTGCGTCGGGTGGGTTTGACGAGGCTGAGATTTTCGATCTCGCACGGCATCATGGCCGGGTGCATATGTTTGCCGCCCCGACGATGGTGAAACGGCTGACGGCGCAGGCGCGTTTGAGCCGCGAGACCGGGGAGGGGCTGCGCAACGTGGTCTATGCCGGGGGGCCGATGTATCTGGCGGATATTCTCGAGGCGGTCGAGGTGTTCGGCCCGGTGTTTCTGCAAATCTACGGGCAGGGGGAATGCCCGATGGCGATCACGGCGCTGTCGCGTGCCGATGTGGCGGATCGCAACCATCCGCGCTGGCGCGAACGGCTGGCCTCGGTGGGCCGCGCGCAATCGGTGGTCGAGGTGCGGATTGCCGATGAAACCGGGGCCGAGGTGCCGTGCGGTGAGGTCGGTGAAATCCTCGTGCGCGGGGATGCGGTGATGCCGGGCTATTGGCAGAACGCGGCGGCGAGTGAAAAGGCGCTCAAGGGCGGTTGGCTCTGGACAGGTGATCTGGGACGGATGGACGGTGACGGCTATGTGACCTTGCAGGATCGGTCCAAGGACATGATCATCTCGGGCGGCAGCAATATCTATCCGCGCGAGGTGGAGGAGGTTTTGCTTACGCATCCATCGGTGATTGAGGCCGCGGTTGTGGGCATGGCCGATGCCGAATGGGGTGAGGTCGTGGTGGCCTTTGTGGTTTGCAACGGGACGCTCGATGAGGCCGCGCTTGACGCGCATTGCCTAGGCCAGATCGCCCGGTTCAAGCGGCCCAAACGCTATATTGCGGTGGCCGAGTTGCCCAAGAACAATTACGGCAAAGTGCTCAAGACAGATTTGCGGGCGCGTCTGACCACCTAGCGCAGCCTTGTTTTCACCCGCTAAAGGCGCTAGATGCGCGGGGTCGAGCGGTCGCAGCCTACCCGCTTTAAAAAACAAGGATGAAAGATGAGGACGATTGTTATCTGCTCGGGCGGGCTCGATTCCGTATCCCTCGCCCATAAGGTGGCCGCTGAGCATGAATTGGCGGGGCTTCTGAGCTTTGATTACGGGCAACGCCATGTGAAAGAGGTGGAATACGCCGCCGCTTGTGCGCGCCGCTTGGGCGTGCCGCATAAGGTGGTGGATATTCGCCAGATTGGCGCGGCGCTGTCGGGGTCGGCGCTGACCGATGACGTGGCGGTGCCGGATGGGCATTACGCCGAAGAGACCATGAAAATCACCATCGTGCCCAATCGCAATGCGATCATGCTGGCCATTGCCTTTGGCATGGCGGCGGCGGAAAAGGCGGATGCCGTGGCCACGGCGGTGCATGGCGGGGATCATTTCATCTACCCCGATTGCCGCCCCGGTTTCATCAACGCGTTTCAGGCGATGCAGGATGCGGCGCTGGAGGGCTATGCCGAGGTCACGCTCTACACGCCCTACTTGCAGGGATCGAAGGGAGATATCGTTACCGATGGCGCCAAGCATGGCACGCCCTTTGCCGAGACATGGTCCTGCTACAAGGGTGGTGCGCGCCATTGCGGGCGGTGTGGCACCTGTGTGGAGCGGCGCGAGGCGTTTCATCTGGCAGGGGTGGTTGATCCGACCGACTATGAAGACCCGGATTTCTGGCTGGCGGCTGTGGCCGGACGGGAGGCGTGATGTACCGGATCACCAAGGAATTCCACTTTTCCGCGTCACATCAGCTCTTTGGCCTGCCTGAGACGCATCAATGCGCGCGGCTGCATGGGCATAATTACATCGTGGTTGTGGAACTGACCGCAGCGGAATTGAACGCGCATGGGTTCGTGCGCGATTACCTCGATCTGGGTGATCTGAAGCGGTATATCGACGACACGCTGGATCACCGGCACCTGAATGATGTGCTGGGGGATGATTGCGTGACCGCCGAGCGGATGGCCAAGCATCTCTTTGACTGGTGCCGTGCCCGCTGGCCCGAAGTGACCGCGGTCAAGGTCAGCGAGACGCCGAAGACATGGGCGGAGTATCGTCCGTGAGCGAGGCGATCCGGGTTTCGGAAATCTTTGGTCCGACCATTCAGGGCGAGGGCGCATTGATCGGTCAGCCGACGGTTTTTGTGCGCACAGGAGGCTGCGATTATCGTTGCGTCTGGTGTGACAGCCTGCACGCGGTAGACTCGGCCTATCGCGAGACTTGGGTGCCGATGAGAGTCGAGGCGGTGATGGCCGAGGTCGTGCGGCTCTCGGGCGGTCGGCCGATCATGGTGACGCTCTCGGGCGGCAATCCGGCAATTCAGCCCTTGGGCGCGTTGATCGACCTAGGCCATGCACAGGGCTATCGGTTCGCGATGGAAACCCAAGGCTCTGTCGCGCGCGACTGGTTTGCGGCGCTCGATATGCTGGTGCTCAGCCCCAAGCCGCCCTCATCGGGGATGGTGGTGGATTGGGCGCTCTTTGAGGAATGTGTTGCTGCGGCCAAGGGGGCGGCGAGCGTTCTCAAGATCGTGGTGTTTGATGCGGCGGATTACCAATGGGCGCGGGACGTGGCGGGGCGCTATCCTGACCTGCCGCTCTACCTGCAACCCGGCAATCACACGCCGCCCCCGCCTGAGGATGACGCAGCAACCGTGGATCAGGACGGTATCGACGACCGGATGCGCTGGTTGGTGGAGCGGGTGACAGCCGATGGATGGTTTGAGGCAAAGGTATTGCCGCAACTGCATGTGATGCTCTGGGGCAACAAGCGCGGGGTGTGAAGGAGAGAAAGATGAGCGAGAATATCTACAAAGACCTCAAGCAGTTGGGCGGTGCCACCGTGGTCCCGCAACGCCCGGAAGAGGCGGTGCTGGAGCGGGTTTCCAATCCGCAGGCGGATGTGCAGTTTAACGTGCGCTTTACCGCGCCCGAGTTTACCTCGCTCTGCCCGATGACCGGACAGCCTGATTTCGCGCATCTTGTGATTGATTACGTGCCGGGCAAATGGCTGGTCGAGAGCAAATCGCTCAAGCTTTACTTGACCAGCTTTCGCAATCACGGCGCGTTCCATGAGGATTGCACCATTTCGATTGCACGGCGGCTGGTGGCGTTTCTGGAGCCGGAATGGCTTCGGATTGGCGGCTATTGGTATCCGCGGGGCGGCATCCCGATTGATGTGTTCTGGCAGACGGGGACAATGCCCGAGGGGGTCTGGATTCCCGATCAGGGCGTGCCGCCCTATCGCGGGCGGGGCTGAGGCGCGCCATTTGGTTTTGGTGCCCGCCCGACGACCGGGCGGGCGCTTGTCGTTTCAGACGCCAAGCCAGCGATGCTGTGCCTCGGTATCCGCGCGGATGGCCTCGGCGCTGCCGGTCCAGACCACCTGACCCTTGCTGACCACGACCACATCATCGGCAAGCGAGGTGGCAAAGCCGAAATTCTGCTCGACCAGAACCATCGACAACCCCTCGCGCTTGAGCTCCATCAACTTGTCATGGATGAGCTTGACGATGATCGGGGCCAGCCCCTCGGTTGGCTCGTCGAGGATCAGCAGGCGCGGGTTCATCAGAAGCGCGCGGGCGATGGCCAGCATCTGCTGTTCGCCCCCCGAAAGCTGCGTGCCGCCATTGTCCAACCGCTCGCCAAGACGCGGGAAGAGGTCCAGCACCCGGTCCATCGTCCAGGCCCCGTCAAACCGCTTGGACGCGATTTCCAGATTCTCGCGCACCGTCAGAGAGGGGAAAATATCCCGCGTTTCCGGCACATAGGCGATGCCCGCCTTTGCGATGTCATAGGGTCGCTTGGGCATGGCGCTGCCCTCAAAGGTGATCTGCCCGTCGCGCAGCGGCAAGAGCCCCATCACCGTCTTGAGCGTGGTGGATTTGCCCGCACCATTGCGCCCCAGAATGGCCAGAACCCGGCCTGCTTCGGCGCGCAGACCCATGCCATAGAGCACTTGGGTTTCACCATAGCCGGAATTGACCGCACTCAGTTCAAGCATCTTCCCAACTCCCCAGATAGATGTCCTTGAGCAGCTTGGAGCCGCGCGCGGCCTCGGGCAGCCCGTCAAATACCACCTCGCCATAGTTCAGCACGGTGATCGTATCGGCCACGTCAAAGGCCAGATCCATGTCATGCTCGATGATCAACAGCGTCAGATCACGTGGCAGGTTGTTGAGCAGATCGTGAAACCCCTTGGCCATCTCCGGGCCGACGCCACTCGTCGGTTCGTCCATCAACAAAACCAGAGGCCGCGTCGCAAGCGCCACGCCCACCTCCAATTGTCGCCGGACGCCGTAGCTGATCTCGGAAACACGCGCATGCAGATAGGGCATGAGATTGACCTGTTCGGCCACCTCGGCCACGATTTCGCGCACTTCGGGACGTGCGAGGCTGTCGGTATAAAGCCGCGTTGCGTTGCCGGTGTGGATTGCCGCCGCCAGTCCCAGATTTTCCTCGACGGTCAGCCCGTCAAAGAGCGTGTTCTTTTGATAGCTGCGTGACAGACCTTGCCGCGCGCGCCGGGCCACGGGCAGGGCGGTCACATCCTCGCCCGCCAGATGCACCGAGCCGCTGTCGGGGGTCAGTTCACCCACGAGCAGGTTGAAGAGCGTCGTCTTGCCCGCGCCATTCGGGCCAAGGATCACCCGCCGTTCGCCGCGTTCGAGCCGGAGCGAGACCCCGCGCGTGACATGCACCGCGCCAAAGCTCTTGTCGAGATTGTGTGTCTCAAGCATCGGTCTTGACCTCCCTAGGGTCTATATCGCGCACCGCATCCGCCGCGCGCCGTTCAATCCGCGCGGCAAACCGCGCCTCAATCCAGCCAAAGATGCCGTTGGCGCGGCTCATCACTACGGCAATCAGGATGATCCCAACCACCAGATGCCAATAGCTTGTGAGCGCGCCGACCTCATGCTTGAGCAGGACAAAGACCGCAGCGCCCAGCAACGGACCGACCAGTGTGCCAAGCCCGCCAAGGATCACCACCACAAGCGCCTCGCCGGAAACCGTCCAGGACAAAAGACCCGGTGAGACAAACATCACATGCTGCGCCGCCATCACACCGGCCAGACCCGAGATCAGACCCGAGAGACCAAAGACATCCGCCTTGACCCGCCAGACCGTGAGGCCAAGCGCACGCATCCGCTGTTCGTTGTGCATGACCCCCGACAGGGACCTGCCCAATCCTGAGCGCAGGATCAGCACCGCCGCGCCATAAATCGCGGCCAGCACCCCAAGGCAGAAGAGGGCAAAGCTGCGCCCGTCGTTGAGATCAAGGCCAATGAATGAAAGGTCCAGCCGGGCAATGCCGCCCAGACCGTCATCGCCACCAAAAAGCGGTGCCTCGAACACATAGGAA